>DBAZ01000048.1 GCA_002291945.1 Tepidimonas sp. UBA997
TCGATTCCTGTCGGGGGGGCCAGCACAGGCGCTCAGCGCTCAGCCACCGGCAAGCCCGACCACAATGCGTCCAGATCAGGGATTTTCCATTTCGCCGGGTCCTCGCGCCGTTCGATGCCGTGGCGGCAAGTCGGCTCCGACAAATCGATGAGCTGTGGCACCACCCGTTCGTTGCTGATGGTAGAAAACACGGTTTTGACGATGGGCTTGAGCAGGGACGTTTTCGATTGCTCCACGACCACAGCCAGCTTGCCGTTGCTCAGCAACACCAGCGAGCCGGTCGGGTAGATGCCCAGGCTTCTCACGAAAGCCTGGAAAATGGTCGGGTCGAGGTGCCCATTGACCCACCGGGCCATGCGGGCCAACGATTCGGCCGGGTCCCAGCCGGCCTTGTAGGGCCGGTTGGAGGTGATGGCATCGTAAATGTCGCAAATGGCACCCATGCGGGCCATCTGCGACAGCGCATCGCCCGACAACCGCTTCGGATAACCCTTGCCATCCAGGCGCTCGTGGTGGTGCAGGCAGACATCCAACGCCACCGGATCCTTGATGCCCGCCTCACGCAGTCGCTTGGCACCGTAGGCCGGGTGCAGCCTGACCTGTGCAAATTCCTCGTCGGTCAGCTTGCCGGGTTTGTTCAGGATTTCGAGCGGCACGTCGGCCTTGCCCATGTCGTGCAGCAAACCCGCAAAACCGGCCTTCCGGGCGTCGGCATCGCTCAGCCCCAACTGCCGCGACAGCGACACCATCAGCGCACACACCGCCACCGAGTGCATGTAGGTGTAGTCGTCGGCGGTTTTGAGTCGGGCCAGGCTGATCAAGGCACCGGAATTGCGTGTGACGGAATCGGCAATGTCTTCTGCCACCTGCCGTGCCACTTCCTTGTCAATCGCTTTGCCCATGCGGGCATCGGCAAACATGCTGATCACCGCCCCACGCGCACTGTTCACGATTCGTGAAGCGCGTTGCAGCTCTTCCTGCATCGACACCACCGCCAGCCGGTCACTGATCGCTTCATCCAACCCCTGAACCGCCTCGATCTGCTCGGGGGACTCGACAGCATCCAGCGCTGCACGGCCCTCAGCGACATCGAGCCCCTGGGCAACGTCGATCCACACTTCCTGGATGCTGCAGGTGTGAACCAGACGCAAATCGGCCGGGTCCGTCAGCACGAACTTGCTGCGCCAGAAGGGGTGCTCCATCCATGAACCGCAAAAGGCCTGGATGTACATCCCCAACCTGACGTCGCGGGTGGCAATTTTCTTGAGCATCGGCGGCAACTGACTTGGTTGAGCGACCAGACCAGTATAAAGGGAAGACGTTACCGTTGGCTGCGCAGGGTTCGGCTGAGCAGAATGACCGGGATCAGACCCACCAGCACCAGCGTCAACGCGGGCAAGGCCGCTTCACCCAGCCGCTCGTCGCGGGCCAGTTGGTACGTGACGACAGCCAGTGTGTCACTGCCGAAGGGCCGCAACACCAGCGTGGCGGGCAGCTCTTTCATCACATCGACAAACACCAGCAGCGCCGCCGCCATGATGGAGCGCCGCAGCAGCGGCCAGTGTACGCGGGCCAGCAGCCCGGCCCCGGTGCTGCCCAACATGCGGGCCGAGTCGTCGAAACTGCCCGGTATGCGTGCATAGCCGCTGTGTAACGACTGCAGCGCCACGGCGGTGAAGCGCACCAGGTAGGCCCAGATGATGCCCAGAACGGTGGCGGTGATCCAGAAACCCAAGGTGTTTTGCGGTGCCACCGATTGCAGCCAACCCAGCGGCAGCAGCATGCCGACCACCACCACCGCGCCGGGAATGGCATACCCCAGCCCGGCCACCCGATTCACGCCTGCGGTCAGCCAGCCGGGTTGGCGCCGCTGGGCAAAGGCCAGACCCAGCGCCGCCACCGTGGCCAGCGCCGCGGCCAGCCCCGCCAGCCACAGGCTGTTGAGCGACCATTCCACAAAGGATTGCCAGGGCAACGCCTCCCAGCCCCCAATGAGTGGGCGCAGCATGAACAGCACCGGCAACACGAAGCCGAACAGGATCGGCACCATGCACACCGCCCAGGCACCCACGGCAGCGGCCCCTTGCAGGCGAACCGGCTGGGCATCACCGCCGTGGGAACGTGCGCCGCGTGCGCTGGCAAAGCGCAAGCGTTGGCGCGACCGATGCTCCACCCACAACAGCAAGGCCACCGTGAGCAGCAGCATGCTCGACAACTGGGCTGCCGCATAGCGGTTGTCCATCACCAGCCAGGCTTTGTAGATGCCGGTGGTGAAGGTCTGGATGCCGAAGTAGCTGGCCACGCCAAAGTCGGCCAGGGTTTCCATCAGTGCCAGCACCACCCCGGCCATGATCGCCGGACGCGCCAGCGGCAGCGCGACCACACGGATGCGGCGCCACAGCGGTGCCCCCAGCAGGCGGGCCGCCTCCATCAGGTGCGCGGCACGTTCGCTCAAGGCTGCCCGCGCCAGCAGGTACACATAGGGGTAGAGGGTGAAAGTGAACACCCAGATCGCGCCCCAGGCGTTGCGAATTTCAGGAAAAACGCGGCCCTGCAGGCCAAAAGTCTCGCGCAGAAACACCTGCATAGGCCCGGAAAACTGCAGAAAGTCGGTGTAGGCATAGGCCACCACATAGGCTGGCACGGCCAGCGGCAGCAGCAAGGCCCACTCGAACACCCGACGCCCCGGAAAATCGAACAGCGTCACGGCACTGGCGGTGGCCATGCCGACTGCGGCGACGGCCAGCGCCACCACCACGCAGATCAGCAGACTGGTGCCGATGTACTCCGGCAATACGGTCTGCGCCATCTGGCTGAGCACGTCCATCGACTCGGCGTCAAAGTTCAGCCACGAGGCCAGCAAGGCCAGCACCGGCAAGGCCAGCAGCAAGGCAAACAGCAGCAGGAAGGATTGCGCCAGCCAGGACGCCACACGGGAGCCGAATCGGGATAGGGTTTGATGCATGTCAGCCTGAATGAGAATGCACATTATCTACAATACGGCACATGTTTCTGACCATTTCCCAGTTGAGCGTGCATTATCCGGGGGTCTCCCAGCCGGCTGTCCGTGAGGTGTCGCTGTCCCTGCGGGCGGGTGATATCGGGGTCTGGATCGGGCCAGAGGGCTGCGGCAAGACCACCTTGCTGCTTGTGGT
>DBAZ01000013.1 GCA_002291945.1 Tepidimonas sp. UBA997
GAAACCTTCCGCCGCATCGTCAAGCAACTGGAGCGTTTCGATCTTTCCAAGACCGGCGACGACATCAAGGGCCTGGCCTTCGAAAAATTCCTCGGCACCACCTTCCGGGGTGAACTGGGCCAGTTCTTTACCCCGCGCCCGGTGGTGGAGTTCATGGTCGATCTGCTCAACCCGCAGGAAACGCAGCTCATCTGCGATCCGGCATCGGGTTCCGGCGGCTTTTTGATTCGTGCCTTCGAGCACGTCCGTGCGCAGATCGTGGCGGACATTCAACGCCAGAAGGACGACGAACGCGCCCGCATCGAGGCGTTGGGCCTGCCCGAAGACGAGGAAGAGCGCCAGATCGAAGAAGCCTTCTCGCGCCTGAACCTTCAACTGCTGCCCAGTGGCGACGACAACAAGCCCATCGACACCCGCGTGGGGCGACTCGCCTGGCAATGCATCTACGGCACCGATGCCGAACCGCGCGCCGCCCGCACCGCCAAGATGAACATGATCATGCACGGCGACGGGCACGGCGGCATCCACTACCACGATGGCCTGCTCGACATCAACGGCATCTTCAATGGCCGCTTTGACCTGGTGCTGACCAACCCGCCCTTCGGCTCCAACGTCGGCAAAGACCAGAAGGTCGGCGGCAGTGATGAAACCCGCGTGCCGGTGGACGCCGCCTACTTGAAACGCTGTCGCGAGCGCGGCTACGGCAGCGAATGGGAGCAAAGCCACCACCGCCTGCTGCAAGCCGCCGCCAGCAAGACCCCCATCCTCGATCTGTTCGAGATCGGCAAGGGCAAGAACAACCGGCCCACCGAACTGATCTTCGTCGAGCGCTGCTTGAACCTGCTCAAACCCGGCGGGCGCTTGGGGCTAGTCCTGCCCGACGGTAACCTCAACAACCCCTCGCTGGCCTGGCTGCGCCGCTGGGCCGAAGGGCGCGCCAAGCTGCTGGCCGTGGTCAGCCTGCCGGAAGAAACCTTCAAATCCAGCAACGCCACGGTCAAGGCCTCGCTGGTTTTTCTGCGTAAGTTCACCGAGGCGGAAACCGCGCAGTGGCAAGCCGCCTGGGCGCAGGCGCACGCCGAATTGGATGCCGGTTTCGATACCCAGCGCAACGATGCGCACGGCGGTTACGCCTCGCGCATCGTGAGCGGCGAGGATCTTGAGGCCACGCGCCTGCTGGCCGAACTCGCCGCGCTCGGCCTGCAACGCACCCTGCCGCGCTGGCAACGCGGCGAAGCCCCGGCTTACCCGCAGCAAGCCAAACCCACCACGCAAGGCAAACCGTTTTGGCTGGGCGAAGTGGCCAAGGAACACAAGAAGACGGCCGCCGAACTCAAAAGCCAAGCCAGCACCGCGCTGGCGGGCGGGCAAAAACACAGCGATGCCCTGCTGTCGGAGCTGAAGGCCCGGTACAAGGCCATCGACGAAGCCCACACCGCCGCGCTGTGGGCGCGGGTGCGCGAACTGTTCGACTACCCGGTATTCGTCGCCGCGCCCAAGACCGTGGGCATCACCTCCACCGGCGATACCGGCGAGGGCGTGGCCAGCGAGTTGCCCGAGGTGTTGATTGCCTACCGTGAATACGAGGAATGGATCACGGCTGGTATGCCGGAGGGTTCAGCGCCGGAGTTCCGCGCATGATCGAGGTTTATCGCTGGAAGCAGCTCGAACGCTGGGATGCTTTCACTATCCCCCATCTGCACATCGCGCCGCACCTGCCGCAGAAGGCCATCGGTGAACTTTTAGCGCCGCGCCACGAACGGGTGGATCGCGAACAGTGGCCGTTTGATCAGTTGCAGCCCATCACCATTCACTTTGGCGGCGATATATCGCGCCGCAAGGTGGCACCGGGTACGGATTACAGCCTTCCACTTTTTTGGGCAATGCCCGGTGATGTGGTCCTCTCGAAAATTGATCTCAAGAACGGTGCGGTAGGCGTCCTGCCAGAAGGTTGGGACAACGTAGTCGTCACTTCGCACTTCAAGGTTTACACACCGGATGTGACGCAGATTGATCCACGTTATTTCCGGCTGCTTCTGCAAACGCAGGATTTCAAAAACTGGCTCTGGGCAAATCGCTCCGGGGCAGACGGACGAACTGAGGTCAAGCTTGATGTGTTTGAG
Source organism: Tepidimonas sp. UBA997 (assembly GCA_002291945.1). GTDB lineage: Bacteria > Pseudomonadota > Gammaproteobacteria > Burkholderiales > Burkholderiaceae_C > UBA997. The sequence goes on from DBAZ01000013.1 coordinate 2,124, forward strand.
GCATTGAGCATTCCGCTGCCACCGGTCGAGCAACAGAACGATCTGTGTGATGCCTATGCGGCTGCACTCCACCGCGCCACGCAACTGGAGCAGGCGGCCGATGCCATCGAGCGCGCCGGATGGCAGGCATTTGAAACCGCGCTGGACGTGGCCCTGCCGCCGCCCTTGCCGGATCGCCCGGTGTTCGTGGCGCGGTTCAAGGATGTGGAGCGGTGGAGCCATGACGGCATCTTGCGCGGCGCAATCGGGAATGGCGTAGCCGAGACGGAAACAGCCACTGAAGCGCTGGGGAACGCGCTGCTGGAAGTACGCCACGGCTGTTCAAAAGGGCCATCCAAAAAAGCCACCTCACTACGCGTTATGAAGATCAGCGCCGTCACCAAGGGGCGGCTTGATCTGAATGAGCACAAATTCATCGCGGATGAGCCAGCCTTGCGCGAACAGTTTGCCCTGAAGAGCGGCGATATCCTGATGTGTCGAACGAACGGCACATTGGCGTATGTCGGTATGTCCGCACTCGTAGATGTGGACATTGACGACATGATTTTTCCCGACAAAGTCATTCGCGTTCGGCCCGACCCTGAAAAGATCGAACCCGGATTCCTTTGGCGCTTGCTCCAGGTGCCCGCCGTGCGCAGCCAAATCGAAGCGGCAGCTCGGACGGCTGTTGGCAATTTCGCAATCGGTGGCAAGGACATCAAGGCTCTCAAGGTGCCCTTGCCGCTACCTGCCCACCAGAAGTGCCTTGCTCAAGCACTGGGCGATGCGATGACCGATGCGAAATCTAAACGCACCGAAGCCGCCACCCTGCGTCAATTGGCCTGGGCTACTTTCGAGACCGCCCTGTTCACCGCCACCGAGGAGCCCAGCGCATGAGCGAC
>DBAZ01000021.1 GCA_002291945.1 Tepidimonas sp. UBA997
GGTTGGGGTTGAATGACGGCATGCCACCGCCGCCACCACTGGAATTGCCGCCCCCGCCGCCACGCCCCCCCCGACCGCCTAGGATGCCACCGAGCTTGCGGTTGAAGTCACGCCAGAGTTCATCGAGATCGGGCGGCCCCTGCTTTGAGCCTTGTGGACGATTCGGAAATGAACGATTGCCCCGGTCTTCCGGTCGGTCATCGCCATTCGTCGAATCCTGATGGCGATCGCGGTTGTCGTCGCGAGGGGAGTTGTCTTCATCTCGTCCCCAGCGGGGGTCGTTGAGATTGAACATGCCTTTGACGCGGCTCCACCAAGGCTGGCGGTTGGGCAAAGAGTGAATATTCATGTGTCTGCCAGTTTTAAAACAAGTCGTATTGTGCCGAATCAAATCACCGCTGGGTCAGCCAGCGGTCTTTGGGTCTGAATCCAGTCTGCCACGTGGGTGGCCAGCAAGGTCCGCAAAGCACCCAGACCCTCACCCGTCAGGGCACTGACAAAAATTCGAGCGCGTTCCAGTCCTTCAAGTTCCATGGAATCCTCTAACCGGGACAGTCGATGCTCCTGAGCCAAGGCATCCAGTTTGTTGAATACCAGGATTTGCGGCACGTTGGTTGCATCGATCTCATGCAACACCTTCATCACATTGTCGATCTGCTCCGGGTAGGCCGGATTCGATGCATCGACCACATGGAGCAACAGATCGGCATCGTGCGCTTCCTGCAAGGTGGAGGCAAAGGCATCGACCAGCGTATGAGGCAGATCGCGGATGAAACCCACCGTATCGGACAGCGAAGCGCTGCACCCGACGTCGCCCAGGTACATCTGACGCGTGGTCGTGTCGAGCGTGGCAAACAACTGGTCGGCGGTGTAGGTTCGCGCCTTGACCAGCGCATTGAACAGCGACGACTTGCCCGCATTGGTGTACCCGACGAGCGAGATGTTGAACGTGCCACGCCGCTCTCGTTGACGCCGCTGCGTCAGGCGCTGTTTCTTGACCTTGTCGAGCCGTTCGCGGGTGCGCTTGATGGCGTCTCCGATCATGCGACGGTCGAGTTCGATCTGGGTTTCACCCGGCCCGCCTCGCATCCCGATGCCGCCACTTTGACGCTCCAGGTGCGACCAGCGGCGCACCAGCCGCGTGGACAGGTAATGCAGACGCGCCAAGTCCACCTGAAGTTTGCCTTCATGACTGCGGGCACGCTGCGCAAAGATGTCGAGGATCAACAAAATCCGGTCATTGACCGGCATCCCAAGTTCGCGTTCGAGGTTGCGTTGCTGAGCGGGGCTGAGAGCCTGGTCGAACAGAATTTCGCTAGCCCCATGGGCCAAAGCCAGGGCCTTGATTTCCTCGGCTTTGCCACTGCCGACGAAAAGGGCTGCATCCGGTGCGCGGCGCTTGCACACGACTTTGTCGCACAGGCGATAGCCCGCTGTTTCTGCCAACTGGGCCAATTCATCGAGTTCGGCGTCGAAGTGGGGAAGACCGAGATCCACCCCCACCAGAATGACTCCGGGGGCCGCCGATTCCAGACGTTCCATCGAAACCAAGGCTCGGTTCAATCCCCGTCGGTGCTGTTGGCGGCGAACTGGACGGGGCGCCCCGGCACGATGGTGGAAATGGCGTGCTTATAGACCATCTGGGTGACGGTGTTGCGCAACAAAACGACGTATTGGTCGAACGATTCGATCTGGCCTTGAAGCTTGATGCCGTTAACCAAGTAAATGGAAACCGGAACATGCTCGCGGCGGAGCTGGTTCAAAAACGGGTCCTGCAAGAGTTGGCCTTTGTTGTTGGTCACGATATCTTCCGTGTTCGGTGAAGTGGAGGGGGGTCAACCATACCACATACGACGCCCGATCGCCCGCTGACGGGTCAATTCTTGTCGTCGTATGGATTCGATGAGGTTTTGAATTCAATCTTCAGTGGTGTTCCCACGAGGTCGAAGGCCTTGCGGAAGCGGCCTTCCAGAAAGCGCTTGTAAGCATCCGGCACCGCATCCAGGGAGTTGCCGTGAATGACGATCACCGGGGGATTGAGCCCCCCCTGATGGGCATAGCGCATCTTGGGCCGGTACATGCCTCCACGTTTGGGGGCCTGAAACGCAACGGCTTCCTGCAGCAGCCGCGTCAGCATGGGCGTCGGCATCTTTTTGAAGGCCGAAGCATAAGCCTGAGCAATGGACTTCCAGAGAGGCTCGATCCCCTGACGTTTGATCGCAGAAATGGTGTGCATGGGCGCAAATTTCAGAAATGCCAAGCGACTCTCGATGGAACGCTGAAGCAACTCGCGCTGGTAGCTGTCGATCGCGTCCCATTTGTTGATCGCCAGCACCACCGCCCGCCCGCTGTCGAGTATGAAGCCAGCGATGTGCGCATCCTGCTCGGTGATGCCTTGCGTGGCGTCGATCAGCAACAAAACCACATGAGCGTCTTCGATGGCTTGCAGGGTCTTGACCACTGAAAACTTTTCGACAGCCTCAAACACTTTGCCCTTGCGGCGCAAGCCTGCGGTGTCGATCAACTCGAATTTCTGGCCGTTGCGCTCAAAAGGCACAGCAATCGCGTCGCGGGTGGTCCCGGGTAAATCGAAGGCCACCAGGCGTTCTTCGCCCAGCCAGGCGTTAATGAGGGTGGATTTGCCTGCATTGGGGCGGCCCGCCACCGCAATCTTGATGATCGAAGGGTCCGGCTTGTCTTCAGGGACCTCATCGGGCCAGTGCATCCGATCCAGGGCCGCTTCGACCATCGATCGAACTCCTTGCCCATGCGCAGCAGACACCGGGATGACCTCCCCCAGACCCAACTCGTAGAACTCGGCCAGTTGGCTGCCCGCCTTCATGCCTTCGGCCTTGTTGGCCACCAACAGACAGGTTTTATCGAGCTTGCGCAGGTAATTGGCAATGTCGTGATCTTGCGCACTCAGGCCTGCCCGGGCGTCGAGTACAAAGACGACTACATCCGACTCCGCCACCGCCTGCCGAGTCTGTTTCGCCATTTCCTTGTAAATGCCGGCACTGGCGTCAGGCTCGAAGCCGCCTGTGTCGATCACAATGAACTCGCGCGGACCGAGTCGCGCATTCCCGTAGTGGCGATCACGGGTCAGACCGGGAAAATCGGCCACAATGGCGTCACGCGTTTTCGTCAACCGGTTGTAGAGCGTGGATTTCCCGACGTTGGGCCGCCCCACCAAAGCCAGAACCGGTTTCATTCAGGACGCCAGCCGAAGACGCCGCCGTTGCGACTGACCACCATCAGAGTGGTACCGGCGAGGAATGGACCGTGGATGATGGGTGAACCGTCGGTGGCGAGCCGATTGAGCAGGGCACCGTCTTCGCGTGAGACCAGATGGACAAAACCCTGGGCATCGCCGAACGCAATGGCTCGACCAGCAACGAGAGGGGCGGTCAGACCCCGATGAAGAAACGCGTCCGTTGACCACAGGCGCTCACCGGAGGCGCGAGACCAGGCGACCACGCGACTGTTGCGCTCGACCCCGTACACCCGAATGGCATCGGCATGCACGCCCACCGCACCATCCGCCGGTTGCGCCCACAGCAGACGACCCCGCTCGGCATCCACGCAGCCCACAGCCGCCTGGAAGGCGCGGACGCAGACCTGGCGGTCTATGCGCCCGACCCGCCCGACCAGATCGACCAGGCGTTCGATTTCATTGGCACCACGTGATGTGGCAATCGCGGCATCCCAGCGCATCCGGCCGTTCAGTGGGTCAAACGCCACCAAACGCCCGGCAATACCCACGAGCAAGGTGTCCCCTACGGCCGTGATCACTCCGGATTGCTGAAGCACCAGCGTATCCGTGCCACGGGCCGGCTGGGTCCACAGACGACTCCCGTTGGCTGCATCGAAGGCGGTCACGCTGCGGTCACCGGCCAGCACGAAAACACGCCCCCCAGCCACCAAGGGCGGAGTAAAGACGCGGGCATTGAGGCGAACACGCCAGCGTTCGCCGTCAGAGCGGACGGCGACGAGGTCGTTGGATCGCGTGACCAGGGCCACCGTCTGCCCGTCGGAGCCCACACCGGCGGACAGTGGCGTCGCAACGTCGAAGCGCCATAGCGTCTCGCCACTGGCCGTGTTCAGAGCAGATACAAGCCCCGCCGCATTCGCCAGAAACAGGGTGGAGCCATGAACCACCGGAGCACTCAGCGCATCCATCGCCCCCACACTCGTGTTCCAGGACAGGGTGGCGGGTATCAAGGCCGTGACCGGAGCCAGAGGTGCCGGGTCTGGTCGCGGGCTTCGGGAACTGCAACCGGCCAGCACACCGACAACCAGCAATAGCCCCAGAGCCGTGCGAGCGATGGGCGTCGTCATCAGAGAAAACATGGGCTTCACCTGGGGGTCTCCCTTCACGGCTTGACGCCAGAGGGATCAACACCCATGGCATTCAACTTGGCCTCAACCATACGACGATAGTCCAGATCCGGACTCAGGGCTTCCCAAGCGGTCTGGTAAGCACGACGGGCTTCTTCATGCTGTCCTTGTGCCAGGAGGATATCCCCACGACGATCAGCAACAAGTCCATCGAACTCGGTGGGCACGGCGGCACTGAGCCACTGGAGCGCTTCTGCAGGGTTTTCCGCCTCGAGTGCCAGAGCGGACAGCCGCAAACGAGCGACAGCCACCAGACCAGGGTCGCCAGATCGATCGACCACCCCCTGCAGGGCTTGCTTGGCTTGTTCGGACTCCCCGGCCCTGTGCAAGACGCGGGCCGTGAGCAACGCGGCATGTTGCGCCTGCATCGAGTTGCCGACTTTGCTCTGCATGTCGGCCCAGACTCGTTGGACGCGATCCAGATCGTTGGCGCTGGCGGCACGATCCAGTTCGTCCAGCAGCATGGCCGCTTCCACGGCCCCGCGTCGTTCCCAGAACTTCCAACCGCTCCAGCCTGCGTAAGCAGCCAGAACGGCAATCAGTAGCCAGGTGATCCAGTGACCATAGCGAGCCCAGAAATGCTTGATCTGGGCCATTTGTTCCTGCTCTTGCAGGTCGTACGAGGAAGCCATGGGATGATTGAAAATCGGAATGAATGACGGGATTGTAGGCGGACAGGACGGACAGCCCAGGCATCAGCGCAATTGCGCCGCCCAGTCAGACGCTGTGCTGAGCGGCAACAGCGTCTGCTCGGTGATCGCGCCCGGGGCATCGGCACGCAGCGGCTTGACGGCCACCTGCCCGTTGGCCAGTTCGCTCGCGCCGAAGATGAGGGCGTAGCGGGCCCCACTGGCATCGGCCTTCTTGAACTGGGACTTCATGCTGCCCAGACCGTCCGGGCCACCCGCATGCATCTGCACCGCCACACCGGCCTGACGCAAGACCCGCAGCACCCGCAACACGCTGGCCTGCCCTTGGGCCTGCGCAACGATGGCGTAACAGTCCGGCGCTGGCGTGGCGGGCAGCCGGTTCTGCGCCTTCAAAAGCTCCAGAATGCGCTCCACCCCCAGCGCCCAACCCACCGCCGGGGCAGGCTTGCCGCCGATCTGGGCGATCAGGCCGTCGTAGCGCCCACCGGCGCACACCGTGCCCTGCGCTCCCAGCGCCGTGGTGACGAACTCGAACACGCTCAGGTTGTAATAATCCATGCCGCGCACCAGGCGCGGGTTGATGCGGTAGGCAATGCCTTGGGCATCGAGCAGACCACGCAAGGCGTCGAAGTGCGCCAGCGACTGCGGCCCGAGGTAGTCCATCAGCTTGGGGGCCGCCTCCACCAAGGTCTGCATGGTCGGGTTCTTGGTGTCGAGGATGCGCAGCGGGTTGCTGTGCAGGCGGCGCTGGGCGTCGGCGTCCAACTGGTCGGCGTGCTGCTCCAGGTAGGCGATCAGCGCCTGCCGGTGCGCCAGCCGTTCAGCGGGCTGGCCCAGGCTGTTGATTTCGAGGCTCAGGTCGGTCAGGCCGAGTTCGGCCCACAGGTCGGCCGCCATGACGATGAGCTCGGCATCCACATCCGGCCCGGCCAAACCGAGCGCCTCGGCACCCACCTGATGGAACTGGCGGTAGCGACCACGCTGCGGGCGTTCGTGGCGGAACATCGGGCCCATGTAGTACAGGCGCTTGGGGCCGTCGTAGAGCCGGTTGTGCTCGATGACTGCACGCACCACCCCGGCGGTGGCCTCGGGACGCAGGGTGAGCTGCTCGCCGTTGAGGCGGTCTTCGAAGGAGTACATTTCCTTCTCGACGATGTCGGTCACTTCGCCGAGGCCGCGCACGAACAGGCCCGTGGGCTCGACGATGGGGGTGCGCACGTTGCGGTAGGCGTAGCGCAGCATCAGATGGCGTACCTTGCCTTCGAGCCATTCCCAGTGCGCCGACTCCGGCGCAAAAATATCGTTCATGCCTTTGACGGCACTCAGTTTTTCTGCCATGTGCTTTGCTTTACTGAAGTCGGCCACGCCTACGCGGCGGAACCGAATTTCTGCTCGATGTAGTCTTGGACGATCTGCTGGAACTCGTGGCCGATGGTCTCGCCGCGCAGGGTCAGGCGCTTTTGTCCGTCGATGAACACCGGCGCGGCGGGCGCTTCACCGGTACCGGGCAGGCTGATGCCGATGTCGGCGTGCTTGCTCTCTCCCGGCCCGTTGACGATGCACCCCATCACCGCGACCTTGAGATTTTCCACCCCGGGGTAGCGCTCGCGCCACTGCGGCATGGAAGCACGCAAAAAATCATCGATCTGCTTGGCCAGTTCCTGAAAGGTGCTGCTGGTGGTGCGTCCGCACCCCGGGCAGGCCGTGACGCTGGGCACGAAGCTGCGCAAGCCCAGCGCCTGCAAAATCTCCATCGCCACCACCACCTCCTGGGTGCGCGACTCGCCCGGCTGCGGCGTCAGCGAGACGCGGATGGTGTCGCCTATGCCCTGCTGCAGCAGCACCGACAAGGCCGCCGCAGAAGCCACCGTGCCCTTGGTGCCCATGCCCGCTTCGGTCAGGCCCAGGTGCAGCGGGTAGTCGCAGCGGCGGTGCAATTCCTGATAGACGGCGATCAGATCCTGCACCCCACTGACCTTGCACGACAGCACGATGTCGCCACGCGCCATGCCCATTTGCTCGGCCTGCGCCGCCGACTGCAGCGCCGACGTGATCAGGGCCTCCACCATGACCCGCTTGGCGTCCCAGGGCTGCGCACGGCGGGCGTTCTCGTCCATCATGGACGCCAGCAGTTCCTGATCCAGGCTGCCCCAGTTGACCCCGATGCGGATGTGTTTGTTCCAGCGCAGCGCTGTTTCGACCATCTGGCCGAATTGGCGGTCTTTTTTGTCGCCCCGCCCGACGTTGCCGGGGTTGATGCGGTACTTGGACAGGGCCTGCGCCATGGCGGGATAATCGGCGAGCAGCCGATGGCCGTTGTAGTGGAAGTCACCGATCAGCGGCACCAAGATGCCCATGCGGTCGAGTTGCTCGCGGATGTAGGGCACCGCCTTGGCCGCGTCGTCGTTGTTGACGGTGATGCGCACCAGCTCTGAGCCGGCTTGCGCCAATTCCTTGACCTGGATCACCGTGGCCACGGCGTCGGCGGTATCAGTGTTGGTCATGGACTGCACGCGCACCGGTGCCTGCCCGCCCAAGGTGACACGATGCCCCCCCCAGACCACGGTACCCATGCGGGATTTGCGCGCTGGAAACGGGCTCGATACCGGCTGCCCCGGCTCGGTAAGGGTTGACGTGACGGACATGATTTACCTGACCTCGAAGCGTGCCACATTGTT
>DBAZ01000063.1:0-34039 GCA_002291945.1 Tepidimonas sp. UBA997
CGACGCTCTTCCGATCTTTGCATATTGAGTGCCGAACCTTGATGTGGCCACCTCAAGAAGTGGTGCCAGTCGATCAATATCCGGAATTCCTTCAATACTATTGATGTGAGTGCGTACATCTTCAATCAACCGTGCAGCCTCCGGATGGCCTCGGAGATCGGGAAAATGGCTGTAGGTCTGCAAACTGCCATTGAAGACGATACCTGCTGAATCACCTTGCCCAGGCGGAAATAAAATGAGGTTATCAACCCCAATGGAGTTCTGGAGGAAATCGTCGATTTCATGTAGACCTGTCTCCTGGAAGATATGAGTTCCATGATCGAAGTAGAGTCCGTTCGACGAGTAAATTCGACCCGCAAGCAGACCTCCCAATACGGGCGCTCGCTCGACTACGGTGATACGCGCCTGAGGAACAGCGAGGCGCAATCGCCGGGCAGCTATGAGGCCCGAAAGCCCGCCGCCGATTACGATATAGTCGATGCGTCCACCTCAAAAATATTGTCTGGCCGATGGATGGCACCATCGCGCCATGCGATCAATGTGAATTCGTAGGGCAGAAGGTCATGGCGAATCATGAACCGGCGCGATAGCCGCTTGGCACAAAAGTCGGTGATGATCCCCGGGTTGAAATGCTGCCCATCCTCTTGTACAAAATCGACATAGCTGCTCAAAAAATCACAAACCAGTACCTCACCCGCTGCATTGAAAAGCTCTTCAAGTCTGTCCAGCGCGTATTCACGCGAACGGGTATCGTCGGTATCGCTACGCAGATTGAACACGCCAGAGGCAAATACCACGTCATATTTTTCCCGGATCGGTGTGCGCACATCCAGCAACTCGAAATGGGCGTGATTGCCGTGTTTGTTGCGACATGCCTCGACGAATTCGGGCAGCATGTCTATCCCGGTGTAATCCACTTTGTTGCCTTGGCGCTGCAGATAATCCCACAAATAGCCAAGACCGCATCCGTAGTCGAGCACCCTAACACCCGGCCGAAGCACGAACGGAGAAATGGCGCGAAAGCGTAGTTCGTTACGCCCCTTCGGCGTCAATAGCGCATGAGGTGAATCACCATGCCGCTGAAAGCCATCTAGATACATGGCTCTGATCCTATCAAATTGCTCGCTCATGATGTGTACCGGTGTGTATAGAAATAGGGGAATTCTTGCCTGGCGGTGGAGCCCGACATTTCACTCAATGAAGGCTGGAGCAGGCGAAAGAAGTATCGATATGTTTTATCAATTGCTCCAAACCTGTTTTTGAAGCGGTATACGCCTTCTTGGGAACGCCAAGTTCCACCCCAGTTCCAGAATTCCCGGCCCTCGACTACGGCCTCGGCCATGGCATGCAATACAAGTGCAGACAAGGCTTGTTGATCCTTGTATTCATCTGCCACCACTGGTGTGAAGTATTCGGTGGTATTCCCGTATTGGAGTAGTAGCAGGCCACTTGCAGGTTGGCCACCGATCGTTCCAAGGTATAATCGAACCCCGGTCGTCGGAGACAATTGCTTGAGTAGTATATTAAAAATATCCAGTGGCTTAGGAACCCCCCCTAGTGCAATAATGGAGCGCGCATGCGTCGCCTGCAGCCATTGAAGCGCCTCGTCATCGGTACGTCTCTCAAACTGCTGCATCAAGCGCTGTCCCTTGCGGACAGCATTGCGAGTCTTGACGTGAAAAATGGATAGCAGCGCGGCTTGTGCCTCTTCCATGGTCGATGCGCGGGGTAATGGCGTGAGTTGGCCGATACGATCGTCTAGCGGGAAGAGCCCGTGTCGTGCCAGCAACTCTGCGTCCATGGGCACCAGTGGGTTCTCAATTAAGGTAATGGATGCCATCTGGTCTTCATGCGCAATTGCGATGGCTTGAGTAAGCAATGCTTCGATGATCACTGTGGTATTCGGTTCGGATTTGCGCACTATTGGCCCACCATGGCTACCGAAAAAGGGTAATGAATTCAGGACTGTGAAGCCTGCCGAAGCTGCAGCTTGACCAAGTAAGGGAAAGTAGCCCACGGGCACATCCCCTCTCATGGCCATAAGAAGATATAAGCGTGTCCGTGGCAGCGCTTCGAGCAAAAATCGGATGTAAGCGCTGCTGCCGTAAATAAGAGGCGCGGCGCTTTGGGCGTGGACAAGGTCGCAAAGTGCAAGACCTTGCTGATCAAGCATAACGACTCGCAGATTTTCTAGATCACTCATAGGCGGCGAGAAACTGCTCGAAATTCAGCAATGACCATATCAGGAGTCTCCGATTTTCCTGTCCATCTAGATGTTGGTGAACCAGGCTTCGTAACGTGTCGGCATCAAGGTACTGATATATGCGGGGACTGCCTGTTATTAGTTTACGTTTGACGAATTCAATGCTGTCGCCTTTGAACCAACTGGCATCTGGCGAGGAAAAGCCTTGTTTGTAAGCTGTGGCGATTTCTTCCGGGATGAACCGCGACATGACGTCACGCATGATCTGTTTGCCGTCATTGGTTTTTTGGAAATAGCGGGCCGTTTTGTTACCTGGTTCATTTTCGTTCAACCGCACCACTTCCGCGAGGTTGTTCAACTTAAGGTTGACGGGGCATTGCATGGCAAAGTCAACCAGATCGTTGTCCATGAACGGAACCCGAGTCTCTAGGCTGTGGGCCATACTCAGCTTGTCCTCGACGACGAACAGTCCGTGCAGAAAGGTCTTGGCCTCGAAGTAGAGCGAGTGGTTGATGTAGTCTTCGGGTCGTCCTAGCTCATTGTCGTGCGTCAGGAATACATTTCTGAAAATATCGCGAGTCCAGACGTCTTTGACATCGCCCCAGATCGGTGCGAAGACCTTGGACAGCACACTGTTGGGAATCAGGCGGTGCCAGAACACGTAATACTGATCAATATAGTGTTCGAAATCCTGGTTCACCACGGCGCGGTAGTAACGCCAGGGATAACCGCCGAAGAGTTCGTCACCTCCGGCGCCAGACATCACCACCTTCACGAACTTTCCGGCCAGCTTAGCGGCGTAGTAATTTGGGTAGCTCTGCCCCACGCGCGGCTCTTCCAAGTGCCAAGCCAGTTTAGGCAGACAGCGCTCCATGTCTCCGGCCTTAAGCACCATCTCATAGTGCTCAGTCTTGAAACGCGCAGACATGGCCTCGGCGCGTACACGCTCATCGAAGGCGAGTTCGATGCCCGAAGCGGAACTGAGGTCGAAGCCACAAGTGAATGTCTTCAGATAGGGGAAGAGGCTGGCCGCTACCGCGGTGATGGAACCGCTATCCATGCCGCCACTCAGGTAGGCACCCAACTCGACGTCACTCACCAGTTGGCGGTTGACTGCCTGACGAAACAGCCGATCCAGTTCCTCGACGTACTCTGCCTTGCTTGCTGGTTGATCGGGCTCGCGAAAGCGGTAATCCCAGTAGCGCGTGCGCTTCACTAGGGGTTTACTCGCACCAAGTTCAATCGTCAAAAAGTGCCCCGGCAGCAGCAGGTGGATGTCTTCCAGCAGTGTGCGGTCAGTAAAGATGTTCTGGAAAGTAAAGTACTCCAGCATCGCGGGCTTGTCGAGGGTGCGGCGAAACCGGGTATCGGACAGAATGGCTTTCTGTTCCGAGGCGAACCAGATGCTGTTGCCTTGCTGCGCGATGTAGAGTGGCTTGATGCCGTACCTATCGCGTGCCAGCAACATGCGGCGCTCTTGGCGGTCCCAGAGCGCAAACGCAAACATGCCGTTGAACCGGTCAAGGGCTGCGGTACCCCAATGGGCCAGCGCAACCATGGCGACCTCTGTGTCCGTCTGCGATCGAAAGCTGTAGCCTGCGGCTTCAAGCTCGGTTCGCAACTCGCGGAAGTTGTATATCTCCCCGTTATATGAGAACGCATATCGATGATCAGCGCTGATCATCGGCTGATGCCCCAGAGGTGACAGGTCGATGATGGCCAGACGCCGATGTCCAAGGCCGACATTGCCATCTATCCATTGCCCCTCACCATCTGGGCCTCGATGCGCAATGGCGTCCGTCATCCGCTTGAGAACGACCGGAGACACCGCATCACCGTTCAGGTGGATCAGCCCTGCGATACCGCACATCAGAAGCTCACTGCCAACACTTGGTCAATCACGTACTGCTGCTCAGCCTCACTCATGCCATGAAACAACGGAAGCGAAATACTGCAATCGTTGGCTAGGCGAGCATTGGGTAAGTCTTGTGGATTCAGGCCATACTTCTCTCGGTAGAAGGACAGCATGTGAACAGCGTGCGTGGCCGGTCGAGTGGAGATGCCGGCACGTTGCAGCCGATCCATCCATTCGTTGCGCTGCTCGTTGACTCGCTCTACGGAGCCCGCGTTCAAAGGTTCAGGATGGAACAGGCAGGGGTAGCTCTGGTACCCGTGACCGAAACCTTCCAGCCGGGCGGGGGTAGTAAGCCAGGGCAGTTGGGCAAACGCTTGGTCGTAGATCACGGCGAGCCGGCGACGTTCGGCCACGATGGCCTCGGCCCGATTCATCTGTGCGGCCCCCAATGCGGCTTGCAGGTCGGTCATGCGCTGGTTGTAGCCCGCGTCTGGGTGGTCAGCCAACAAGTATGGGCGTGCACCCATGTGACGCTGCAGATCGGTCATGGCCGCTCCATGGTCGCGGAGGCGGCGCAATTTATCGGCCAGCGCATCGCTCTGCGTGGTGATCATACCGCCTTCACCCGTAGTAATGGCTTTACGCGGATGGAAGCTGAAGCAACCGGTGTCGCCGAAGGTGCCGACGTGCTGCCCTTGGTAAGTGCTGCCAAAACCGCAGGCGGCGTCTTCAACAACCCAAAGACCATGCTCCTTTGCCAAGGCCAGCAAGGGCGCCATGTCGACCGACAGCCCGAACAGATGAACCGGCAAAACGGCTTTGGTCTTGGGTGTGATGCAACCACGCAGTGACTCGAGGTTCAGATTGAAGGTCTCGAGGTCAATATCGCAAAACACAACCTTGCCGCCAAGGTGCTCGACCACGTTGGCAGTGGCCACCCAGGTAAAGGCAGGCACGATGGCCTCGTCGCCCGGGCCGAAGCCCAATGCGGCCAGAGACAGGTGCAGCGCGGTGGTGCACGAGGTGACGGCTATGGAGTGCTTGGCCCCGGTAAAGACCGACCACTTCTCCTCGAATTCCCGAACCTTCGGGCCCTGCACCAGCCAGCCTGAGCGCAGGGGCTCGAGCACGCTAAGCACCTCCTGCTCGAGCAAGGCAGTGCGCGCGATGGGAACATTCAACTTCGCATCGACATTCATGTCGGCAACCCCACCGCGGTGCGCCGTGACGCCACCTCAGCCTTGTGCGAAGCCCGCCACTCGATCAGACGCCGCAGACCCTCGTCAAGGTCGATCTGTGCGGTGAAGCCGATCTCCTCAGTGGCCTTCTTGGGGGAGCCGATACGATTGCGCACCAGTGTCGCTTGGCTGCGTGGCGCGTAGCGAATGGGTTGTTTGCAGCCTGTGAGTGCAATCAACCTTTCAGCAAGTTCCTTAAGCGATGTGCGCCTGCCGGTGCCCACATTGTAAAAACTGTCTACCGTGTCGGCCCTCATGGCACACACGTTGGCCAGCCCACAGTCTTCGACTGCGACGAAGTCAAAGGCTTCGGAGCCATCTCCCATGATGGTGGGACTCTCGCCTTTGTCGATGGCGTCGAGCATCTTCATGATCACGGCGATGTACGCGCCGTGATAGTCCTGTCGGGGGCCATAGACGTTCATGTAACGCAGGCCCACGAAGTTCAGTCCGTACCGGTGGTGATAGGCGCGCATCATGGCTTCACCAGCGATCTTGGTGGCGCCGTAGAAGTTCTGGTTATTGAATGGGTGGCTTTCGGTCATCGGCTCTTCCACCGCGTCACCGTACACCGAAGCAGAGGACGACCAAACCAAGCGCTTGACCCCTTTAGCCACGCAGGCCTCCATCACGTTGAACGTACCGCGAACGTTCACGTCGAACGCGGTGCGCGGGTACTCATGGCATTGCAGCAACCACAGCGCTGCAAGGTGAAACACGCCGTCGGCGCCCTTGAAGGCCGACTGCAGGATGTCGGTCTGCATCACGTCGCCGCCCACATCGTAGACTCGAACGCGAGGGTCTCTAAGCGCCTCGTTCAGGTTCTCGCGGGTGCCGCGCACAAAGTTGTCGTAGATGAGGACTTCGCCGATGTCTTCCTTAAGCAGGTGGTCCACCGTGTGCGAGCCAATCAGACCAGCCCCGCCGACCACCACAAACTTTTTACCTTTGATATCCATGCTAGCAACTCATTCATTGAACTACTGAAGAGACCATCTCGGCAATTGCCAAGCTGGCCGTCAAACCTGGTGATTCTATTCCAAACAAGTTGATAAGACCACTTACGCCATGATCTTGGTTTGTCTGAATAAGGAAATCACTAGAGAATTTTTGTGGTGTTCCCAATTTTGGACGAATACCACTGTACGCTGGGGCCAGCTTGCTTGGATCACACTCAGGCCAATAGGTTTGTATGGCAAGGGCAAACTTTTGCTTTGACTGATCGTTGACTTGGTAATCCATTTTTTCTACCCACTCTACGTCAGGGCCAAATCGAGCTTGGCCACCCATATCGAGCGTGAGGTGTATACCCAAACCACCCGCTTCTGGAACGGGATAAATTAACCGTTTGAATGGTACTTGACCCAAATAGGCGTAATAGTTTCCTTTAGCAAAGCAGGCTTGAGGAATGTATTTTTCTGATAAGCCTTGAATACCTTTGGCAACGCTGACTGCGTAAAGGCCTGCTGCGTTGATGAGGTATTGAGAATTGACTGCTACCGGATCTGCGCCGCCAAGACGAATTTCAAAACCATTGTTCGTAATAGTGGCCTGCTCAAAAGGAGTTCTATAAACAATCACACCCCCACCCGATTCAATATCTTTTATCAGGCTTTGCATGTAGGCATGAGAATCCAAAATGCCTGTGGATGGGGAATATAGCACTTCGCCTGCTTTTAAGCTGGATTCGCCGGTGGATATGGCTTGAAGGGGTAGAAACTCTAAGTCTTCTACCCCGTTACTTTTACCTGCTTTTTGCAGCTGATGAAGTTTTTCAGCTTGGGTATCGGTTTGAGCAACGATCCACTTACCAATTCTTTTATGTGGAATGCTACGGCTTATGCAATACTCATAAAGCAAATGCTTGCCACGAACACATAGGCGAGCTTTGTGTGAGTTTTTTTCATAATAGATACCCGCGTGGATAACTTCACTGTTACGCGAACTCGTACCTGTACCAAAGGCCATTTCTGACTCAACAATCAATGTTGAGTAGCCCTGTTCAACCAAATATTTGGCACAGGCAAGACCCACTACACCTGCACCCACAACAACGATGTCAAACTGATACGGCATTCAACAAACAGGCTTCTAGTGATCGAATGATCTCGTCTTGAGTGGCTTGATTAAGTTCTGCACTCATCGGCAAACTCATCACACGCTTAGCAAGTTGCTGCGCAATGGGCGTGCAATCTGGGCAGCACAGATGTTTATAGGCGGGTTGCTCGTTTAGTGGCACGGGGTAGTGCACCGCAGTGGGAGTACTGACTTCGGCCAAGCGCTTTTGCAGAGCTTCGCGGTTAGGCACCATAACAGTGTATTGGGCGAAGACGCTGGTTCGCTCGGACCGCTGTTGGATTCGAGCAATACCTACTTGGTCCAGCAACCGGTTGTAGCGCTGGCCGATTTCCATACGTTGCTGCACTTCCCATGCAAAGCGCTTCAGCTTGGCAAGGACGATAGCGCACTGCAGAGTATCCATGCGCCCGCCCACACCCACACGGGTGTGCACATAGCGCTGGCTTTGGCCGTGCACGCGAATTTCGCGCATGGCTTGAGCCAGGGCGTTGTCATTGGTGAAAATGGCCCCACCATCTCCATAGCAGCCCAAGGGTTTGCTAGGAAAGAAGCTGGTACACCCGATGGTGCTGAGATTGCAGCTCTGGCGGCCTTTGTAGGTAGCGCCGAAGCTTTGAGCGGCGTCTTCAATGACGGGCAGGTTACCGTGTTTGGCCGCAATGGCGTTGATGGCGTCCATGTCGGCGGTTTGACCATACAGGCTCACCGGCATGATGGCCTTTGTGCGTGGGGTGATGGCTGCTTCAATCAGGTCGGCGTTGATATTTCCAGTGTCGGGTTCCACATCCACGAACACGGGCTTGGCGCCCAAAAGCACGATGACCTCGGCCGTGGCCACAAAGGTGAAAGGCGTGGTAACAATCTCGTCGCCTGGGCCGATGCCCAAAGCCATCAGGCTCATGAGCAGCGCCTCGGTACCGCTGGCGCAGGTAATACAGTACTTAGCACCGGTGTAGGCTGCCAGCTTCTCTTCCAGTTCGGCCACTTCGGGGCCGAGGATGTACTGCCCATGGTCAAGCACACGCTGAATGGCCGCGTCGATCTGCGGTTTGAGCCGCTGGTATTGGGTTTTGAGGTCGATGAATTCCATGAGCATTGTCTGATTCAAGCGGCCGTCTCACACTGGCCATTGACCACCACATAACGTTTCCCCGAACCCGGGCACACCGACTCACCGCTGCCCGAAAGAGGCAACGCCAGCCGCTCGCCGAACTCGCTCATCCAGCCCACCTGGCGTGCAGGCACACCCACCATCAGGGCATAGGGCTTGACGTCTTTGTTGACCACCGCGCCGGCGCCAATGAAAGCAAACTCGCCGATGGTGATGCCGCACACGACGGTGCAGTTGGCCCCCAAGGTGGCGCCTTTCTTGACCAGGGTGTTGCGGTATTCGCTCTTGCGCTCGATGAGGGAGCGGGGGTTGTACACGTTGGTGAACACCATGCTTGGGCCGCAGAACACGCCTTCTTCCAGTGTGACGTTGTCATAGACGCTCACGTTGTTCTGGATCTTGCACTGGTCGCCAATAACCACCTTGTTGCCCACGAACACGTTTTGCCCTAGGGACACCCCTTTGCCGATTCGCGCACCCCCACAAACATGCACCCAGTGCCACACGCGAGAGCCTTCGCCAATCTGGGCGCCTTCGTCCACGATGGCGGATGGGTGGATGGTGACGTTGGGGCCGGTCATGTCAGCAATCTAGGGGCAAAGAAACTTTCACACCGTCTTTGGCTGAGCGGTACATGGCCACGAGCAGTTCGAGGCTTTTGAGACCGGAACGGCCATCGGTCTCAGGGTCTGCTTGACCACGCATCACGTCCACCACGTTGCGGTAGTACAGTGGGTGCCCAAAACCGTACACGCTGGTGGTGGTGTAACTTGCCTTTTGAATTGCAGCATCTTCGGGCAGGGGCTCTTCAAATTGCCAATGCTGGATGTCGTTGACGGCCACACCACCCACGCGTACGGTGCCTTTCTCGCCCAGAACGGTCATGGAGCCTTCCAGGTTTTGCGGGTAGGTGAGCATGCTCACATTGAGCGTGCCCATGGTGCCGCTGCGCCACTTGATGACAGCCACACCGCTGTCTTCTACTTCGATGTCGCGCGCTTGGGTGCCAGTGTAGGCCATGACGCTCTCCACAGGACCAATCATCCAGTCGAGCAAGTCTATGTAGTGACTGGCCTGGTTCATGAGGGCGCCACCATCGAATTCCCAGGTGCCACGCCAGCCGTTGCCTTGGTCGTAATAGGACTGGGGGCGGGTCCAGAATACGTTGAGTGCCACGTTGTAGATGCGGCCAAAGCGGCCTTGTTCTATCGCCTTCTTGAGCAGTTGAAGGGTGGCATTGCGCCGGTTTTGTTTGACCACCAAGAGGCGCACACCGGCTTGATCGCAAGCTTTGACCATGGCCAAGCCATCGGCATAGCGTGTGCCCATGGGTTTTTCGGTGAGCACATGCACGTTGCGCTGCGCAGCCAGAATGGCTTGTTCGGGGTGCAACCCACTGGGCGTACACAGGGCCACCATATCCAGTTGCTCTTGTTGTAACATGTCCGTCATGCGGGTGTAACCGGGCACCTTGTACTGGTCGCTGTGCTCTTTGAGGACATTGGCATCCGTATCGCAAACAGCGGTCAGCTCCATGTCTTGAACGCACTGCTCAATAGAACCGAAGTGGTTTTTGCTGATGCGGCCACAACCGACCACCGCGATTCGAATTTTGCGGCCCGTGATGACGGGAAAAGGATGGATATTCATGAGGAGGGCGGTTAAAAGCGAAACACAGAAAAGCCGGCCGCAGCGGCCTCGTGCCGGTTGTAGAGCGATTTAAGGTCGGCCAACACAGGCTTGCTGTTGCGGCACCATGCCCGTAATTGCTGGAGGGAAAGGTTGCGGAATTCGTTGTGTCCGACGGCCACGACCAGTGCATCTACAGGGTGGTTGGCATCTATAGTACCCAGCACAATGCCGTATTCGCCCTGAACTTCTACCGGATCGGCCCAAGGGTCGGCCACCACTACGTGCCCCCCCCATTGCTGCAGTTCCTTGACTAGATCGGCCACTTTGCTGTTGCGAATGTCTGGGCAGTTTTCTTTGAAGGTGATGCCCAGCACTCCGACTGTGGATCGGGCAACATCTACGCCGTTTTGCAGCATGCGCTTGATGACGTTGCGTGCAGCATAACGGGCCATGTTATCGTTGATGCGGCGACCCGCCAAGATGACTTGAGGGTGATAACCTAGTTCTTCAGCCTTGTGGGTTAGATAGTAAGGATCGACCCCAATGCAGTGCCCACCAACCATGCCGGGGCGGAAGGGCAGGAAATTCCATTTGCTTCCTGCGGCTTCCAGAACCTCTAGGGTGTCGATGCCAATGCGTTCAAAAATGACCGATAGTTCATTGACGAAGGCGATGTTCAAGTCGCGCTGACTGTTTTCGATCACCTTGGCGGCTTCAGCCACTTTGATGCTACTGGCCTTCCAGGTGCCAGCCTTGATGATTTCGCCGTACAAGGCATCTACCGCATCAGCCACAGTCGGCGTGCTGCCACTGGTGATTTTTTTGATGGTGGTTAAGGTGTTGACCTTGTCGCCCGGATTGATACGTTCGGGGCTGTAGCCACAGTAAAACTCTAGATTGAACTTGAGCCCACTGCACTGCTCCAGTATGGGCACACACACATCTTCGGTGGCACCTGGGTAGACGGTCGATTCGTAGATGACGAGGTCACCTTTTTTAAGCGCCTGGCCCACGGTTGTACTGGCCCTGATGAGGGGCGTCATGTCCGGCCGGTTGGCCGAGTCTACCGGGGTCGGCACAGTGACGATGAAGACCCGAGCCTCATGCAGATCGGCTGCGGTGCAACTGTAGTGTAGTTGGGTGGCCTGCGCTAATTCCTGCGAGCTGCATTCCAGCGTGTGGTCTTTGCCACTTTGTAGTTCGGCAATGCGCTGGGGGTTGATGTCGAACCCAATTACGGGACGGACTTTGCCAAATTCAACAGCCAGCGGCAGACCAACATAACCTAAGCCGATAATTGCGATTTTTGAGTTAGCCAGATTGTTCATTAGATGTCACATCCCGGTTGATCCATCGTCCAGCGCCAAACCGTAACGGGCTTCAAATAGTGTGATGCTGAATGCGGGCCGAGAGCACATTGGTGTTAAGAATGATCATGCATGAAAGCTCATGGGAACAAGGGGATGGCCACGCAGTGCAGGCAAGGGTTCTGTCAGCCCCACATCAGTAAACCGGGAGGCGATACGCGATCCCAGCTGGGCCGATAGGGTCGGTTCTTCATTGACGGCGCACCGCAGAATCTGACGGACTTCTTTTTCCATGCTCCAGCCGTGCTGGCTGGCGCACTGCTTGAGCACCGCTTTCATATCGTCTTCGCCCAAGTAGCTGCCCGGGCAGCGCTCCATGACGGCGTAGTCGATGGAGTCGGCTGGTATGGCGGCGAATGGGCTTTGCCGGGGCGCACGAAAGTGTGGTCTTGCGTTTTGCTGTGCCACGCGGCGGAGGTGGCGCTGGCGATGTCTGGCCGGAATGCGGCTATTGCCTTGAGCCAGACCGATGCCTTGAGCACGAACATGCCCGCGTTCCAGCAGTAGCCCCCCCCGCGTCGAGGTAGCTCTGCGCTGTTGCGGCATTCGGTTTTTCGATGAAACGCCGCACGCACATGGTGTCGGCATCGTTTTGGGGTTGGGTTTGGGGTTGGATTTCGATATACCGGAGCCGCCACAGAGGATGACGGGAGTGACGTTGATCATGCTTGCCAAGGGGCGTTTATGGCGGATTGGCCCACGCTACCGCAGTGCCGAGGTACGTTGTTCAAACGCGGCTGCGGGGTGTGCTGACGTAAACGTCGGCGTAGGATCGTCGGCATTGTACCCTACGCCAGAACCGTGTTGGCTGCCGTGCTGCCGTGCTGGCTGCGCGGTGTGGGCGGCAACATTCGAAGCCGAGAGCATGATGCATGCGCTTGTCTGTCGTGCGGCTGAACAGGGGGCTGACCGATCTTCTGGCTCGGCATGGGTGCGGGTGACGATGTGTGGTGTGCCCAGCGGCTGCAAGCGCCGGACGTTGGCCGAACCGACCATGCCACGGTGGCCAGCGACGAAGATGTGGGTGGTTTGAGTTGTCATCAACCCTGTTGCACTTGGGGCTTGAATGCGCCGTTTAGTTGTTCTCGGCTTTGTCGAGCTGCGCCGACAGTTGGTTGGCTTGCTGGGCCAAGTCTTGCAGACTCATAGGCGGCAAGCCAGTTTGGCGCCACTGTGTGTAGTCGAACTTGTCGCGCGATACAACAGCCAGAAAGCGCTCGGCTTCAACCAAACCCAGTGCCCCTATGAGGGCCTGCATGCCAGTCATGCGGATTTCGGCCTCAGTTTTCATACCAGTTCTCCAATATGGCTAACGCGTCAGTTGGACGATGAGCATTGAGTGCAGGTACGACTTTTTGACAACGCTTTAGCAGGCGATCGTCGGTCGTCACAAACAAATCTGCTTGAGCAGCCACGGCAGAGGCTACGTGCAGTGCACATGAGCAAGACGCCGCCACTGAAAAATGGCCTGCTTGTGTTCTGGGTAGGGGTTTTTGCTGCACTCAAAGTCGAGTATGGCAGACCATACCAGTTTGCAGCGACCGCTGTGCATGCTTTCTTGAATGAGGAGTTTTGCCTCGGTTTCCAATCGAATACGCGCCTGCGACTGGTCATCGTAAGGCCGATTGAAGCAGCACATGTCGAGGTAAACAGACTTCATGGTGGTGTTGACGGCATTTATCGCAACTTGCTGAGCAGCAACTGCGACTGTGTGGGGTACCCGAGCCGCCACAGCGGATGACGGGGGTGACCTTGATCATGCTTGCCAAGGGGCGTTTATGGCGGTGCCACAGTTGGCATTGTACCCAACGCCGCTACCGTGTGGCCACACTGCCACACCCTGTGGCCTGCGCGGTGTGGGCGTCAGGCGCAGCTTGGGGCCTGAAAGCGCCATGCGCTGTGGCACATGTCGGCCAAACCCCTGCTGGCTCGCCAGCCCAGCACCTGCTGCGCCTTGGCGGGGTTGGCCCAGCATGCGGCCACGTCGCCAGGGCGGCGCGGGGCCATGTGCAGGGGCACGGGGCAGCCACTGGCTTGCTCGAAGGCGCGCACTATTTGCAGCACGCTGGTGCCTTGGCCGGTGCCGAGGTTGAACACATCGCACGCCAGCGCATGGGGTGTGGCCAAGTGCTTGAGCGCGGCGAGGTGGCCTTCGGCCAAGTCCACCACGTGGATGTAGTCGCGCACGCCGTTGCCGTCGGGGGTGGGGTAGTCGTTGCCCCAGACGTTGAGGTGAGGCAATTGCCCGGCGGCCACGCGGGCCACGTAGGGCATGAGGTTGTTGGGCAGGCCGTTCGGGTTTTCGCCTATCAGGCCACTGGGGTGGGCACCGACGGGGTTGAAGTAGCGCAGGATGGCCATGCGCCACGTTGCTTCGCTGGCAGCCAGGTCGTGCAGCAGGTGCTCGGCGTCAAGTTGCAGGATGGCATGAGTCAATGGCGAGCGCTGATGGCACCGTCACCACCCTCGTCGTCGGGGTAAGGTTTTGGGAGCAACGGGGTTTGCTGCATTTGTCTTTGGTTGTGTTTGGCTGGCTCTATCACCCCACCTTGCGCAAACTGGCCGGCGCAACACGCACCCGCACTTGCTTGGAGAGCAGTTCGATCAGCACCATGACGCGACGCTCGCCATCGGCCATGTGGTAGATGCCTTCGATACCAGCAAACGGCGCTTGCGTCAGGCGGACCCGCTCACCCGGCTTGAACAGGCGCTCGGGCTGATTCTGAACGGATGCCTCTTGCGCACGCAGAGCGTCAACCAGACTGTCCGCCACCTTGGCTGGCTCCATGCCGAAGCTGACCAGCCGACTGACGCCTTTGGTGGAACGGATAGGCGCCCAGCTCGGGGCTGAATCCCCCTGGCCCAGGCGAATGAAGAGGTAACGCGGAAACAGGGGTTCGTCCGTGACCGTCAGCATGCCTTGGCGGAGCTTCTCGGACGGGAGGGTGGGCAGATAGCACCGATACCCCTGGCGCTGGAGGTTGTCCAGGGCGCACTTTTCCTGTCTGGGCTTGGTATGGACGAGATACCAGTGCATGACGACTCCCGAAGATTGTTGTTGCCAACATTGTACCCTTCGGGGTTGCATGCGGCCCCATGCGGCCCAGTGCATGCGGCCCAGTGGTGGTCTGGCAGCGGGCTTGGCACCCCTGGGCTCGCTCATGCGCTGAGGCGATCAGCTTGGGGCCAGATCAAACCGGTCGGCGTTCATCACCTTGGTCCAGGCGGCCACGAAGTCGTGGACGAACTTTTCGCGGTTGTCGTCCTGGGCATACACCTCGGCATAGGCGCGCAGGATGCTGTTGGAGCCGAACACCAGATCGACACGGGTGGCGGTGAACTTCGTCGCGCCGGTGACCCGATCGACGATGTCATAGCTGTTGCGGCCGGTCGGCTTCCAACTGTACGCCATGTCGGTCAGGTGAACGAAGAAGTCCTGGGTCAGCGCACCGGGGCGGTCGGTGAACACCCCGTGCTTGCTGCCCCCGTGGTTGGTACCCAGCACACGCATGCCGCCGACCAGCACGGTCATTTCGTGGGCGCTCAGGCCCATGAGTTGCGCACGATCCAGCAACAGTTCTTCGGGTTTGACCACGTAGTGCTGCTTCTGCCAGTTGCGGAATCCGTCGGCCAGCGGCTCCAGCACGTCAAAGGATTCGACGTCGGTCTGAGCCAGCGTGGCGTCCCCACGACCGGGTGCAAACGGCACGGTCACGCTGACACCAGCGGCTTGGGCGGCCTGCTCGATGCCCACATTGCCGCCCAGCACGATCACGTCCGCGACACTGGCACCAGTTTCAGCGGCGATTTTTTCGTAGGCAGCCAACACCTTGGCAAGGCGAGCAGGTTCGTTGCCTGCCCAGTCCTTTTGCGGGGCCAGGCGGATGCGGGCACCGTTGGCTCCACCACGATGATCGGAACTGCGGTAGGTGCGGGCGCTGTCCCAGGCGGTGGCAACCATCTCGCTGAGCGACAGACCGGCCGCCGCAATCTTGGCCTTCACGGCAGCCACATCGTAGCCCCTGTTGCCTGCAGGCACGGGGTCTTGCCAGATCAGGTCTTGCGCCGGAACTTCGGGGCCGATGTAGCGGGCCTTGGGGCCCATGTCGCGGTGGGTCAGCTTGAACCAGGCACGGGCGAACACGTCCTCGAAGTAGGCTTGATCGGCGCGGAAACGCTCGGCGATCTTGCGGTATTGCGGATCAAACTTGAGCGCCATGTCGGCGTCGGTCATGATCGGCTTGGTGCGGATGGAGGGGTCCTCCACATCCACGGGCATGTCCTGTTCCCTGATGTTGACCGGCTCCCACTGCCAGGCACCCGCCGGGGACTTTTGCAGCCACCAGTCGTGCTTGAAGAGCATGTCGAAGTAGCCGTTGTCCCATTTCGTGGGGTTGGTCGTCCAGGCACCTTCGAGGCCGCTGGTCACGGCATCGCGGCCCACGCCACGGGTTTTGTGGTTCATCCAGCCAAAACCTTGTTCTTCGAGGTCGGCCCCTTCGGGAGCGGGGCCGAGGTTGGCCGCACTGCCGTTGCCGTGGGCCTTGCCCACCGTGTGACCGCCCGCCGTCAGGGCCACGGTTTCTTCGTCGTTCATGGCCATGCGGGCAAAGGTCACGCGCATGTCACGCGCCGTCTTGATCGGGTCGGGTTGACCATCGACGCCTTCGGGGTTCACGTAGATCAGCCCCATCATGACGGCGGCCAGAGGGTTTTCGAGATCGCGCTCACCGCTGTAGCGGCTGCCTTCGCTACCGCTCTTGGCCAGCCATTCTTTCTCGGAGCCCCAATAGGTGTCCTTCTCGGGGTGCCAGATGTCTTCGCGACCAAAGGCAAAGCCAAAGGTCTTGAAGCCCATGGATTCATACGCCACGTTGCCAGCCAGGATCATGAGGTCGGCCCAGCTCAACCGGTTGCCGTACTTTTTCTTGATCGGCCACAACAGGCGGCGGGCTTTGTCCAGATTGCCGTTGTCTGGCCAGGAGTTGAGGGGGGCAAATCGCAGATTGCCGGTGCCCGCACCGCCTCGGCCATCGGCCACGCGGTAGGAACCGGCTGCGTGCCAGGCCATGCGGATCATCAGGCCCCCGTAGTGCCCCCAGTCGGCGGGCCACCAGGGTTGGCTGGTGGTCATCAGTTGGGTGAGGTCTTTCTTGAGTGCAGCGACATCGAGCTTTTTGACCGACTCGCGATAACTGATGCCCTGCAGCGGATTGGTTTTGCGGTCGTGCTGGTGCAGAATGTCCAGATTCAGCGCATTAGGCCACCAGGCCTGCGCGTGATTGGTGAGCGATTGGTTGGAGTTGGCACCGTGCATGACGGGGCATCCAGTGGAAGTCGATGGGTTCGCAGTCATGAGTATCTCCTGTGTGGGTTCAACGAAAGGCAGGTTTCAGTGTACCCCCGGTGTGTGAACAATGTGTTCGTTTTTAGCAATGGAGGGCATAGCCGGTGACTACGATAGACTGCTTGGATCGCATCTCCCCTTGAGTGTCTGTTGCCCATGAATCCGGTGAAGTTGGTGGATCTGCCCGGTGGCGCGGCCACTTTGGTGCTTTGTGCCACGCCGCGTCTGGCCCGATCCCTCCGGGACCGGCATGGTGTGCGGGCACCGCAGTCCAACCACAGGGCTGCCGAAGCCTTGTCGTGCATGACCGTCGAGCAGTGGCTGAGCAGTTGGCGTGATGCCTGGCTACTGACGGGGCACCCGGTGGACCCGGCGCTGCACCATCAGTTGCTGTCCTCCCCACAGGAGCGACTGCTGTGGGAGCGGGTGATACGGCAAAGCCTGGGCGATGCCGATGCCGCCCAACTGCTGGATCTGCCCGCGCTGGCACAGACCGCACAGGAAGCGCATCAACTCCAGAGCGTCTGGCGGGTTGCCGTTGCCCGCACCCTGTTGGCCGAAGAACACCACCAGTTCCAGCACTGGCGTGAGGCCTTCATGCAGTGGTGTGCCCAGCAGGGATGGGCCACCCGACACGAACTGGATGCGCGCACCGTTGAGGCGCTGCATGAGCCGGTACCCGGCCTACCCTGGCCGCAACAGGTGGTGCTGGCCGGCTTCAACCGGATCAACCCGCTGGAGCAGGCGCTGCTGGACCGATTGCCAGCCCTGGGCGTAACGGTCAGCTGGCTGGACGACGCCCTACCCCAGACCCACGCGACGTTGCGGCGCTACCCCGACGCTGGGGCCGAGTGCCACGCGGCGGCGGACTGGGCACGCGAGTGGCACGCCCGCCAGCCCGACGCCCGACTGGCTGTGGTCGTGCCCGACCTGGCCGCCCTGCGCCAACCCCTGCATGATGCCCTGGAAGACGCCCTGGCCCCCTGGCTGGCCTTGCCGCAAGCGGCCGAGCAGCAGCGCCCGTTCAATATCAGCCTGGGACGACCGCTGAACGACCACGCGCTGGTCGGGGTGGCGCTCGCTTTGCTCCACAGTGTGGCCCACACCGAACCCATGACGCAGACCGACTTGTCGCCGGTCTTGCTCAGCCCCTACTGGGGGGGCGATGACACCGCTGCGCTGCGGGCACGGCTCGATGCCGCCATGCGTCAGCAACGCCCTGCCCTGCTGCCCTGGAGTGAGGTGGCGAGTCTGGTGGACAGCACGCACCGGCCCTGGAACGAAACACGGCTGCCCGAATGGCTGGGCACCCTCGGCACGCTACCCACCACCCTGCCCCGGCGCCAGCTTCCGTCGGCCTGGTCAACCTGGATACCCAACACCCTGCGGGGTATCGGCTGGCTGGCCCAGCGCCGACTCAGCAGCCATGAATACCAGCACCACGACACCTTCGCTGACTGCCTGACTGAACTGGGGCGCATGGACGTTGTGACGGGGCCCATGCCCTTGTCGGAAGCGGTGCGCCGCTTGCGACAGCTCTGCCGCGAACGGGTGTTTCAGCCCAAAACCGAAGGGCAACCGGCCATTGAAGTGCTGGGTCTGCTGGAAGCCTGCGGACAGCGGTTTGAGGCGGTCTGGGTCATGGGCATGGAAGCAGGCACCTGGCCACCCCCCCTGCGGCCCAACCCCCTGCTGCCTCTGGAGGCCCAGCGGCAGGCCCACTGCCCGAACGCCAGCGCCGAGGTCCAGTTGGCGTTTGCCCGCCAGGTGCACGCCCAGCTCAACCAGTCGGCCCCCGAAGTGGTCTGGTCCTGGCCGCACCGATCGGGTTCGGCCGATCTGCAACCCAGCCCCTTGCTGGCGCAGGCCTCGGGCCTGCACCCGCAGATCGTGGACGCCCCGTCCTCCACGCACTGGGCCCATGCGGCCTTGTTGACGCCCCGCAAGCACCTGGCACCGCCGCTGGACGACACCCGGGCACCGGCGGTGGAACCGGGCGAAGCCGTGTCGGGGGGCGTGGCCTTACTCAAGGCGCAAGCCATTTGCCCGGCCTGGGCCTACTTCCGGTTCCGGCTGGGTGCCCGCCCGCTGGAAGAGCCGACAGACGGGCTGGATGTGCGCCAGCGCGGAACGCTGTTGCATGCGGCACTGGAATGCCTTTGGCGCGACCTGGGCACATCTGCCCGCTTGCAGGCGCTCGACGGCACCCAGACGGAGGAGGCGATGGAACGGGCGATGGCGGCCGCCTGGGCCCGGCGCGATGCCGATCAGGGGCCCGCCACGCTGGAACCCCGCAGTCGGATGCTGGAGTCGCGCCGCCTGCATCGGCTGCTCACGGCTTGGTTGGACGTGGAACGCAAGCGGCCGGGGGCGTTTGCCGTCATCGCCACCGAACAGCGCGAAGCCATCGCCCTGCGCGGTTTGAACATTCGGGTTCAGATCGACCGGATGGATCGGCTCGACGATGGCAGCCAGGTCGTCATCGACTACAAAACCG
Organism: Tepidimonas sp. UBA997; assembly: GCA_002291945.1. GTDB lineage: Bacteria > Pseudomonadota > Gammaproteobacteria > Burkholderiales > Burkholderiaceae_C > UBA997. The sequence goes on from DBAZ01000063.1 coordinate 19,330, forward strand.
GTGCCACTGTGGACACTCACAACTGGGCCAGCCAGCGGCTGACCGAACCACAGCTACCCCTGTACGCGACCTGGCGGGCGAGTCAGGGCGACCCCGTGGTGGCTGTGACTTTTGCCAAAGTATTGATGCGCGAACCGGGGTGGGCAGGGCTGGCTGACCAGGATGAACGACTGCCCGGCGTCCCCAGCCTGGCCCACAGATACAGCCGCAAACGCTACCCGGCAGACCGTTTTCCGGATTGGTCGGCAGTGCTGCAACACTGGGGCCTTGCACTGGACACCGTGGCACACGACATTCTGGCGGGAGACGCCAGCGTGCGCCTGGACGACGACAAGGCCCTGACCTACTGCGAAGTGCTGCCACTGCTGCGCCTGAGCGAGCGCCGCCAGCAATGGCTACAAAGCCAACGCCATGCTGCCTGACGACCTGCTGACCCTCGACACCGCGCACCGGGCACAAGCCATCGACCCGGCGCGTTCCTTCATCATTGAAGCCCCAGCGGGGGCAGGCAAGACCGAGCTGCTGACCCAGCGCTTGCTGGCCTTGCTGGGGCAGGTGGGCGAGCCGGAAGAAATCGTCGCCCTCACCTTCACCAACAAGGCCGCCGCCGAAATGCGCGACCGTGTGGTGGGCAGCCTGCACAGCGCCGCCAAGGGCGAGCGGCCCGATGCCGCGCACAAGCAAGTCACTTTTGATCTGGGGCGATCGGCGCTGGCACGCGACCAAGCCCGAGGCTGGAAGCTGCTGGAGCACCCCGGGCGGCTGCAGATCACCACCCTGGACGCCCTGTGCGGCCGACTCGCCAGGCAAATGCCCCTGCTGTCGCGCCTAGGCAGCCAGCCCGGTGTCGCGCTCGACCCCGAACCCCATTACCGGCAAGCGGCCCGCGAGACGCTGGCCTTGTTGCACACCGACCACCCCGCCGCCGACGCCATCGAACGCTTGCTCGACCGTTTTGACAACGATGCCCAGCGACTGCAAAACCAGTTGGTGGACATGCTCGCCAAGCGTGACCAGTGGATGCGCCATTCCTACACCACGCTCGACCTGAAAACCGCAGAAGCCGCACTGCGCGATTTGATGGCCGATGAACTGGCTCTGGCGCTGTCGGTACTGCCGCCCGAGCGGCAGCAGTTGCTCATGCCTGCAGCCCGGCATGCCGCGTCAGTGGTGCTGACGGCCCAGGCCTGCAGCGAGCCGCTGAGCGGCTGGGGGGCTCTGGGCGTCCTTGAACACTGGACAACGCCCCTCACCGGGCACCCAGACGAAGCCCCGCTCTGGCGCACATTGCCCCTGCTGCTGCTCACTAAAGACGGCCAAAGCGTACGGGCCAAGCTGCCGACCGAGCTTCTGAAAGACCCTGCAGGCAAAGCCCTGGCCGAAGCCGCCAAACCCCTGATGCAGGCGCTCAAGGACGACCACGCCGCCCCCGTGCTCAAACGCCTGCTTCGCTTGCCCGAGCCGACTTACAACGAAGAAGAACAAGCCTTGATTGGCGACTTGCTGACGGTGCTGCGCATGGGCCACGCGCAACTCTGGCTGGGTTTTCAGCGGGCGGGCGCAATCGACTTCACGGCGATGGCGCAAAATGCCCTGCTGGCCCTAGGCCCAGCCGATGCGCCCAGCCCCCTGCAGTTGCAACTGGACTACCGCATACACCACCTGCTGGTCGATGAATTCCAGGACACCAGCCCAACCCAGGTGCAACTGCTGGAGCGCCTCATGGCCGGCTGGCAGCCGGGGGAGGCGCGCAGCCTGTTTCTGGTTGGCGACCCGATGCAGTCGATCTACAAATTCCGCAAGGCCGACGTCGGGCTGTTCCTGAACATCAAGGTGCGCGGGCTGGGCGGCTGGCCGCTGACGGCCCTGCACCTGTACCGCAACAACCGCTCCTATGCCGCCGTGGTGGACTGGGTGAACCAGACCTTTCCCCGCGTGTTTGCCACCAGCGACAACCACCACCGGGGTGCGGTGCGCTTTGCCCCTGCGGCGGCCACCCAGGGTCCACACCCGCTGGCGGGGGTGCACTGGCACCCACTGTTCGATGCCGACGACGGCAGCGACGAAGACGCACCGGCCCTGAGCGAACGCGAAGCCCAGCAGGTGCTGGCACTCATCCGCAGCGCCGCCACGCAAGACCCCGAAGGCAAGGTGGCCGTGCTGGTGCGGGCGCGCACCCATCTGGCCAGCTTGGTCACGCTGCTGCGCTCGCAAGACCCCCCCCTGGCCTTTCAGGCGGTCGAAATCGAGCCACTGGCGGAGCGCCAATCCATTCATGACCTCACCAGCCTGACGCACGCCCTGCACCACCTGGCCGATCGCGTCCACTGGCTGGCTATCTTGCGGGCCCCCTGGTGCGGGCTCACATTGGCCGACTTGCACGCCCTGGCCGCCGACGACCACCACACCCCGGTCTGGACGCTGATCCAGGACGCGGCCCGTATCCAGCGCCTGAGCCCGGACGGCCAGCGCCGCCTCGGCCACGTCCGGCAGGTGATCCAGGCGGCCTTGCCGCACCAGGGCATGGTGCGGCCCCGGCGCTGGGTCGAAGGGGTGTGGATGGCCCTCGGGGGGCCGCTGTGCCTGGCCGACGCCAGTGAACTGCAGAACACCGCCGAGTTTTTCCATGCACTGCAGCGTTGTGAACGCGATGGCCTCCTGGACCTCAGCCGACTGCCCCGCGAACTGCAGGCACTCTATGCCGCCCCCGACCCCCAGGCCGCGGATCGGTTGCAACTGATGACGATCCACAAATCCAAAGGTCTGGAATTCGACACGGTGATCCTGCCGGGTCTGCACCGCCAAAGCGCCTCGACCGATCGGCCGCTGCTGTTGTGGGACGAAGTGCTGGACCCGAACGGGCACGAACGGCTGGTGGTGGCGGCGCAACCGTCTCGGCGCCCTGGGGCGGGCGATGACGACGAAGCCCCTGCCAAATACGGATTGCTCCACCAGTTGGAAGCGGAGCGCGCCCACCACGAGGCCCAGCGCCTGCTGTATGTCGCCGTGACGCGGGCCAGACGCCAACTGCACCTGCTGGGCACCGTGGCCCCGGACGCCCAGCAAGCCGACCGACTCAAAACGCCAGCGAAGGACAGCCTGTTGAGCCTGCTGTGGCATGCGGCTGAACCCGCCTTTGTCGAGGCGCGACAGGCAGCGGCACGGACGCAGGATGCGTCCGACCTTGCACCCCGATCGCCTTCGACCCCGCTGGCCGCCTATGCCCACCAACTGTCGCGACTGACCACACCGGCCATCCCGGCCGCGCTACAGGCACCAGCCATGGCGGCATCCACTGATCCTGCCAGATCGACCGCCCCTGCCGACTCTGCGCCACGGGCCGATGAGCCCGTCATGAGCCAGCCTGAACGGCAGCGGGCCGCTGACATCGGCACACTAATTCACCGCTATCTGGACATCATCGCCCGGGAAGGGGTGGCCCAGTGGCCGGAAAAACGCATCGGGGAACGGCAACCCGCCATGCAACGCTGGCTGGAACAACGAGGCCACTCGGCCGACGATGCCAACCGCAGTGCCCATGAAGTCGTGCGGCAGTTGATCACCACCTGCGCCTCGCCCGACGGGCAATGGGTGCTGCAGCCGCATGCACACGCGCACAACGAATGGGCGCTGGTCAGGCCGGAAGGTTCCTGGGTGCAGACGCAGGTGATCGACCGTACCTTTGTGGCCGATGGCATACGCTGGATCATCGACTACAAAACCACCCGTGATGCACACCAGCCTGCCAGCGCCTACCTGGAGCAGCTACAACGCTACCAGACGCTGTTCGACACCGATCGGCCGATCCGGTTAGCAGTGCTGTTCACCGACAGAGGCGAACTGGAGCACTTGGACAAAAAAAACCGCCCGTGATGGGCGGATGAAGTCCTTCAGGACGTCGTTGGGAACCGGTTCATGGTGATGACTGGCTCTCTCAAGGCGCCAGCCACTCCCTGATGCCTGATGAGGCTTTTTTTTCGCGCTGACAGCAAAACCTTGATTCTGCAACGAAAACAGCCCATCTCGCCTCCCCTATTTAGGGGAGGTCAGGCACCTCAACGCCTGGGGGGCGGATCGGCAATCGCAAGCCGACGACCGGCCAGCCAGACCAGTGCCATCACGGGCACTCCGATGCAAGCGGTAAACACAAAGAATCCGGGGTAGCCCAAGCCATCGACGATTCCCCCGGAATAGCCGCCCAGGGTCTTGGGCAGCAGCGTCATGATCGAGCTGAAAATCGCGTATTGCACCGCCGTGAACGAGATGTTGGTCAGGCTGGACAAAAACGCCACGAACGCCGCGCTGGCGAAGCCGGCCGCCAGGTTGTCTGCCGAGACAATCAGGTACAGCAAGGTGAGTTCACGCCCACTGACGGCCAGCACAATGAATGCCAGATTGGTGGCCGCCGCGAGTATGGCCCCCCACATCAAGGAACGCATCACGCCAAAACGCGTGGCCAGGATGCCGCCCAGAAATCCCCCAAAGATGCTGATGATGACGCCGTATGTCTTGACCGCATAGGCAATCTCGGGCTTGGTGAACCCCATGTCCTGGTAAAAGACGTTGGAAATCACTCCCAGCACGATGTCGGAAATCCGGTACAGGCCGACCAGCGCCAGCAGCAGCCAGGCCGTGCGGGCCCCGTAGCGCCTGAAAAAGTCCAGCACCGGCTCGACCCAGGTGATGCTGGCCTGCGTCCGGCTCGCCAGCCCGACATGAACCAGCGCCCAACCCACCCCAAACGCTGCGCTCAGCCCGAGTGCCATGCGCAGAGCTTCAAACAGCAAGCGCCAGACCGGGCCATGGCCTGCGACCCACGGCAAACCCAGCCTGCCCACGATGTAGAACACCCCGACAAAGGCCAGCACACTGACCAGAAACACGCCCAGGAGTCGCACATGCTGGCCCGACGGTGCCGACGCAGACACCCGGGCCGACCCAGGAGGCTCCGGCGTGATCAGGGTGGTCAGGATGCCAATCCCCATGGTCGCCGCCATCATCAGGTAGGCCCACTGCCATGCCTGGTAGTGGTAGGTCTCGCGGGCCGAACCCCAGTACGCGGCCAGGAACAACACCCCGGCACCCGCCACGATCATGCCCATGCGGTAACCCGCGATGTAGGCCGAGGACAACACCCCTTGCTGCTCAGGGCGAGCAATCTCGATCCGGTAAGCGTCAATCACGATGTCTTGCGTGGCCGACATGAAACCCAGCATCACGGCAAACAAGGCCATGGCGGTCAGGGACATGCCGCCGCTGGAGGGGTCGGTCATGGCCATGCCGACAATGGCCCCGACCACGCCGAACTGCGCCAGCAGCATGTAAGCCCGACGACGCCCCAGCCAGGCGGTGAGGAAAGGCAGCGGCAAGCGATCAACCAGCGGTGCCCAGATGAACTTGAACGAATACCCCAGCGCCGCCCAACTAAAAAAGGTCACCGCTCGTCGCTCCACACCCGCTTCGATCAGCCACAGCGAGAGGGATGAAAAAATCAGCATCAGCGGCAAACCCGCCGAAAACCCTAGCATCAGCATGCTGAGCACCCGCCAGTCCCAAAGAGTCATGAGGGTTTCGCGCCAGGTTTTGAGACGCGGGGGCACCTCGGCGGGGGCATCGGGGGGCGTTACAGTTGGTGACACAAGCATGCATTCATTTTGCCTATGATTGCGCCATGTGCTGGCTTTGTGATGCGAAATCTTCCCTTGATCCACCGTCTGACCACCGCTGGTCGGCACGGCGCGGCTTTCTGCTGGCCAGTGGGGCTGCGCTGGCCGCCACGCTGTTGCCCACCGACGCCAGCGCCCAAGTGGACGTGGGCGACCCGTCGGCTTTGCGGCGGCTGGTGCCAGCCGACCAGTTGGAGTCTGCCGCCGCCCAGCAATACCGCCAGATGATGCAGGAAGCGCAACAGCGCGGCGTGCTGGCCCGCGACAACCACCCGCAGTTACGAAAGTTGCGCCGCATCGGGCAGCGGCTGATCCCCTATGCCTCGCCCTGGAACGAGCGGGCCCGCCGTTGGAACTGGGAAATCAACCTGATCCAGAGCGATCAGGTCAACGCTTTCGTGATGCCTGGCGGCAAGATTGCCTTCTACTCGGGCATACTGGACCGCCTGCAGCTCAACGAGAACGAAACCGCCATGATCATGGGTCACGAAATGGCCCATGCGGTGCGCGAACACGCCCGCGCACGGCTGGCCAAAACGCAGGCCACCGGCATCGGCCTGTCGCTGGGTGCCCAGTTGCTCGGTCTGGGCGATCTGGGCAACGTGGCAGCCAACCTGGGCACCCAGTTGCTGAGTCTGCGCTTTAGCCGCGAAGACGAGACCGAGGCCGATCTGGTCGGGCTGGAATTGGCGGCGCGGGCCGCGTTTCAACCACAAGCCAGCATCACCCTATGGGAAAAGATGAGCGCATTGAGTGCTGGTGCCAACCCACCCAGTTTTCTGTCCACCCACCCCAGCGGCCCCAACCGCATACGCGAACTGCAGGCCAACGTGCCGCGAGTCATGGGGCTGTACCAAGAAGCCGCCGCCCGCCGCCGGGGTTGACGGCTGGCGGCGGACTCACATCGGGTCGCGCACGAACGGGTTGCTGCGCCGTTCCCGCCCGAACGTGCTTTCCGGGCCGTGGCCGGGGATGAACACCGTGTCGTCCCCCATCGGCCACAGCCGCTCGCGGATGCTGGCCATCAGTTGCTCGTGATTGCCCTGCGGGAAGTCGGTGCGGCCGATGCTGCCGGCAAACAGCACATCGCCCACGAACGCCCGCTGGGCTTGCGGGGAATGAAACACCACGTGCCCCGGCGTATGCCCCGGGCAGTGGCGTACCTGCAAGATGGACTGCCCCACCTGCACCGTGTCGCCATCGGCCAGCCAGCGGGTCGGCGTGAAGTGCCCGGCTGCTGGAAAGCCGAACATCACGCTTTGCTGCGGCAAACCGTCGATCCAGAACTGGTCGCCGGGGTGCGGCCCGATGATGGGCAGGCCCAGCCGCTGCGCCAGCGTGGCGGTGCCACCGGCATGGTCGATGTGGGCGTGCGTCAGCCAAATCTGCGTCAGCTTCAGGCCCAGACGCGCGGCCTCGGCCAGCACCACGTCGAGGTCGCCGCCGGGGTCGATCACGGCCGCGTCGTGCGTCTGGTCGCACCACACCAGAGAACAATTCTGCGCAAAGGCCGTGACGGGAATGGTGAGGTATTGGAGCATGAGCGGATTGTAGGCAACGATGCCGATGACCCCGTGATGTGTCACCATGGGGCCGTGTGCAACTCAACAACACCAAACCCATGATTCAACGCTTTGACGTCGGCCCCCGCCTGTCCGAAATGGCCATGCACAATGGCACGGTTTACCTGGCTGGGCAGATTCCTGACGACCCGACCGCCGACATCGAAGGCCAGACCCGCCAGGTGCTGGCCGCGATCGACGCCCTGCTGGCTCGCGTCGGCACGGACAAAACCAGGCTGCTGATGGTGCAGATCTTTATTGCCGACATGGCCGACTTCCCCGGCATGAACCGCGCCTGGGACGCCTGGGTGCCCGAAGGGCACACGCCACCACGCGCCACCGTGCAGGCGCGACTGGGCAACCCGGACTGGAAACTCGAAATCGTGGCCACGGCCGCGCTCTGACCTCAAAAGAGGTGGAGCCGGGTCGAATCCTTCACCTCTTCCATCACCGCATAGGTGCGGGTTTCACGCACGCCCGGTAATTGCCAGAGTACATCACCCGCAAAGCGGCGGTAAGCATGCATGTCGGGGGCCCGCGTCTTGAGCAGGTAATCAAACCCGCCCGCCACCATGTGACATTCGAGCACTTCCGGGCGCACCTGCACCGCCGCCTTGAAGGCGTCGAACACGTTGGGGGTGGTGCGATCCAGCAGCACCTCGACAAACACCAGCATGCCCGCCCCGAGCTTCATCGGATTCAGCCGGGCCTCGTAGCCCAGGATAAAGCCGTCGCGGGTGAGTCGCTGCACGCGCGCCAGCACCGCCGTGGGCGACAGCGCCACCGCGTCGGCGAGCTTCAGGTTGCTGATGCGCCCATCGCGCTGCAACACGTCGAGGATGCGCAGATCGATCCGGTCTAAATCGTCCATGCTTCGAATTATTCACCATGAATCCAAAAAAATTTGGTGATTCATTCGATATAAAGCAGCGCATCATACGCACATCCACCATTCAAGAGTTCACACCATGCAGGCCACCCTTCCCCCTCAGAGCTTTCCCGTGGCTTCGACGCCCTTGACCGCCTTCGCAGACGGCCCGCTGGTTCGCTCCCCTTTGCGCAGGGCCATCACGGCCGCCTGGCGCACCCCGGAACCCGAACTGTTGCCGGGTTTGGTGGCTACAGCCCGGATGCATCCGGCACAGCAAGCAGCAACCCAAACCCTGGCCCGCCAACTGGCGCAAACGCTGCGCGATCAGCCCCCCGCCGCTGGGCGCGAAGGCCTGGTGCAAGGCTTGCTGCAGGAATACGCGTTGTCGTCCCAGGAAGGGGTGGCCCTGATGTGCCTGGCCGAGGCGCTGCTGCGCATTCCTGACGCAGCCACGCGCAACGCCTTGATCCGCGACAAGATCGGCCACGGCCAGTGGGCCCGACATCTGGGCAACAGCCGTTCGTTGTTCGTCAATGCCGCCACCTGGGGCCTGCTGCTGACCGGCAAACTGGTAGCCACCCACAGCGAGGCAGGCCTGGAAAACGGGCTGGGCAGCCTCCTGCGCAAGGGGGGTCAACCCTTGGTGCGCAAAGGGGTGGACATGGCCATGCGGGTCATGGGCGAGCAATTCGTCATGGGCGAAACCATCGATCTGGCCCTGCAACGGGCGACGACGCGCGAAGCACGCGGTTTTCGTCACTCCTACGACATGCTGGGCGAAGCCGCCCTCACGGCTGATGACGCCCTGCGCTACCGGCAAGCCTACGAGACGGCCATCCACGCCATCGGGCAGGCAGCCAACGGGCGAGGCGTCATCCATGGGCCAGGCATTTCCATCAAGCTGTCGGCCCTGCACCCCCGTTACAGCCGCGCCCAATACCAGCGGGTGATGAACGAGTTGTACCCGGTGTTGCTTGCGCTGGTTCGGCTGGCGCAACATTACCAGATCGGGCTCAACATCGACGCGGAGGAAGCGGACCGGCTGGAACTCTCGCTGGACTTGCTGGAAAAACTGTGCCTGGAGCCCGATCTCGCTGGCTTCGATGGCATCGGGTTTGTGGTGCAGGCGTACCAGAAGCGTTGCCCGGCCGTGATCGATTGGCTGGTCGATCTGGCCCGACGCAGCGGCCACCGGCTGATGGTGCGGCTGGTCAAGGGCGCGTACTGGGACAGCGAAATCAAGCGCACCCAGATCGACGGGCTGGACGACTACCCCGTTTACACCCGCAAGGCGTACACCGATGCGGCCTACCTGGCCTGCGCACGCAAGCTGCTGGCCGCCCCCGATGCCATCTTCCCCCAGTTTGCCACCCACAACGCGCACACCGTGGCCGCCATTGCGCAGATGGCCGACCCGAACGGCTACCAGCCGGGCCAGTACGAATTCCAGTGCCTGCACGGCATGGGCGAGCCGTTGTATGCGCAGGTGACCAACCCCGCCGTGCTGGGCCGACCTTGCCGCATTTATGCGCCTGTGGGTACGCATGAAACCCTGCTTGCCTACCTGGTGCGGCGCCTGCTGGAAAACGGGGCCAACAGTTCATTCGTCCACCAGATGGCCGACCCCGACACCCCCATTGCAACACTGGTTCAGGACCCGCTGGAGCGTATCGACCAGTGGGCGCACGAAGAAGGCCGGATGGGGGCACCCCACCCGTCGATCGCCGCCCCGGCTGACTTGTTCGGCTCGATCCGCCGCCATGCCGCCGGGCTGGATCTGGCCTGCGAACCCGTGCTGGCCGCGATACAGGACGCCGGCCAGCAGTCGGCCCAAACGCACTGGCGGGCACTGCCGATGCTGGCACCCGGCGGCCCGGACGCTACCGGCCGCGCCGCCACAGCCCGACTCAACCCGGCGAACTGGGGTGATACCTTGGGCGAAGCGGTGGATGCCGAGCCGACCGACGTGGCATACGCCCTGCAGGCCGCAACGGCGTATGCCCCGGCCTGGGCTGCCACGCCACCTGCCGAACGCGCCGCCGCCCTGGATCGAGCCGCGCAAGCCATGCAGGCACACATGCCACACCTCCTCGGTTTGCTGATGCGCGAAGCCGGCAAAACGGCCGCCAACGCCATCGGGGAAGTGCGAGAAGCCATCGACTTCCTGCGCTTCTATGCGGCCCAGGTACGGTCGTCTTTCGACAACGACACCCATCGGCCCCTGGGCCCGGTGGTGTGCATCAGCCCCTGGAATTTTCCACTCGCCATCTTCACCGGGCAAGTCGCGGCCGCCCTGGCGGCTGGCAATACGGTGCTGGCCAAGCCGGCTGAACAAACGCCTCTGATCGCTGCCGAAGCCACCCGGCTGCTGTGGCAGGCGGGCATCCCACCTGCGGCCATGTCATTGCTGCCCGGGCCGGGCGAGTCGGTGGGGGCGACGCTGGTGGCCGATGCGCGGGTGCAAGGCGTGCTCTTTACCGGCTCCACCGCCGTGGCACGCCGCATCCAGGCCACCCTGGCGCAGCGCTTGTCGCCACAGGGGCGACCCATCCCGCTGATTGCCGAAACCGGCGGCCAGAACGCCATGATCGTGGACGCTTCGGCCCTGCCGGAACAGGTGGTGCAGGACGCCATCGCTTCGGCGTTTGACAGTGCGGGGCAGCGCTGCTCTGCGTTGCGCGTACTGTGCGTCCAGGACGAGGTCTATGACCGTGTGTTGAGCATGCTCCAAGGTGCCATGGCCGAACAGCGGCTCGGCGCTCCCACCCGATTGGCGACGGACATCGGGCCGGTGATCGATGCCGAGGCCCGTGCAGGCATCGAGTCCCATATCGAGCGCATGCGTCAGCGTGGCCACGCCGTGTTCCAGGCTGCCCGGACGGACGAAAACGAAACCCGCCATGGCCATTTCGTGATGCCGACCCTGATCGAAATCCCGCACCTGGGCGAACTGGCGCACGAGGTCTTCGGCCCAGTACTGCATGTCCTGCGCTATGCCCGGCGCGACCTGCCCAAGGTCATCGAGCAAATCAACGCCACCGGCTATGGACTGACCCTGGGCGTGCATTCACGCATCGACGAAACCATCGCGCTGATCACGGGTGCGGCCCATGCGGGCAACCAGTATGTGAACCGCCATATGGTGGGCGCGGTGGTGGGCGTGCAGCCCTTCGGGGGCGAAGGCCTGTCTGGCACCGGCCCCAAAGCTGGCGGGCCGCTGTACCTGTATCGCTTGCTGAACGAACGGCCAACCCATGCCCTGACGCAGGCCCTGCAATTCGTCGGCGCGGCAGGCCCCGGCACCGATGCCACCGACATCGTCCTGCCGGGACCGACAGGCGAATGCAACCGGTATCGGCTGGTTCCTCGCCGCACGGTGCGAGCCACTGGACCACTGAGCCCTGACGCTCTCCATCAACCGATCGACGCCATCTTGTTCACGGGTACTGCGGAGCCACTGACCGCCTTGCTGGCGCAATTGGCCGAACGGCCCGGCCCGATCGTGAGCGTATTCGTTCCCAACGACCCCGACCGCCCACCACCGGCCGAAGCCATCTGGGCGGAGCGCAGTCTGAGCATCAACACGGCAGCCGCTGGCGGCAATGCCAGCCTGATGATGTTGACGACCTGAGAACTCGCTCACGAGGCGCAGGCCCCGCCGACGCATCGGACACAATCGGGGCTGTAGTCTTGATCCGAAAGCGACACCATGCATCCCATTGCCCTCGTAACCGGCGCTGGCAGCGGCATCGGCCGGGCCTGCGCCCTGGCCTTGCTGGCCGAAGGCTGGCAGGTGTTTCTGGTGGGTCGGCGCGAGGACGCGCTTGCCGCCACCGCGCGGGCCGCTGTCGGCTTTGGCGGATCGGCCCACGTCGTGCCCGCCGACATCAGCCGCGAGCCCGAGGTGGCCCGTGTGTTTGCCACGATCCGCCAGCGCAGCGGTCGGCTGGACCTGCTGTTCAACAACGCTGGCATCTTCACCCCGGCCCGAACCCCGGACCAGATGCCATTCGAGGACTGGCGGCGCAGCGTGGACGTGAACCTCAACGGGGCGTTCTACTGCCTGTCGCACGCCTTCGGGCTGATGCGCGAGCAGTCGCCACGGGGTGGGCGCATCATCAACAACGGCTCGATCTCGGCGCATACGCCACGCCCCGGCAGCATAGGCTACACCGCCTCCAAGCACGCCATCACCGGCCTGACCAAAGCCGCCGCGCTGGATGGCCGCGCGTTCGACATCGCCGTCGGACAGATCGACATCGGCAACGTGGCCAGCGACATGACTGCGACCATGGCGGCGGGCATCCTGCAGGCCGACGGCAGCATCCGCCCCGAGGCCCGCATGGACATGGACGCCGTGGTGCAGACCTTCATGGCCATGGCGCGCCTGCCGCTGTCGGCCAACGTGCTGTTCACCACCGTCATGGCCACCCACATGCCCTTCGTGGGCCGGGGCTGATCAGGCCTGGGCGATTTACTGCAGGGTATCGCCCACCTGCTGGGCGAAGTTGCGGATGTCGCGGGTCACGCCCAAAGCCCCGGCCCCGGGCCCGCTGCATGCGTCTCAGCATGCGCCGCAGCTTGACCGTCGTGCGGCCGGACGGCTAAACTTCGTCACTTCGGTCAATGATTGATGGAGTGTGCGGATGGGTTTTCCCTGGATGCTGGCATTGAAGGTGATTCCCTGGGGGGATGTCATTGAGCATGCCCCCAAGGTGCTGAAAAGCGCACGCAAGTTGCTCGACAAGCAGGACGACGGCGAGCTGGATGTGCCGTTGACCCCCCCCAGAGAAGGGGGTGACGCGGCGCGTCTGGCCGCCCTGGAAGCCGATCAGGCTCGACTGCAAGCCGACTTGAAGCAGTTGGCCGAAACATCGACTGCGCTGGCGGAACAAAACGCCCGGCTGATCGCTGCCGTGGACGTGCTGAGGTGGCGCACCCGCTGGCTGGCGGGCATCGCGGCTGTCCTGCTGATCGGGTTCATCCTGTTGTGGGTGGGTCGTTAGTCTGCTCTTGATGTAGCCCGTCAGGTGGCTCGACCTGCAGACTGGCATCACAGCCCGCACCGGCAGCGATCCGACGCCTGACCCACTGGCCTGCCCCCGGCAGGCGACCCAGCCAGCCCAGCGTTATCTGGGGATGGGTCAAGGCCCCGCAGACGTAGCGTGACTCGCTGGGCAGCCAGCGCAAGGCCACGCAAGATCCCGAACGCCGACGCGACAGCACCATCCCGATCGGACACGGCTCGGCGAGACAGCACACACCACACCCGTTGCAAGGCGCTCCCAAAGCGGGCTTGGCCGGGGCATCCGGGTGGATGTGGATCACTTGATGTGGCAAGTCACGCCCTGGCCAGCACAGGGGCCAGCGCTAGTCCGGTGTGCGTGCCCAGCCGCACCAGCGCCTCGGGGGGTGCCGCCGCCACGATGCGCCCGCCGCCGTCGCCGCCTTCGGGGCCGAGGTCGATGATCCAGTCGGCTTCGGCGATCACGTCCAGATCGTGTTCGATCACCACCACGCTGTGCCCGCCATCGACCAGCCGATGCAGCACGCGGATGAGCTTGTCCACGTCGGCCATGTGCAGGCCCACGGTGGGTTCGTCGAGCACGTAGAGGGTGTGCGGTGCCTTCTGGCCGCGCCGCCCCACTTCGTCGCGCACCTTGGTGAGTTCGGTCACGAGCTTGATGCGCTGCGCCTCGCCACCGCTGAGCGTGGGCGACGGCTGGCCCAGCGTGAGGTAGCCCAGGCCCACGTCGGCGAGCAGTTGCAGCGGGTGGGCGATGCTGGGCATGGAGGCGAAGAACGCGACCGCCTGATCGACTTCCATGCGCAGCACGTCGCCGATGCTCTGGCCACGCCAGGTGACGGCCAGCGTCTCGGGGTTGAAGCGCGCCCCGCTACAGGCCTCGCAGGGCACTTTCACGTCGGGCAGGAAGCTCATTTCGATGGTGCGCAAGCCCTGCCCTTCGCAGGTGGGGCAGCGACCGTCGCCGGTGTTGAAGCTGAAGCGGCCCGGGCCATAACCGCGTGCCTTGGCCTCCAGCGTGTCGGCGTAGAGCTTGCGGATGGCGTCCCAGAAGCCGATGTAGGTCGCCGGGCAGGAACGCGGCGTTTTGCCGATGGGGGTCTGATCGACCTCCAGCACGCGCTGGATGGCCTCGCTGCCGACCACGTCGGCGCAGCCCTGCCACTTGGGACGTTCGCCGGCGTTCCAGGCGTCGCTACCGGCTTTGGTGCTTTGCTGCTGGACCGCTGCGGCCACGTTGCTGAGCAGCACGTCGCGTGCGAAGGTGGATTTGCCGGAACCGCTGACGCCGGTGATGGCCACCAGCCGCTTGAGCGGCACATGGGCGGTGACGTTTTGCAGGTTGTGGAGGGTGGCGTTTTGGACGGTGAGCCAGTCGAGTTTCCCTTCACTCGCAGACCTCGCGGCCAAGGAGGGCTTACCCCCCGGTGCGTCAGTCGCAGGCTCCGATTCCTTACCGGGGGGCAAGCCCTCCCCGGCTGAAGGGGCGGAGCTGAGCACATCCGCAGAACACGCCATGGCAGAAGACGGAGAGCCATTTGACCCAGTGCGCACCTTACCTCCCGCCGGGGCTAGGGTTATGCCG
>DBAZ01000063.1:34445-84123 GCA_002291945.1 Tepidimonas sp. UBA997
CCTCACCAACCGCCGCGCCTGTAACGGGTGCTTCATGGCATGCAGCAGATAACGCCCCGTCTGCGAATCGGCGGCAGCCATCACATCGGCCACCGAACCTTCAGCCACCACCCGCCCGCCACGCACCCCCGCACTGGGGCCCATGTCGATCACATGATCCGCCCGGCGGATGGTGTCTTCGTCGTGCTCCACCACCACCAGGGTGTTGCCCTTGTCGCCCAGCTTGTGCAGGGCGTTGAGCAGGATCTGGTTGTCGCGTGGGTGCAGGCCGATGGTCGGCTCGTCGAGCACGTAACATACGCCCTGCAGGTTGGAGCCAAGCTGCGCCGCCAAGCGGATGCGTTGCGCCTCGCCCCCGCTGAGGCTGGGGGCACCCCGGTCCAGCGTCAGGTAGCCCAAGCCCACCTCCTCCAGAAACTCCAGACGGCTCCGGATTTCCGGCAGCAGGTCGCGGGCGATGTCGGCCTCGCGCACGCTCAGGCCGCAGGCGGCAGCCGATGCGCCCTGCACCGCACCCAGCACCGTGCCCGGCACCGCCAGCGGTGCCTGCTGCAAGGCTTGCACCCACAGGCGCACGTCGCGCACGCTCAGTCGCGCCAGCGAGGTGATGCTCTGCCCGTGGAACTTGACCGCCCGCGCCGTGGCATTCAGGCGCGTGCCGCCGCAACGGGTGCAGGGCTGGTCGGCCACGTCTTCCAGCTCGGGCTCGGCCAAGCTCTGCTCGCGGCCTTTCTGGTCGTCGTCGCGTACGGAATCGTCGAACGCCTTGCGCTGCTCGCGCGTGAGCTGCACACCCGTGCCCACACAGTCCGGGCACCAGCCGTGCTTGCTGTTGTACGAGAACAGGCGCGGGTCCAGTTCGGCATAGCTGGTGGCGCACACCGGGCAGGCACGCAGCGTGGAAAACACCTGCAGCCGCCCTATGCCCGCCGTCGAGTCAGCGCTGTCGAGCGCGGCCTGCAAGCCCTCCAGTCCAGACAGCACATGTACCACGCCCTTGCCGTGCTCCAGCGCACGGGTCAGCAGTTGCCGCCATTCGGATTCGGATTCGGGTGTCACGTCCAGGCTGCCCACGGGCAACTCGATGGTGTGCTCCTTGAAACGGTCGATGCGCGGGAAGCCTTGCGTGGGCAGGAATTCGCCATCCACCCGCAGATGGGTATGGCCGCGCAGACGCGCCCAATCGGCCAGCTCGGTATAGACCCCTTTGCGGTTGACCACCAGCGGTGCCAGCACGCCGATGTGCTGGCCACGGAAGGCCGTCATCCACTGCGCCAGGATGCTGTCGGGGGTTTGTGGCTGCACCGGGGTGTCGTCGTGGACGCAGTGCTGGGTGCCCAGCTTCACGTACAGCAGGCGCAGGAAGTGCCAGACTTCGGTGGTGGTGCCGACGGTCGATTTGCGCCCGCCGCGCGACAGGCGTTGCTCGATCGCCACGGTGGGTGGAATGCCATAGACGGCGTCCACCTCGGGCCGACCGGCGGGCTGCACGATGCTGCGGGCGTAGGCGTTGAGGCTTTCCAGATAGCGGCGCTGGCCTTCGCTGAACAGGATGTCGAACGCCAGCGTGGACTTGCCCGAACCGCTGACGCCGGTGATGACGTTGACCTGGCCCCGGGGGATATCGACCGACAGGCCCTTGAGGTTGTGCTCTCTGGCGTTGATGATGCGGATGGCGTTGGCGTGTGGGCTGGCGTGTGGGCTGTCGTTGGCATGTGGGCTGGCGGTTTCACTCGGCGACCTCGCGGCCGGGAAGGAGGTACGCCCCGGCGCGTCAGTCGCAGGCTCCGATTCCTTGCCGGGGCGCACCCCCTCCCCAGCGTGTGACGATGTTTGCGCGACACCGCCATTCAATCCCGCAGCCATGGCAGATACCGATGTATTTGTTGGCGCAGCGAACCCCCATGCCGCCAGCTCACCCCGCACCGGCAAGTAATCCGTCACCCGCCCCTCCTGCACCACATGCAGCTCACCCACTGCCTCGGCATAGTCCCGCAGCGCCTGCCCGGTGTAGCTGTGCGGGTGCAGCCGCACTTCCTCGGGCGTGCCTACGGCCACCACCAGGCCACCTTGGTCGCCCCCATCCGGCCCGAGGTCGATCAGCCAGTCGCTGGCGCGGATCACGTCCAGGTTGTGCTCGATCACGATCAAAGAATGCCCCGCCTCCAGCAGCTTGCGCAGGGCACGCATCAGCTTGGCGATGTCGTCGAAGTGCAGGCCCGTGGTCGGCTCGTCGAACAGGAACAGCATGCCTTTGGTGGCCAGCGGCTGGCCCGACGCCGTGCGGCCTGCTCGCACCGCACCACTACTCCCCTTGCTCCCCTTGCCGCCCTTGCCCGTCTTGCCTGCCTTGGTGGCCTCGGCCAGAAAACCCGCCAGCTTCAGGCGCTGCGCCTCGCCACCACTGAGCGTGGGCACCGGCTGGCCCAGCTTCACGTATTCCAGACCCACATCCACGATCGGCTGCAGAGCCGCCATCACCTCGCGGTCAGGTGCCTGCCCCCACGCTGCGCCGTTGCGCAGGTCGCCGCTCCCCGTAGGGGCTGCATCGCCTGCAAAACGACCCTGGGGCGACCCGCCAAACCACTGCAACGCCTCGCTCACCGTCAGGCCCAGCACGTCGGACACATTGAGCAAACGGCCACCGCGCTCGATGGTGATTTCCAGAATTTCAGGGCGGTAACGCTGGCCGTTGCAGTCGGGGCAGCGCAGATAGACATCACTCAGGAACTGCATCTCCACATGCTCGAAACCCGAACCGCCGCAGGTGGGGCAGCGCCCGTCGCCGCTGTTGAAACTGAACTTGGCCGCCGTGTAGCCGCGCTGCTGGGCCAGTGGTGCCTGGGCAAACAACGCACGGATCGCATCCCACGCGCCCACGTAACTCACCGGATTGGAGCGTGCCGTCTTGCCGATGGGGGACTGATCGACGAACACCACACCACTGAGGTGATCGGCTCCCAGCAGGCGGTCGTGGGCTCCGGGGGCTTCGCTGGCTTGGCCGAAGTGGCGCATCAACGCCGGGGCCAGCACGTCCTGAATGAGGGTGGATTTGCCCGAACCGCTGACGCCGGTGACGGTCACCAGCCGTTGCAGCGGGAATTCGACGTTGAGGCGGCGCAGGTTGTGTTCGCGTGCGCCCTCCAGCACCAGGCGGGGCGTGGCGTCGGTGACCATGCGCTTGAAGCCGAAACCGACTTGCTTGCGCCCGCCCAGGTAGGCACCCGTGAGCGTGTCGGCGGTGCGCAGTTGCGCGACCGTTCCATCAAAAACGATCTGTCCGCCGCGCTCGCCGGGGCCGGGGCCCATGTCGATGACACGATCCGCCGCCAGCATGACGGCGGGGTCGTGTTCCACCACCACCAAGGTGTTGCCGGCCTCGCGCAGACGCGCCATGGCGCGGTTGATGCGGTGCATGTCGCGCGGGTGCAGGCCGATGCTGGGCTCGTCGAGCACGAACAGGGTGTTGACCAGCGAAGTGCCCAGCGCCGTGGTGAGGTTGATGCGCTGCACCTCGCCGCCACTGAGGGTGCGGCTCTGCCGGTCGAGCGTGAGGTAGCCGATGCCCACGTCGCACAGATACTTCAGGCGGGTGCTGATTTCGTCGAACAGCAGCCGCAGCGCCTGCGCTTCGCCCGCCTCATGCGTACCTGTATTCGCCAGTGCTGCCGGTGTGGGGGAGCTGCCTGGCTCGTCAGTCACAGGCCCCGATTCCTCGCCACGCAGCCCCCCCACACCAGCAGCCCCCGCCAACATCGCAAAAAATGCTCGCAAGCGCTCGATCGGCAACTGCATCACGTCGTGCAGGGACAAGCCCGGCAACGCTTCCAACTGCTCCCGCGTCCACTCCACCCCCGCAGGCATGAACCGCTGGGCAGGCGGCAGCACCGCATCGGCGGCGGCCTTGGAACCCAGTCGCCACAACAGGCTTTCGGTCTTGAGCCGCGCACCCGCGCACACCGGGCATACGGTGTAGCTGCGGTACTTCGACAAGAGCACGCGAATGTGCATCTTGTAGGCCTTGCTCTCCAGGTAATCGAAGAAGCGGCGCACCCCGTACCACTGCTGGTTCCACTTGCCACGCCAGTTCGGGGCCCCTTCGATGACCCAGTTTTTCTGCGCCTCGCTCAACTGGTACCACGGCGTGTCACGCGCAATGCCAGCGGCCTCGGCGTGCCGCATCAGGTCGTCCTGGCACTCCTGCCACGCCGGGGTTTGCATGGGTTTGATGGCACCGGCACGCAGGGTCAGCTTGTCGTTCGGAATCACCAGCCCCATGTCCACCCCGATGACGCGCCCGAAGCCGCGGCAGGTGTCGCACGCCCCCAGCGCCGAGTTGAAGGAAAACATGGACGGCAGCGGCTCGGCATAGCGCAGGTCGCTTTCGGGGCAATGCAGGCCGGTGGAAAACCGCCATGTCTCGGGCTCGGGCTCCACCCCGGCGTCGCCCGCCGGGCGCAGCGCGTACACCGTGAGCCGACCATTGCCGCGCTTCAGACCCCATTCGATGGCTTCGATGACCCGGGATCGCTCGACCGCGCTGTAGCGGAAACGGTCGGCCACCACGTCCAAGACGCGCACCTGTCGTTCAGCGGGTGGGGCGTCCTTCTTGGCCTTCGGGGTTTTGGCATCCTTGGTGGCTTTGACACTGTCGTGCGCCACTGGTCGGGTGACCACGCGCTCGGCCTGCACCCGAGTAAAGCCGCTGGCCGCCAGCCATTGTTCGATGTCTGCGGGGGTGGCGCTGGCGGGCAATTCCACCGGGAAGGTGATGACCAAACGCGGCTCAACGCCACCCCCCACGCCAACGCTGCTCCCCGAGAGGGCCTTCGCCCCTTGGGACAGCCCAGCGGTGCTCATGGCCGCCTCGACCCGCTGGCGCAGATCTTCATCAATGGTGTCGGGCGAGTCGTGCCGCACCGGCAGCGCGGTGCGCCGGTCAAATAACTGGGCGGCGCGTGCGTACAGCAGCTTGAGGTGATCGTTCAGCTCGGTCATCGTGCCCACGGTGGAGCGGGACGAACGCACCGGGTTGGTCTGGTCGATGGCGATGGCTGGCGGCACGCCTTCCACCTTGTCCACCGCAGGCTTGTCCATGCGCTCCAGAAACTGGCGCGCGTAGGCGCTGAACGTCTCGACGTAGCGGCGCTGCCCTTCGGCAAACAGGGTATCGAACACCAAGCTCGACTTGCCCGAACCGCTGGGGCCCGTGACCACCGTCAGCTCACCAGTGCGAATGTCGAGATCGACCTGCTTGAGGTTGTGCTGCCGTGCGCCACGGATGCGGATGACGCCCTGGTCGTCGGGTGCGGAGGGAGTCGTGGATCGGGTCTGCGGATGATCGGACATGGTCTGCCTGAACAGGAGTAGGCAACCATTCTAAAAAGCCCAAGGGCTGTGCCCGACCGGCGACCGGCAATGCCCCTGCAGTGTCGTCAGGCCACTCAGGGCTTGATGATCAGCACCGGTACCTTGGCGTAGGTCAGCACCTTCTGCGCCACGCTGCCCAGAATCAGGGCCTGGACACCCTTGCGGCCGTGCGAACCCATGACGATGAGGTCGCAAGCTTCGGCTTCGGCGGTTTCCAGTATCCCGTCATAAGTCACGTTGCGCTCGATCGTGTCACCGGCAAAAGCCACGCCACGCGTTTCGCAGCACTCACGCACGTCGCCCAAGGCACGGGCAGCCGCTGCCTGCGCCTCGGCCATGTAGGCCTGCAGGCCAGCCGACGATGCGTCGCCAATGCCGATGTAAGGGAACGGATCGATCACGTAAAGGCCCACGACAGAAGCGCCGTGAATCTTGGCCAGATCGGCGGCGAACTCGGCGGCCGCATGAGAAAGTTTGGAACCGTCACAGGGCACCAGGATTTTTTTGAACATACCGACTCCTTGGATATGGGTTACAGGTTGCATCGACAACTGCCATCTTAACCAACAGAAAGCACTTCTACGCGAACAACGCCATATTTGTGGCACAGACACGAGCCCGCGGCATACCCCCATACCCTTGTGCATCGGTGTTGCGTCACCGCCATCGGTTAAAGTGGTGCCCGATGAGGCTATGGCATTTATTCGGGCTTGCGGGTGCTTGTCGGTCTGCTCGGCAGTGGAGTGTACTCGCCTGTCTGCTCGTCTGGGGCCTGTGGAGTGGCGGGCCAGCGCTGGCCACCGATGCGCCGGTGCGGCTTACTGCCATGGCCAGCGGCCTGAGCCTGCAAGGTCACGTCGATGTGCTGCAAGACCCGACCGGCCAACTGGGTGTGGATGACCTGCTCGACCCTGCCGCGGGTGCCGCTGGTGCCGCATGGACAAGACCTGCGGGCCTGCTGCGTCTGCATGGTCCATCGACCTGGTGGCTCCGATTCCGGCTCCAAGCACCGGCCACGGACGACCCGTGGCTGCTGGCCTTCCCCACCACCGCCATTCGCGACATCGCTTTTCACGGCCCCTACGCCGCCGATGGGCTGGCTTGGGGGCCCGGTGCCGAGACCGGCCTGATTCGACCTTACGCCACACGCCCGCTGGGGCAGGAACGCATCACCTACCCGCTGCAAATGCCGTTGGCCGGCGAATACACGGTGTTCATCCGCTTGCAGAACACGGTGGCACAAAACGTCACGCCGTCGGTGTGGCTGTTGCCCGACTACTTGGCCAACCGACAGCACAAACGCCTGTTGGATGGCTTGATTTATGGCGTCCTCCTGACCTTGCTGATCTACAACCTGGCCTTGACCGTGGTTCTGCGTGACTCGACCTATGGCTTCTACGTGCTGACCTGTGCTGCCGCCCTGCTGACGATCGCCACCTTCAACGGGCACACGGCGCATTACCTCTGGCCTGCGCAGCCGTGGTGGATCGAGCACAGCTACCAGATCTGGCCCGCCCTCTGGCTGGCCTGCAAAGCGGCCTTCGCCCGCTCTTTCCTGAACACGCGCTCAGCCGGACGCTTGGCCGATGTTGCGGTGCTGGGGCTGGGCGGCCTCGCCCTGCTGTCGGCGGTGCTGGCGGTCAGTGGCCAGTTGCTTGCATCGCAATCGATCAACGAAGGGCTGGCGCTGGGCGGCGTCGCCATCATCATCATGATCGCCGTCTGGCTCTGGCGGCGCGGCCATCCAACGGCCATCTGGTACCTGTCGGCGCACCTGATCCTGTTTGTCTGCGTGGTCGGGGTGGTGGCCGTGGCGCGTGGCTGGTGGAACGCGCCTTTCGTGTTGTCCTACGGGTTGCAAATCGGCATTGCAGCCGAAATGGTGGTGTTGGCCGTGGCGTTGAGCGCCCGCATCCGGGGCATCCAGCAGGAAGAAGCGCTGCTGAGGCGGCAAACCGGCTCGCTGACCCAAGAGGTGCAGACCGATCCGCTGACCGGCCTGCTCAACCGGCGCGGCCTTGCAGAACGCGCCGAGCCTCTTCTGGCCCAACCGGGGCAGCACGCTGTGCTGCTGATCGACCTGGATCGGTTCAAGCCCGTCAACGACCGCCACGGCCACGCAGTCGGCGATCAGGTGCTGGTCGCGATCGGCCAGCGGCTGGCGCACCATTGCCGCCAGAGCGATCTGGCGGCCCGGCTGGGTGGCGATGAATTTGTCATCATCCTCGGCCACTGCCCGCCACGGCCAGCGCTGGACCACATGGTGCAGCGACTGTGCGACGCCGTGGATCGGCCGATCGATATCCTTGGGCATGTTCATCAGGTCAGCGCCAGTGCGGGCGTGGCCATGACGCAAGGGAAGGTTCGTGACTTGAAGCCGTTGCTGCGGTGCGCCGATCAGGCCATGTACGCCGCAAAAAAGGAACAAACACGTTTTGCGTTCGCCCTTGCAGACGACCTCAGCGGTTGATTCCCGCCGCCGTTTGCCGGTTTTCGAGCGCCGTCCAGCAGGCCTGCTTGGCCGCGTCGCTCATGCTGCCCCAGCGTCGGATTTCGTCCAGTGTGCGCCAGCACCCTTCACAAAGGCCGGAGCGGGGCGACATGCGGCAGACATTCACGCACGGCGAAGGAAAATCCCCCGCCTGGCGGGCGCGCGTGCCTTCCAGGGACACGAAAACGGGTTGATCGGACCAGGCAGGCATGTGTACAGTCGGGTGTCGTGTTCAAGGGCTGCGCTTGGCCAGCAGCGCACGGCCCACCCGCGAGCCAGTGGGCCGACCGAGTTGCTCGCTGATGTAAGCGCCCGCATCGACCAGCGTATCTAGATCGATGCCCGTTTCGATGCCCAGCCCATGCAGCAGGAACACCACGTCTTCGGTGGCTACATTGCCGGTCGCGCCCAGGGCGTACGGGCAACCACCCAGCCCGGCCACGGACGACTGGAAGTTCCACACCCCCATCTGCAGGGCCGCCAGCGTGTTGCTCAGCGCTTGGCCGTAGGTGTCGTGGAAGTGGCCGCTGATGTGGTCGATGTCGTAGTGGGCCAGCGTGGCCTCGATGGCACGCTGCACCTTCAAGGGCGTGCCCACACCGATGGTATCGGCCACGTCCACCCGCTGCACGCCTATGCCTTGCATCAACTGGGCCAGCCTAGCCACCCGCTCGGGCGCAATCTCACCCTCGTAGGGGCAGCCCACGGTGCAGCTCATGGCCCCGCGCACGGCCACGCCAGCCTGCAAGGCCGCCTGCACCACCGGCGCAAAACGCTCGATGCTCTCGGCGATGCTGCAGTTGATGTTTTTCTGGCTGAAGGCCTCGCTGGCGGCACCGAACACCACAATCTCGTCGGGGCGGTCGAGCAGCGCCGCCTCGCAACCCTTCAGGTTGGGCGTGAGCACCGCGTAACGCACACCGCGCTGGCGCTGCAGCCCGGCCATGACGGCGTGGTTGTCGGCCATCTGCGGCACCCATTTGGGCGACACATAGCTGGTGACTTCGATCTCCTGCAGGCCGGCCGCCTGCAGCCGGTGTACCAGTTCGATCTTGACCGCCGCCGCAACCGGCTGTTTTTCGTTCTGCAAACCATCGCGCGGGCCGACGTCGATCAATTTCACGCGGGCGGGCAGGGTTCCTAAGCTCATGTCTTTACTCCGTCAACCATTTCTATACCATGTCACCCAACACGGCTCCCTTCAACGCAACTGCTTCGGCAGCCAAGTTGCTTGGGGGTTTTAATGCTTTTCGCTATGCGATCATCACCGTGCGCCCATTCAGCCTATCACCTTACGTGGTCGCCCGCCTTTTGCGCCTTTTGCGCCTTGTTCGCCTTTCGCACGGCCTGCCATCGCGGTGGCGGACGTTGATACGAGGCCACCCTTGGCAGCCAACTCGCGGCTCCAGACTCGGCTACCGAAAACACCTGCTAGCAAGCCCTCGACCGTCAGGTCGGCATCCAGCCTCGGCCAGTGCAACCCCGTGCCCATAGGGGAGACTTCAATTTCAGACAGCTCTGCCGCCTGGGCACCGGCCAATCCCTGCGCCAATGCGGGGGGAAACGCAAAAATACTGCCGTTGGCCAATTCCACCACCACACGCTTGTTGCGCACGTCGTAACGGGCGGCCAAGGCCCGCAGGTCAGAACGATCTTCCATCGTGCCACGCGCCGTCGCCTCTGGCACTCGGGTCAACTCGGCATGAACCCAATCGGGAAAACTCGCTTTAGTCATGCAAATCACTCCAAAACTTGCGCAGGTGGCCCAAGTGATCGGCCACGGCCATCAATGCAAAACCAATGTCGTTGGTCTTTGCTTTACCGCCAATCGTCATCAACGCTGGCGGGTCAGACAACTCGACCCGCAGTTCCCAACCGGGCCCCAGCACGTGCGCGTGTGGTGGCGGGTGATCGTTGGGGTAAACCACCACACGAAGATGATCAACGCGGATGCTCGACATGGAGACATGCTAACCCAATAGCACGCCAGCGGGCGCATACAGGCCAGCGCCTCGCAGCCAAAGACATCGCGGGCTAACGCTGCAACAGCAAAACGATCTACATGGGTCGAATGCCAAGCCGAAGCGCCGAACCCTACCGTGGCTGTGGCTGTGGCGACGTTCAGCCGATACGGAGCTTGAGCAGTTCAGCGCCTTCGCTCACTTGATCGCCGGGTGCAAACAGCAGTTCGGTCACGGTGCCGTCGGCAGGCGCGGCGATGGTGTGCTCCATCTTCATGGCCTCCATCACCGCCAAGGGCTGGCCCTTTTTCACTGCAGCGCCCGCTTTCACGGCGAACGACACCACCTTGCCCGGCATGGGGGCCGTCAGGCGTCCACCCTCGGCGGCGGCGTCCCCGGCATGGGCCAGCAGGTCGATTTCGACCAGTGATCGCGTACCGCGCGGTGTGAACACATGGGCGCGCTCACCCTGCATGTAAACGGTCGCACGCGTGCTGGCACCGGCAAACGACACGTCGCGTTGCCACGCACCAGCACCAGCACCGGCAGGGGCGCACGGCATGAAGGCGAGCAGGCCAGAGACGGCGGCCTCGCCTTCGCCCACGGTCAGCCGCAGGGTGCCGTCGTGCAGGTAGGCCAGGGTGGCGGGAATGGGTGCGTCGCCATCCTCGAAGGCGAAGCGGCGCTGGAACACGCCGTGGCTGCGCCAGCCGTCGGTCTTGCTGAACGGGTCGGCCTGCTCCCCTGCCCGTTCCCGCATCAGGGTTTCGGCGACGGCAGCGGCCACCGCCAGCGGCAGGCTCACCGGCTGCTGGTGAAACAGCACCGCCTGTTCGCGCTGAATCAGGGCCGTGTCCAGCTTGGCGTGGGTGAACGACGCGCTGCGCACCACATGGCGCAGGAACTGTACGTTGGTCGCCAGACCCACGATGTGGGTCTGCGCCAGCGCTTCGTCCAGCCGGGCCAGCGCCTGTTGGCGCGTGTCGCCATGCACGATCAGCTTGGCCACCATGGAATCGTAGTACGGGCTGATGGTGTCGCCTTCGCGCACGCCGTCATCGACACGCACCTCGGCTCGGGCAAAGCGGCTGTGCGCCGGTTTGCGATACACGTTCAGCGTACCGGTGGCGGGCAAAAAGTGGTTGTCCGGGTTTTCGGCGCAGATGCGCGCCTCGATCGCATGGCCGTGGATGCGCAGGTCTTGCTGACGCAGCGGCAGCGGCTGGCCCGAGGCCACGCGCAACTGCCACTCCACCAGATCCAGCCCGGTGATGGCCTCGGTGACGGGGTGCTCCACCTGCAGACGGGTGTTCATTTCCATGAAGTAGAACCTGGCCCCCACGCTGCGCCGCTGCGCTGGGTCGCTGCCCCCCAAGGGGGCTGTTTCGCCTTCGGGCGGCCCAGCGGCGAAACCCGCATCCGCGCCTGCCAAACCGTAGTCGCCGGGCTGCTCGACGATGAATTCCACCGTGCCGGCGCCGACGTAGTTGACGGCGCGGGCGGCGGCCACGGCGGCCTCGCCCATCTGGCGGCGCAACTCGGGCGTCATGCCGGGGGCGGGGGCTTCTTCCAGCACCTTCTGGTGGCGGCGCTGCACCGAGCAGTCGCGCTCGAACAGATAGACGCAGTTGCCGTGCGTGTCGCCAAACACTTGGATTTCGATGTGGCGCGGGCGCTGCACGTATTTCTCGATCAGCACCGCGTCGTCGCCAAAGCTGTTGCTGGCTTCGCGCTGGCACGATTCCAGCGCGGCCAGAAAGTCTTCGGTCTTTTCGACCGCACGCATGCCCTTGCCGCCGCCGCCGGCGCTGGCCTTGATCAGCACCGGGTAGCCGATGCGGTCGGCCTCGGCCTGCAGCAGCGCCGGGTCTTGGTTGGCACCGTGGTAGCCGGGCACCAGCGGCACTTGGGCCTGCTCCATCAGACGCTTGGATTCGGCCTTCAGACCCATGGCGTTGATGGCTGACGCAGGCGGGCCGATGAACACCAGCCCAGCCGCCGTGCAGGCGTTGGCGAAGTCCTCGTTTTCGCTCAAAAAGCCGTAACCGGGGTGGATGGCCTCGGCACCGGTGGCCTTGGCGGCGTCCAGAATGGCTGCCCAGCGCAGGTAGCTTTCTTTGGGTGCACTGCCGCCGATGTACACCGCCTCGTCGCAGGCGGCGACATGCTTGGCGCGAGCGTCGGCGTCGGCATACACCGCCACGGTTTTCACGCCCAAGCGTTGGGCGGTGGCGGCCACGCGGCAGGCAATCTCACCACGGTTGGCTATAAGTATTTTTTTAAACATATTCAACTCCTCAACCCAGCCAGTTCGGTTTGCGTTTTTGCAGGAACGACTGCACGCCTTCCTTGCCCTCGGCACTGGCGCGGATGTCGGCAATGCCTTGCACCGTGCGGTCGATCAGCGCGGCGTCGATGGCCTGCTCGGCCACCTCCTGCACCAGTTGCTTGCAGGCCCGCACGGCAGCGGGGCCAGCGCTGATGAGTGCTTGCACCAGTTGCTCCACTTTGGCGTCGAGTTGGTCGGCTGGCACCACCTCGTGGACGAAGCCGATGCGCTGTGCCTCGGCGGCGCTGAAGCGCTCCGCAGTGAGGAAGTAGCGATGGGCGGCGCGTGCGCCCATGGCCCGCACCACATAGGGGCCGATGGTGGCCGGAATCAGGCCCAGCTTCACCTCGCTCAGGCAGTACGCCGCCGTATCCACACTCACCGCCATGTCGCAGCAGGCCACCAGCCCCATGCCGCCCGCGACCACGTCGCCCTGCACCCGCGCCACGGTGGGTTTGGGGCAGGCATAAAGCACGCGCAGCATCTCGGCCAGCCGACCGGCATCGACCCGGTTTTCCGCGCGGCTGTAGTCGGCCATACGGCGCATCCAGTTGAGGTCGGCCCCGGCGCAGAAGGCAGTGCCCTCGGCGGCCAGCACGATGGCGCGCACGTCGTCGCGCTGGCCCAGTTCGGCAAACACCTGCGTCAGCTCGGCGATCACGGCGTCGTTGAAGGCGTTGCGCAGCTCGGCGCGGGTCAGCGTCACGGTGGCGCACTGCGCCTGCACGGTCACACTCAGGTTGCTCATGCGCGGCCCCTCACATGCGGAAGACGCCGAACTTGGTCTCGGGCGTCGGGGTGTTGAGGCTGGCGCTCAGGCCCAGCGCCAGCACGCGGCGGGTGTCGGCGGGGTCGATGATGCCGTCGTCCCACAGGCGGGCGGTGGCGTAGTAGGGGTGGCCCTGCTCCTCGTACTGCTGTTTGATCGGAGCCTTGAAGGCTTCTTCTTGCGCCGCGCTCCACTGGCCGCCTTTGGCCTCGATGCCGTCGCGCTTGACGGTCGCCAGCACGCTGGCGGCCTGCTCGCCGCCCATCACGGAAATGCGGGCGTTCGGCCACATCCACAAGAAGCGCGGGCTGTAGGCGCGGCCACACATGCCGTAGTTACCGGCACCAAAACTGCCACCGATGATGACGGTGAACTTCGGGACCTGCGCCGTGGCCACGGCCGTGACCATCTTGGCACCGTTGCGGGCAATGCCTTCGTTTTCGACCTTGCGCCCCACCATGAAGCCGGTGATGTTTTGCAAAAACACCAGCGCAATCTTGCGCTGGCAGCACAGTTCGATGAAGTGCGCCCCCTTGAGCGCCGACTCGCTAAACAGAATGCCGTTGTTGGCAATGATGCCCACCGGCATGCCTTCGATGTGCGCAAAGCCGCACACCAGTGTGGTGCCGAAGCGCGGCTTGAACTCGTGCAGTTCGCTGCCATCGACGATGCGGGCGATGATCTCGCGCACGTCAAACGGCTTGCGCGTGTCGGTGGGGATGACGCCATACAGTTCTTCGGCCGCAAACTGCGGCGGGCGCGGCTCGCGCAGCGGCGTGTCGGGGCGCTTCTGGCGGCTCAGGTGGCGCACCGCCTCGCGTGCCAGCGCCAGCGCGTGCAAATCGTTCTGGGCCAGGTGGTCGGCCACGCCGCTCAGGCGCGTGTGTACGTCGCCGCCGCCGAGGTCTTCGGCGCTCACCACCTCGCCGGTGGCGGCCTTCACCAGCGGCGGGCCACCCAAAAAGATGGTGCCCTGGTTTTTCACGATGATGGTCTCGTCGCTCATGGCGGGCACGTAAGCACCGCCCGCCGTGCATGACCCCATGACGACGGCGATCTGCGCAATCCCCTGCGCACTCATATGGGCCTGGTTGTAGAAGATGCGGCCAAAGTGCTCGCGGTCGGGGAACACCTCGTCCTGGTTGGGCAGGTTGGCACCGCCCGAATCCACCAGATAGATGCAGGGCAGGCCGTTTTGCTGCGCGATCTCCTGCGCCCGCAGGTGCTTCTTCACCGTCATCGGGTAGTAGGTGCCGCCCTTGACCGTGGCGTCGTTGCAGACCACCATGCAGTCCACGCCACTGACCCGCCCAATGCCCGCGATGACCCCGGCACAAGGGGCGTCGTTGCCATACATGTGCAGCGCAGCCAGCGGCGCCACTTCCAGGAAAGGGGTGCCGGGGTCGAGCAGCATCTGCACCCGGTCGCGCGGCAGCAGCTTGCCGCGGGCGCTGTGCTTGGCGCGGGCCGCCTCACCGCCGCCTTGCGCCACCCTGTCGATGTGGGCACGCAAGTCGTCCACCAGCACACGCATGGCCTGCGCGTTGTGCTGGAAATCGGCGGATCGGGGGTTGAGTTGGGTCTCCAGTACCGGCATGGGGTCTCCTCTTGGGGCAAGGCTGGTGTGCCGATTGTGCGGGATCTGGGCCGACTTTCCAAGATTCAGAAACCGCCACTTGGGTTGCATATCGTGCCAGCTCTTGGGATTTTCGGCATACTGCCACCCATGCACCCCAGTCCCCGCATTGCGGCCACCCCGATGGCGTTCGTGCGCTGCATCGTCGAGGCGTATCGGCAGCGCGGCCTCAACCCCGACGCTGCCTTGCAAGCAGCGCAGATTCCGCCAGCTCAAGTCTGGGAGCCGAACGCTCGCATCACCTCGTCGCAAATGGAGCGGGTGTCCGGTCACGCCATGCGCGAACTCGACGACGAAGCGCTGGGCTGGTTCAGCCGCCGCCTGCCTTGGGGCAGCTACGGCATGCTGGCGCGCGCCTCCATCAGCTCGCCGACACTGGGCGCGGCCCTGCAACGCTGGTGCCGCCACCACGGCCTGCTGACCGATGACGTCGGCCTGCACCTGCAGGCGCACGACGGCACGGCCACCCTCACGCTGCAGGAACGGCGCGATTTGGGCACGCTGCGCGAGTTCTGCCAAGTCTCGTTGCTGCGCAACATGCTGGGTCTGGCCTCGTGGCTGATCGACTCGCGCATCCCGCTGCGCTCAGCGCGTTTTGCTTTTCCACCGCCCGCTCACGCCGAGGCTTACCGCGTGCTGTTTCCTGCCGCCGTGGCATTCGACGCGCCGCTCACGGCGATGGCGTTTGACGCCGCCTACCTGGCCCTGCCCCTGCGGCGCGACGAAGCAGCGCTGAACCAGATGCTGCGCCACGCTTTGCCACTGCTGGTGCAACACTACCGCCGCGACCGCCTGCTGCTGGAGCGGGTCCGCCTGTGGCTGCGCACGCAGCCCGAGCACACCCACAACGCCCACGGGCTGGCCGACTTGCTGCACATGTCGGTGCGCACGCTGCATCGCCACTTGCGCGACCAAGGCGTCACGCTGCAGGCACTCAAAGACGGGGTGCGGCACGAGCGTGCCCAGGAACTGCTGCAACGCACGGCACTGCCCATCGAACAGGTGGCCGCAGCCAGCGGCTTTCGCCACGAAAAAAGCTTTATCCGGGCCTTTCGCCAGCATACCGGCATGACCCCGGCGGCGTTTCGCCGCCAAAGTCGGCTTCACGGGACTGTCACAGACGCCGCCTAAGCTGCACGCCAGCGCACGCTTTCAGCGCGGTTTTCAACTGGAGCCCCCATGTCTTTACTTCCGAACGATCTGATCATCAACAACGGCGAGGGCGACGAGCCCATCTGCAACCACAGCAACAACCGCCATTTCGATGACGTGCTAGAGACCCACCTGAGTCGGCGCAGCGCCCTCAAGGGTACGCTGGGCGTCTCGATCGCCGCGCTGTTCGGTGGCGCGAGCCTGACGGGTTGCGCCACAGCGGCTCGCACGGCCAGCGGTGGCAGCCTGATCGGCTTCAAGACCGTCGCCATCAGCGACGCCGACACCGTGCAGGTGCCGCCTGGCTATTCGGTGCAAACGCTGATCCCCTGGGGCACCCCCATCACCGGCCGCATGCCTGCTTTCGACCCCCTGACCAACTCCGGTGCCGACCAGGCCCAGCAGATCGGCACCCATCACGATGGGATGCACTTCTTCCCGATCCAGGGTCGTGAACCGTTTCAGGGCAGTTCCACCGATGGCCTGCTGGTGTTGAACCACGAGTACATCGAACCGCGTTTCATGCATGCGTCTGCCGTGGGTCAGAGGCTGGATCGCAATGCCTTGCCGGCCCTGGTCAATGGCCGTCGCCCGGCCGACGAATGCCTCAAGGAGCTCAATGCACACGGGGTTTCCGTGGTTCGCATCCGCAGGGAACGCAGTGGCCAGTGGGCCGTGGTGGCAGATGCCCGTAACCGCCGCATCACCGGCCTGACCCCAGCGACGCTCAGCGGCCCGGTGCGCGGCTCCGACTTCGTCAAAACCGCCTACAGCCCCGACGGCACCCGCGCCTTGGGCACGCTGAACAACTGCGCCCACGGTGTGACCCCCTGGAACACCTACATGATGGCCGAAGAAAACTGGGCCGGCTACTTCATCAACCACGTGGCACCCGGCAACCGTCCGCGCGAGCAGGCCCGCTACGGTGTGCGCCATGCCGAAAGCCGCCCCGCCACGTCCCGCTACGGCTGGGAACTGGCCGACAGCGGCGCGCCTGAATACCGCCGCTTCAACCTCACGGCAACGGGAGCCAGCGCCACCCAGGACTTCCGCAACGAAGCCAACGGTTTTGGCTGGATGGTCGAATTCAACCCCTTCGACCCCAACAGCACCCCCGTCAAGCGCACCGCGCTCGGGCGTTTCGCGCACGAAGGCGTGGTCTTCCAGCCCGGCGTCGAAGGTCAACCCATCGTCTGCTACTCCGGCGACGACGCCAACAACGAATACATCTACAAATTCGTCTCCAAGGGGGTGTATCGCAAGGCCGCCGGCCTCGCCAACGGTGCCTTGCTCGACGAAGGCACGCTGTATGTCGCCCGCTTCAACGACGATGGCTCGGGCGAGTGGCTGGCGCTGGTGTTTGGGCAAGGCCCCCTGCACAGCCCGCTGTTCAGCAGCCAGGCCGACGTGCTGGTGAACACCCGCACCGCCGCCGACACCCTGCGGGCGACCCGGATGGATCGTCCGGAATGGGGTGCCATCGACCCGAAATCGGGCCAAGTCTATTTCACCCTGACCAACAACAGCGCCCGCACCACCACCGACCGCGCCAACCCCCGCGAGCGCAGCCGCTGGGGCCACATCATCCGCTGGACGGAAGCGAACAACAACCCGACGGCGACCCGTTTCAACTGGGACATCTTCATCCTGTCCGGCCCGCAGAACGATTCCCAGTTTGCGGGCAAACCGCTGACGGTCGAAAACATGTTCAACAGCCCCGATGGTCTGTGGTTCGATCACGACGGACGCCTGTGGATACAGACCGATATCAGCGAAAGCTCCCAGAACACCGGCGACTTTGCCCAGTTCGGCAACAACCAGATGCTGTGCGCCGATCCGCGCACCAACGAACTCCGGCGCTTCCTGGTCGGGCCGCTGGGTCAGGAGATCACCGGCGTGATCACCACCCCCGACGGCAAGTCCATGTTCGTCAACGTCCAGCACCCGGGCGCCACCACCACCGCCGACGACTTTGCCGCCGGCAGGCTGCGCGGCACCTGGCCCAACCAGGGGCGCTACCCGCGCTCGGCCACCTTGGTCATCACCAAGGATGACGGCGGCGTCATCGGCACCTGATGCCGCTGCTCGATGCAATGAAGTCGTTCATGCACATCGGTGTGTCGGGCCACTGGGGTCGTGCTGCCGTTTTCGTGGCTCTGTTGCAGGGCCTGTCGGTGGCGGCCGACCCAAGGCCTTACGATTACGCATCGGGGGCCGATGACTTCATCGAGACCCGGCAGGCCTTGCTCAACCGCGACTGGTCGGGTGCCATGCAGACCTTGCAAAACTTGTCCGAGCGCAATCCGGCCATGCACGATTCGGCCGAATTTCACAATCTGATGGGTTTTGTATGGCGCCAGAAAGGCCCCCAATACCTGCCTCGTTCGATCGAGCACTACCACCAGTCTCTGCGCATTGAGCCATCCCATGTGCAGGCCCGGGAGTACTTAGGTCAAGCCTATCTGATGATGAATCGGGTGGACTTGGCTCGGGATCAACTGCAACGCATTGAGTCCTTGTGCATGAGCCGCCGCTGCGACCCTTGGCTGAGCCTGAACCGGGCCATCGAGTCTCATGCCCCGCCCAGGTGAAGCTTTGCTCAATGGACTTTTCGCTTCGGGAAAGCGCGTGGGGCAGCCCACGCTTCACACCGCCTGACGCCACGGGTCAGGCGGTTTTTTTTGCTTGCGGACATGCCTTGCGCCCATGCCTTGCCCACATCCAGCCGCCGCTTCAGTGCAGGGGTTTGGGCCAGGCAGCAATGATGCGCGTCATGGTTCGCTCCAGCGCACTGCGGCTGCTGCTTTCGACGAACACGCAGGGCTTGCCGTGGCGCTTGCAATGGTCTTTCACCCGCCAATAGGCGTTGTGACTGATGCAGCCGACTTGGCAGATCACCAGATCGGCCGCTGCCAGCGTGGCGGGCAGTTGCCCCAGGTTGTCTTCTTCGCCGCCGTCATGGTGCAGCAATTCCAGCCCGTGCGACTCGACCACGGCCCGATAGCCCGGCAATTGAGCCGTGCGCCCGCCGACGCAGGCGACGCGCTTGGGTGGGTTCTTGCCCACAGCCTGACCATCGAGCATGGGGCTCGATCCGTCCGCTTCCTCCGTGGCATCTCCACCGCCGGGGGTCTGGCTGGCGTCTGCGTGCGCTTCCGTCTCCTCGCGCCGCTGTGCTTGCCGTGCCGCCTGCTTCAGCGCCCGCGCCAGGGCCTGGTTTTCTGTGCGCAGCAGGGCTATGTCCTGTTGCTGGGCTTTCAGGGTCGCTTGCTGTTGCAGCGATTGGTGCAAATCGTCGATCTGCTGCGTCAGTTTGAGCTGCTGGGCTTCGCTTTGTATGAGTTGCTGGCGCAACTGCGCCAGTTCCTGCTGCAGGCTGTGCTGCTTGTGCTGCTGCGTGCGCTGGTGTTCGTCCCAGCGGGCCTCCCAGTCGCGGCACGCCCGCTGCCACTGGTCGGCTTTGCGCTGCAAGTCTTCCCAGCGCTGCTGCTCAACACGGTTGACCATGCCGACTTGGTGCTGCATCATGTGTACATCGCCCAGCACTTCGTGCTCCAGTGGCAACAGGCAGGCCGGGTGCGTGATCACCGCCCACATCATGCCGGCCCAGCCGGGTTGCTGCCGCGCACGCTTCCAACAGTGCTGCAGGGCGTCGGCGTCCGCAAGGGCCTTGACCGTGCGCAGCTCGCTGGCAAAGGCCGCGTCCAGATGGCGCTCGACTTTCTCGGCAAAAGGGGTGCGGCGGCGGCATTCGGTCACGCCAATCTGATGCAACTCGTAGTCGCTGCGCTGGGTCGTGTCGAGTCCGCACTTGTCCATCAGCCGCCGCTGGTCAGGCAGAGTCAGGCAGACGCCGAGTACCGGGCACGACGCGCTGCTGGTGAGTTCCCACAAACGTTTGCGCCGCCGCACGGTGGCCGACTCCGGGATGGAGCGGCTGACATCGATGACCGTGGCCTTTTCCGGCGGCTGGAACCAGGCGGCCGGAAACACCGCCGTCGGCTTACGCGCCAGACACATGCTGCCCCCCTTGTTCGGCCCACTGGCCGCAAGGCTCGCCGTCGCGCTGGCACTGACCCGCCTCCCCCAGCCAGTGGTGCGCGTGCGAAATGCAGCCGGTCTGGCAGATCACCCGGTCGGCGGACGACCGGATCGGCACCTGTTCGCCGACTCCATGCATAATGCCCACCCGCCGCTTGTCCAAACGCACCGGCTCGGTGTGCTGCAGGCCCTGCAGCCCCCACAACGTGGACGTTCTGCTCATGATCAGCCCGGCACGCAAGCGGATGATCTCGGCCTGCTGCTGATCGATCTGCGCAACCATGCGCTGTACGGTTTGCGTCATGCGGGTCTGCACCCGCCCCAAACGCCGTATCCACACCAGTTCTTCATCCATATCGAGCTCCTGCTGCACGGTCAATGCCAGTGGGTGGAGGCGGTCAGGCTCACGTCGCCAGCCGCCATCTCGCGCAACGCCGCAGTCGGCCCCGCCGGATCGACCAGGTGCGCCCAGTGCCCGTGCATGCGCAGCACCACCCTTCTGAAGTGGGGGTTCAGGGAAGGATGCTCGGCCAGAAAAAAAAGATTCGAAACGATCTTTTTCGACATCAACCCCTTGTGACGGGCACAGGCACTCTCGGCGTGACCCGTCAT
This sequence comes from Tepidimonas sp. UBA997, assembly GCA_002291945.1. Lineage (GTDB taxonomy): Bacteria > Pseudomonadota > Gammaproteobacteria > Burkholderiales > Burkholderiaceae_C > UBA997. The sequence continues at coordinate 54,807 of DBAZ01000063.1, forward strand.
CAAGGCCAACGTGCCCGCGAGCAAAGCATCGGCGGCGGGCATCTCGTAGCCCTCATCGTCGTCGCGGTGGCATGGAAGCGTATTCATGAGCAACTCCTGTCAGTAGAAGCTCATGTTAAATGAGAACGATTTTTATTCAAATATCGTTTGTCGTGATTTTATCTACCGTATCGAAGTTTTTGATATAGGTATTCTATAGTCCAGAGAGCGTCCGACTCAGGCATCCGGAGCCAGAGGAGCGTTCCGGGTCACCAGCACCTGATCAATCCGGTGACTGTCGATATCGATCACCTCGAACTTGTAGCCGGCGTAGTCCACGAAGTCGGTGGGTTTGGGCACCCTGCGCAGGGAGAACATCAGAAACCCGGCAATCGTCTCGAAATTCTGGGCGCCTTCAAAGGCGGTAATGTCCAGGGCCTGCATCACATCCTCGATCGGCGTCAGGCCGTCGATCAGCCAGGAGCGGTCATCACGCCGAACGATCAGTTCTTCCTGGAACGGGCTGACCAGATCCCCCATGACCGTGCTCATCACATCCTGCAAGGTCAAAAGCCCCACCACCAGCGCGTATTCGTTGACGATGACGGCAAAATCCTCCCTGGCATCACGGAAACGCTCCAGCGCCTCGAACAGCGTCAGGGTGTCGGGCAACACCAGGATTTTGCGCACGATGGGCTCGGTACGCAGCGACAGCTTTCGACCGCCGAGAATCCGTGGCAGGATGTCCTTGGCATCGACGTAGCCCATCACGGAGTCGATGCCGTCCTTTTCGCAGACGGGGTACTTGCCATGGGGGAAATCGGCAATCTTGTGCCGGATGCTTTCTTCGGCTTCGCTCAATGAGAGAAACACGATGCTCTCGCGTGCGGTCATGGCCGATGGAATGATGCGCGAATCCAGCTCGAAGACATTGGCAATCAGGTGCTGCTCCTGGTTGAGCAACACACCGGCCTGCGCTCCTGCGTCGGCCATGGCCATGATATCGTCGGGAGTGATGTCATCGGCTCGGACGCTGGGCAATCCGAACACTTTGAACAAGCGATCCGCCAGACCATTGAACACCCAGACGACCGGCGCGAACAGCCGGGTGCAAAACAGCATGGGTTGCACCACGGCCACGGCCACCTGTTCGGGTTGAACCATGCCGTAACGCTTGGGCATGAGATCAGCGAACAGCACAAACAGCGCAGTCACCAGTAAAAAGGACAGGACAAAACTGAGCGTCTCCAGCCACGGACCGCTGTAAACCAGACCGATCACCACGGCCACGTAGGGCGAGAGTAGTGACTCGCCCAGAATGCCGCCCAGAATGGCAATCGCATTCAGGCCGATCTGCACGACCGTGAAAAAATGGCCTGGACTTTCCTGCAGCGCCAGCACTCGAGCGGCATTGCCGTTGCCGCTTTCTGCCATCAGGCGCAACTTCACCTTGCGTGAGGCGGCAAGAGAAATCTCCGCCATGGAAAAAAAAGCGCTGAACGCAATCAGCCCAAAAATAAGCAGCAGATGATTGAAAAATGACACGGGTGGCGTCCTCGCCCTCGCGGGCCGATCGGCTTCCGATTGTGGCATAGCCCATGCAGGGGCCGCCCCTAGCCCAGCCCTTGTCCTGCCCGGTCAAGGTAAAGCGACCTGTGGCCGAACGCATCGACACCATGTGCATTGGCACTTCCCGCGCGAGCCAAATACCCGCACCGCATTCGCAACTGGCGTACGAAACGCTGAAGGACCCGTATCTGTTCGACTTTCTCGGCTTGGGCGATGACCTGCAATCGGATGAAGTCCTTGCCAAGGCTGCTGCGGCGGTGCGCTGGTCCAAGTACGCCTCCGATCACGCCAAGAGCGTCGGCGGCAAGCCGTGGAAGTACGTCTTGGTGCGGCACGACGAGATCACAGAGTCGAAGCGGTTGGCCGACTTCAGATGAACCGTGGGAAAATCGAAGCCGATGATCCGCATTTCCGAACTCAAACTGCCCCTTGCCGCGCTGCCGACCGAGGCACGCCGGGCCGCCGATGCGGCTGCCGAAACGGCAAGCGATCGGCTCCCGCTGCCCCACCCTTGGGCGGCGCTGACCGCAAGGGCAGCCCATGCGCTGGGGGTGCAGCCCGAGCAGATACACCATCTGCACGTCCACAAGCGCAGCTTCGATGCCCGCAAGCCCGAGTTGCTGGCGGTGTACATCGTGGACGTGACGCTGACGGACGCTGCGCACGCCGCCGACTTGCTGGCACGCCACGCGGGCCAGCCGCACATTCAGCCCACGCCCGACATGCGCTGGCACATGCCCGCTCAAGCCCCTGCAGGCTGGCCGACGCAGGCCCAGCAGCGGCCTGTGGTGGTGGGCCTCGGGCCTTGTGGCTTGTTGGCGGCGCTGGCACTGGCCCAGATGGGCCTCAAACCCCTCGTGCTGGAACGCGGCAAACCGGTGCGCGAACGCACCCACGACACCTGGGGCCTGTGGCGCAAAAAAGTGCTCAGCCCCGAATCCAACGTGCAGTTTGGCGAAGGCGGTGCCGGCCTGTTTTCCGACGGTAAGCTCTACAGCCAGATCAAGGACCCGCGCTTTCTGGGCCGCAAGGTGATGCAGGAATTCGTGGACGCGGGCGCACCGCCCGAAATCCTCTACATGGCGCATCCGCACATCGGCACCTTCAAACTGGTCAAGGTGGTGGAGGCCTTGCGAGCAAAAATCCTGGCGCTGGGCGGGGAGATCCGATTCCAGCACCGGGTCTGCGGGGTGCAACGGACGCCCGCCACCAGCGCCCGCGCCCCCGAGCACCCGCCGCAGCACCCGCTGCACCCACAGCCGTATCGACTGACCGGCCTGACGGTGCAAGACCTGGCCACCGGCCAGCGCTACGAACTGCCCTGTGAGCGTGTGGTGCTGGCGCTGGGCCACAGTGCGCGCGACACCTTTGCCCTGTTGCACGACGCCGGGGTTTATCTGGAACCGAAACCATTGTCCATCGGTGTGCGCATCGAGCACCCGCAAAGCGTGATCGACCGGGCACGCTGGGGGCGCCACGCTGGGCACCCGCTGCTGGGTGCCGCCGACTACAAACTGGTCCACCACGCCAGCAATGGCCGTGCCGTCTATAGCTTCTGCATGTGCCCGGGCGGCACCGTGGTGGCGGCCACCAGCGAGCCGGGACGCGTCGTCACCAACGGCATGAGCCAGTATTCGCGCAACGAGCGCAACGCCAACGCGGGCATGGTGGTGGATGTAGCCATCACCGACTACCCGCTGGACGCCGCCGCCTGGCAAGCCGCTTTTGGCGCTGCCGACGGTGCCCGTTATGCCGCCCAGGCCCAGGCCCTGCAAGCCCAGGGCCACGTCCATCCACTGGCGGGCGTGGTCTATCAGCGCCAATTGGAAAGCCTTGCCTTTGCAGCGGGTGGCGGCGATTACCAGGCCCCCGGCCAGTTGGTGGGCGACTTTCTGGCCCAGCGGCCTTCGCAGGCCTTGGGCGCGGTGCTGCCTTCCTACCAACCCGGCGTCAAGCTGGGCGACCTGGCCGACGTGCTGCCGCCCTATGCCGTGCAAGCCATGCGCGAGGCGTTACCGGCTTTCGGGCGCAAGATCAGGGGCTACGACATGCCCGACGCGGTCATGACCGGGGTCGAGACCCGCACCTCCTCCCCGCTGCGCATCACTCGGGGGGACGACCTGCAAAGCCTGAACGTGCAAGGGCTGTACCCGGCTGGTGAAGGGGCGGGCTATGCGGGGGGCATCCTGTCGGCCGGGGTCGATGGCTTGCGCGTGGCCGAAGCGCTGGCCTGCCATGCCTTGGGCACCCAAGCCCCCGCGCCCGACCGGGGTGCCCGCGCAAGCCCGACCTACGGCTGAAGGCCTGCTTGGCAGCGCACGGCCCGCTGGCCGGGCGCAAAAAGGAGGCACATAGGGGGGGGCAGGCCACCGCAAAGCTCAGCGCTGCTGCAAAGCCGCGATGCGTTCCTGGATCGGGGGGTGCGAGGCAAACCACTTGCCCAGCCCGCCCGTAATGCCCATCGCCTGCATGCCTTGGGGCAATGCACCCGGCTGCAAACCACCCAAGCGGGCCAAGGCGTTGATCATCGGCTGCTTGCGGCCCATAAGATCGGCGGCACCGGCATCGGCACGGAATTCGCGCTGGCGGCTGAACCAAGCGACGATCATGGCCGCCAGGAAGCCCAGGATGATGTCCATCACGACGGTGGTGACCAAATAACCGATGCCGACGCCATCGCGCTCATTTTTCAGGATCACACGATCGACAAAGTAGCCGATGACGCGGCTGAGGAACACGACAAAGGTGTTCATCACCCCTTGGATCAGCGTCAGGGTCACCATGTCGCCGTTGGCGATGTGGGCCACCTCGTGGCCGATGACGGCCTCCACCTCGTCGCGGGTCATGCTTTGCAATAGCCCGGTCGAAACCGCCACCAGCGCCGAATTCTTGAACGCCCCGGTGGCAAAGGCGTTCGGCGCACCTTGATAAATGGCCACTTCGGGCATGCCGATGCCAGCCTTGTCGGCGAACTTCTGCACCGTCTGGACGATCCATGCCTCGTCGGCCGACTGCGGCTGCTCGATCACCCGTGCCCCGGTGCTGAACTTGGCCATGGGCTTGGAAATCAGCAGGGAAATGAAGGCTCCCCCAAACCCGATCACCAGCGAGAAGCCGGCCAGCGCGGTCAGGTTGAGGCCGTTGGCCGTCAGGAAACGGTCAACCCCCAGCAGCCGCGTGATCGCCAGCAGCACGATCATCACGGCGACGTTGGTCAGTATCAGCAGCAGTACGCGTTTCATGGTCTGGAGTTCTCCAAAAAATCTCGTGTGTCTGACTGGAGTCAGGCAGTCAGGTTCCCGCAAGATCGCGAAACTTTACCCGATTCATGGGTGACTGACCAGCCGCCAGGGCAGCGCTTCACCCGCGCGCAGGGGCTTGAGTTCGGCATCGCCAAAGGGGTAGCTCGCAGGCGGCGTCCAGCACTCCTTGCGCAGGGTGATGGTGTCGGTATTGCGCGGCAGGCCATAAAAATCGGCCCCGTAGAAACTGGCAAACCCTTCGAGCTTATCGAGGGCACCAGCGGCCTCGAAGGCCTCGGCATACATCTCGATGGCGGCGTGGGCGGTGTAGCAACCGGCGCAACCGGTGGCGTGTTCCTTCAGGTGGGCCGGGTGCGGCGCACTGTCGGTACCGAGGAAGAATTTGGGGCTGCCGCTGGTCGCCGCTTGCACCAGCGCCAGACGGTGGGTTTCGCGCTTCAACACCGGCAGGCAGTAGTAATGGGGGCGTATCCCGCCGGTGAAGATGGCGTTGCGGTTGAACAGCAGGTGGTGTACCGTGATGGTGGCGGCCAGATGCGCATCCGCCTCGGCCACGTACTGCGCGGCGTCTTGGGTGGTGATGTGCTCCAGCACGATCTTGAGTTCCGGGAAGTCCTTGCGCAGCGGTGCCAGTTTTTCCTCGATGAACACGGCCTCGCGGTCGAACAGGTCGATGTCGGCGCTGGTGACTTCGCCGTGGATCAGCAGCAGCAGCCCGGCGCGTTGCATCGCCTCCAGCGTTTTGTAGGTCTTGCGGATGTCGGTCACGCCCGCGTCGCTGTTGGTGGTGGCACCGGCCGGGTAGAGCTTGCAGGCCACCACGCCCGCCGCCTGAGCCCGCACGATTTCGTCCGGGGGCAGGTTGTCGGTCAGGTACAGCGTCATCAGGGGTTGGAAACGGCTGCCTTGGGGCACCGCCGCCAGGATGCGCTGCTTGTAGGCCAGCGCCTGGGCCGCCGTGGTGACGGGCGGACGCAGGTTGGGCATGATGATGGCCCGACCGAACTGGGCGGCGGTGTGCGGCACCACCGTGTGCAGGGGGGCACCGTCGCGGACGTGCAGGTGCCAGTCGTCCGGGCGGGTCAGGGTGAGGGTCTGGTTGGGGTGTGCGCTCATGGCCTTATTGTCCCACTGCTTGTGCCGCCAGATGGCGCTGCACCTGATCCCAGAACGCCTGGGCCACGCGCTTGCTCTTGCGTCCCGCAGGCCGCTCCCGGTACAGCCGTATTTCGAGCTCGCCCTGCCACTTGTCCTCGGGCGCGCAGGCATGGACCAGACGACCATCGCCCAGCGCCTGCCGGACGGCGCTGATCGGCAAAAACGCCACGCCGTGGCCTTCGATGGCCATGGCCTTGAGGCTTTCGGAGGTGTCCGTCTCGTACACCCGGTCCAGGCAAACGGGGCTGGCCGACTGGCGCAACACCCAGTCCACCACCCGGCTGAGGTAGGCCCCCGGTGCGTAGGCCAGAAAGGGCACCGGATCGGTCGGCAGGCCCGGCAGCCGGTACAGCGGCTCACCCCGGGCATCGGGCTTGACAAAAGGCAGCACCACTTCCTGGCTCAGGGACATCATTTCATAGCGATCGGTGTCGAGTTGAATCGGCTGCGAGGCGTGGTGGTAGGTTAGCAGCAGGTCGCAACTGCCTTCGGTCAGCCGCATCACCGCGTCGTGTACGTTGAGGGCGATCAGGCGGCTTTTCACCGGCCCCACCACGCTGCGCAACTCGGACAGCCAGGCCGGGTAGAAGGTGAAGGCCAGGGTGTGCGGCACCGCGAATTCGATCGTGTCCTTGGCCACGGCGGTGTGCTGGCGCAGCATGGAGCGGGTGGTCTGCAAGGTATGCAGCAACTCCAGCGCCTGCTCGTAGAGGGTCTGGCCGGCGGGGGTCAGGCGCGTCGGGTAAGACGAGCGATCCACCAGGTCGGTACCCGCCCAGGCTTCGAGCGACTGGATGCGCCGCGAAAACGCAGGCTGGGTGATATGGCGCAACTGGGCCGAACGGCTGAAGCTGCGGGTTTCGGCCAGACTGACGAAGTCTTCAAGCCATTTGGTGTCCATCGTGCCTGTTTCCGTCGGGGGGTTGCGGGTTGTCGGGCGTGCTTTGCTGCAAGGCCCACATCTGGGCGTAGCGGCCACCTGCGGCCAGCAAGTCGGTATGCCGACCCCGCTCCACGATGTGGCCGTGCTCCAGCACGATGATCTCATGGGCATCGACCACGGTCGAAAGCCGGTGCGCAATCACCAGTGTGGTCTTGTGCCGGGCCACGCCCTTGAGTTCGGTCTGGATGGCGCGTTCGTTGGCGGAATCGAGTGCCGAGGTGGCTTCATCGAAAATCAGGATCGGCGGGTTCTTGAGCAGGGTGCGGGCAATCGCGACCCGCTGCTTTTCGCCGCCCGAGAGCTTGAGCCCCCGCTCGCCCACCAGCGTCTGGTAGCCCTGGGGCAACTGGCGGATGAAGTCGTGGATGTGCGCCGCCTGGGCCGCCGCCACCGCCGCCTCGTGGCCCGCATCCGGCCGCCCGTAGAGGATGTTGTATTCGATGGTGTCGTTGAACAGCACCGTGTCCTGCGGCACGATGCCGATGGCCAAGCGCACGCTGTCCTGCGTCACGGACCGAATGTCCTGCCCGGCGATGCGGATGCAGCCTGACGCTGCGTCAGCGCTTTGGCCCGGCCCGCCCACGTCGTAAAAGCGGTAGAGCAGCCGCGCCAGGGTGGATTTGCCCGAACCCGACGGCCCCACCACCGCCACGGTCTTGCCCGCTGGAATCGTGAAGCTCACCCCGTGCAGAATCTCGCGCTCGCGTTCGTAGGCAAAGTGCACCTGGTCGAAACGCACTTCGGGAGCTTGCTCCAGCGTCAGCGCGAGCGCACCCGGCGCATCGGCAATCTCGCGCTCCTTGTCGAGCAGGTTGAACATCTTGTCGAGGTCGGTCAGCCCCTGCCTGATCTCGCGATACAGCACCCCGAGGAAGTTCAGCGGGATGTAGAGCTGGATCATGAAGGCGTTGATCATGACAAAGTCGCCCAGCGTCATGTGCCCTTGGGCCACACCCGTGGTGGCGCGCCACAGGATGGCCACCAGCGCCGTCCCGATGATGAGCTGCTGCCCGGCATTCAGGAAGGACAGCGTGGACTGGCTTTTCAGGCGGGCCTTGCGCAGCCGCTCCAGCGCTTCGTCGTAACGGCGGGCTTCGAACGCCTCGTTGTTGAAGTATTTGACGGTTTCGTAGTTGAGCAGCGAGTCGATCGATCGGGTCTGGCTGGCCGATTCCACCTCGTTCATGTGGCGGCGTATCTGCATGCGCCAGTTGGTCACTTTGATGGTGAACACCACGTACAGGGTCAGGGCGGTCAAGGTGACCCACACGTACCACAGCTCGAACTTCACCCCCAGCACCGTCAGCACCAGCGCGACTTCCAGCAAGGTGGGCAGGATGCTGTAGAGCGCGTACGAGACGAGCGACTGCACCCCGCGCGTGCCGCGCTCGATGTCGCGTGTCATGCCGCCGGTCTGGCGCTCCAGATGAAAACGCAGACTGAGCTCGTGCAGATGGCCAAACACCTGCAGGGCAATGGCCCGGGTGGCACCTTCGGTGGCTTTGGCAAACACCAGTTCGCGCAGTTCGGTAAACAGCGTGTTCGCAAAACGCAACAGGCCGTAGGCCAGCAACAAGCCCACTGGCACCACCAGCAGGGCCTCGCTGCCGGGCGGCAGACCCAGCATCGACTGGCCGCTGGCGGGCGTGAGCGCATCCACCAGTTCCTTGAGCAACATCGGCACCCCCACGATCGCCAGCTTGGCCGCAACCATCAGGAGCAGCGCCACCGCCACCCGCCAGCGGTAGCGCCAGAAATACGGCAGCAGACGGCGCAGCACGCCCCAATCGGAAGCGGGTGGCTGGTGGGCCTTGGGTGAGGCAGCGGCAGGGCCCGAACCAGCGCTTGGACTGGCCCCGGCGGACGACGAGTCGCGCATAGATGACAATGGGCGTATGAATACCCCGATTTTGCCCTCAAGCCCGATGAACGCACTGCCCTCGGACAAGACCTTGGTGCTGAAAGTGATTCCCATGCCTGCCGACTGCAACGCCAACGGCGACATCTTCGGTGGCTGGGTCATGGCCCAGGTGGACTTGGCCGGCTCGGTGCTGCCCGCCCGCTTGGCACAGGGGCGCCTGGCCACGGTGGCGGTGAACCAGTTCGTGTTCAAGCAACCCGTGCGGGTGGGCGACATCCTGAGCTTTTTCAGTGCCGTCACTCGGGTCGGCAACACCTCCATCACCGTTGAGGTGGAGGTGTTTGCCGAACGCTTCGACGCCCAGGGCGCTTACGTCAAGGTCACGGAAGCCTCGCTGACTTACGTCGCGATAGACGAGCAGGGCAAGCCGCGCCCGGTGCCAAAGCCCCAAGCTCAATAAGTGCCCGGAAAAGCGCCGCCGTCGGGCAAGATGTTCTGGCCGTTGATGTAGGCCGCCTGCTGGCTGCACAAAAAAGCGCAGATAGCGCCAAATTCCTCGGGTGTCCCAAAGCGCCGCGCCGGAATTTGGGCCATCTGGGCAACCCGAACTTCGTCGATGGATAGACCGGCTTTATGCGCCGCGCCCACCAGTGTGGCACGCAAGCGGTCGGTATCGAATTTGCCCGGCAACAGGTTGTTGATCGTCACGCCCTGCGCCGCCAGTGAACTGCGGGCCACCCCTGCCACAAAACCGGTCAACCCGCTACGCGCTCCGTTGCTCAAGCCCAGCATGTCGATCGGTGCCTTCACTGCACTGGAGGTGATGTTGACGATGCGCCCAAACCCCCGCTCGGCCATGCCATCCACGGTGGCCTTGATGAGCTCGATCGGGGTGAGCATATTGGCCTCCACTGCCTTCATCCAGACCTCTCGGTCCCACTGGCGGAAATCCCCCGGCGGCGGCCCACCCGCGTTGGTCACCACGATGTCCAACGCCGTGCCTGGCCCGCCGGGGACACGGAACAGGGCCGAACGCCCCTCGGGGGTGGTCACATCTGCCGCCACCGGCAGCACCTGAACCCCGGTACGCGCTCGCAAGTCGTTGGCCGCCTGTTGCAAGGCCTCTGCGCCACGCGCCGCCATCACCAGATGCACACCTTCCCGAGCGAGCGCCTGCGCACAGCCCAGACCGAGGCCCTTGCTGGCCCCGCACACCAAGGCCCACCGGCCCGCGATTCCCAAATCCATGCATGCCTCCTGAAAAAAAACTGTCGGTCAATCCCGTTGACGACTCACCCACAACACCCCCAGCAGCACCAGCGCGGTGCCGACCAGCACCCAGGCGTTGAACGGCTCCCCCAGAATCAGCGCCCCCATGATGAGGGTTGACATGGGCCCGACCATGCCGACCTGGGCCGTCAGGCCGGCACCGATGCGCTCGATGGCCATCATCACCATCACGACCGGGGCCACGGTGCAGAACAAGGCATTGATCAGAGACAGCCCGATGACTTCGGGTGCCACCACCGCCGCCGACAGCGGACGCAGCAGCAAAAACTGCAACAGACACAGCACGCAGGCCACCGTGGTGGCCCAGCCGACCAACCGCAGCGAACCCAAGCGCTGCACCATTTCGCCACTGAAAACCAGATACACCGCGTAGCTGATGGCGCTGCCCAACACCAGTGCGGCACCGAGGCCGGTGTGCCAGCCGTCAAAGGTCATCTCGTGCCCGAAAACGACCAGCACCCCGGCATAGCTCAAGGCCATGGCACCGGCTTGGCGGGCCGTGATGCGGCGCTGGAACAGCACCCAGCCGAGTAGCAGCACCAACGTGGGGTTGAGGTAGAGGATCAGCCGCCCCAGACTGGCGCTGATGTACTGCAAGCCCAGAAAATCGAGGGAACTGGCCAGGTAGTAGCCGCTGAACCCCAGGCCCAGAATGCCCAGCCAGTCGCGCCGCGTCATGGGCTGCACCGGCTGTGTGCTGCGGTAAGTGGCCCACCAGAGGATGGCCAGAAACAGCGGCAAGGCAAACAGCATCCGGTACATGATGAGCGTGACCGCATCGACCTCGTAGCGGTAAGCCAGCTTGACCACGATGGCTTTGCCACTGAACGCGACCGAACCGGCCACCGCCAGCAGCAGCCCGGTGCTCAGGTGTCGGGGCAGCTTGCGGGCTTGCACGTCAGCTTTGCCAGGCCCGAAAGACCTTGAGCCATTTGCGCGCCGGCAGGCCCCAGCGGGACTGCACCTCGTCGGCCCGGGCCAGCAGTTGCAAACGTTGCGGATGTTGCGGGGTACGCAGCGCCAGCACCACGGTGTTGCCTTCACGGGTCGGGCGAAAAATCCAGACCGCTGGATCGCCAAACACGGCGCGGATGTGCCCGAGCGACTGCTCAAAGCTGGCCTGACGCCCGAACAGGTTCACCGTCATCGCGCCTTCTTCGGCCAGCAGGCGGCGGCAGTCGGCGTAAAAGGCGGAGCTGTCGAGCACTGGCGCGGCGGCCTCGTGGTCGTAGAGGTCCACCTGCAAGGCATCGACCGTGCCATGGAAAGGTGCGTAGGCAACGACTTCGGCGGCATCGCCCAGCATCACTTTCAGGCGGGCGCTGTCGGGCGGCAGCTTGAACCAGGTGCGGCAAGCGGCAATCACCTGCGGGTTGATGTCCACCGCCGTGGTGTCCATGCGCAATTTCTTGAAGCTGAATTTGGTCAGCGCGGCGGCACCCAGCCCGAGTTGCATGGCGCGGCGGCGGGGTAACGAGTCGGGCTCGACGAACAGCAGCCAGGCCATCATGCGCTGCACATATTCCAGCTCGATGTGAAACGGCTGGTCGATCAGCATGGTGCCCTGCACCCACTCGGTGCCCAGGTGCAGGTAGCGCACCTCGCCGTCTTCCGACAGCGTCACGCCGGGCAGCTTGGGACTGGCAGTACGGCTCATGCCAGCGCCCCCGAACGGGCGATCAAGGCATCGAGCCGGGGCAAAGCCCGGCAGACGTTGCGCGTGGTCTGGGCTGCCAGCGCCTGCGGCGTCATGCCGCGCAACTGCGCCACCGCCTTGCCAATACGCGGCAATTGCGCCGGGCTGTTGACCCCTTGGGGCCGTCCGGCGGCCCGCTCGGCCGCCGTCACGTACAGCCAGCGCGGCGGGATGTCGGGCGCGTCCGTCTCAAGCACCAGGGCGTCGGGCGGCAGATCGGTGGCGAGGCGGCGCAATTGGTGCGCAGTCGCAAACGTCACTGCGCCGCCCACGCCGAGCAGAAACCCGCGCTCGATGAATTGGTGCGCCTGCTGCTGGCTGCCATTGAATGCGTGGGCAATCCCGCCACAGACGCCCTGCCCGCGCGACTGCGCGTCGCGCAGGCCTTTGAGAAGCAGGTCAGCCGAACGCCGCACGTGCAAAATGACCGGCAAGCCGAATTGCCAAGCCAACTGCAGTTGCGCAGCATAAAAACGCCCCTGCTTGTCACGCAGGGCCGGTGGCTGCAGTTCGGGGACGAAAAAGTCCAGACCGATTTCACCCACCGCCACCAGTTGCGGGTCGTCACGGCAGTGCTCCAGCGTGGTTTGCAGCGCCCGCAGATCGTCATCGCTGGCTCGAGGAACGTACAGCGGGTGGATGCCCAGCGCATAAGCGTCGCCCGTTTGATGGGCGAGACGCCGCACGGTGGGCCAATGGGCGCGTTCGACGGCGGGCAGCACGCACATGCCCACACCCGCCGCCCGTGCCTGCTCGCGCACGGCCAGACGCTCCTGATCAGACCACTCCGGCGCGTCCAGGTGGCAATGGCTGTCGATCCACATGGGCCTGATTATCCGAGATTGTCCATTAGGCGCACCTTCGGTGCTGCTTGAGCGTCAGCGGGGCATTTGCGGCCATTTCGACCCCTCTTCGTCGCCAATAGCAAAGGTTATTGGCTCCTCAGTCGGGACCAAACTGGCTCGCAAATGCCCTCGCTGCCATCTCAAGCCCCAATGAACAATCTCGGATTATCCGGGCCTTGTCAGCTTCTGGCTTGCGGCAGAATCATGTCCATGCAAAACCGCCATCTCACCATCCTCACCGGGGCTTCACGCGGCATGGGTCGGGCCATGGCCCACCAGTTGCTCGCGCCCGATTGTCTTTTGCTGTGCGTCTCGCGGGGGGTGGACGACACGCTGGCCCAAGCCGCCGCCGCTGTCGGTGCCCATGTGGAACAGTGGTCGCAGGACTTGGCGCAGCCGGTTGAAGCGGGGCAACGGCTGCAGCGCTGGCTGTCGAGCCTGCACACACCCGGGCTGCTCTCGGCCACGCTGATCAACAACGCTGGCGTCATCCCGACCATCGCCCCGCTCGGCCAGTGCCCCAGCCACGAGTTGGCCACGGCCCTGCGGGTCGGGCTGGAAGCGCCGATGGTGCTGACGGGTGTGTTCCTGCGCATCACCGCTTCGTGGGTGCAAGCCGGCTGGTGCGGGCCGCGCAAGGTACTCAACATTTCCTCCGGCTTGGGCCGACGCCCCATGGCCAGCCAGTCGCCCTATGGCGCCGCCAAAGCGGGGCTGGACCATTTCAGCCGCTGCGTGGCGCTGGAAGAATCACATCATCCTTTTGCTGCCCGCATCGTCTCGCTGGCACCGGGCGTGATCGACACCGACATGCAAACCCAGTTGCGGGCTGGCAAACCCGAGCACTTCCCCGACCTCGCCCGGTTTCAGAGCTTGAAAGACACGGGTGCGCTGACTTGCGCCGCCGACGCCGCCCAGGCCGTGCTGGCCTTTCTGGAACGCACCGACTTCGGCGCTCAGCCGGTGGCCGACATCAGGGGCTGACCACTTTCGCCCCACCGCCGCGTGCGGGTCGTCGCGGCGGGTGTGACGGCAGGCGTCATGGCAGGTGTCAGGGCGGGCGTTACGGCGGGTTGATCCGGTATAAGATGGCCCACTGCACAGAATCAACCACACGAGGAGCCCCTTATGAGCAGAGAAGTCGTCGTCGTCAGCGCCGTGCGCACCGCCATTGGAACCTTTGGCGGCAGCCTGAAGGACACCCCCACCACGGAACTGGGCACCTTGGTGGTGCGTGCAGCGCTGGCCCGCGCCCAGGTGGAGGGCAAAGAGGTGGGTCATGTGGTGTTCGGCCACGTGGTCAACACCGAACCCAAGGACATGTACCTGTCGCGGGTGGCTGCCATCAACGGTGGCTGCCCCGAAACCACCCCTGCCCTCAACGTCAACCGCCTGTGCGGCTCGGGCCTGCAAGCCATCATCACGGCCAGCCAGGCTATCCAGTTGGGCGACTGTGACGTCGCCATCGGTGCCGGTGCCGAATGCATGAGCCGTGCGCCCTACGCCAGCCTGACCAGCCGCTTTGGCGCTCGCATGGGCGACACCAAGCTGATCGACATGATGGTCGGCGCCCTGCACGACCCCTTCCACCACATCCACATGGGCGTGACGGCTGAAAACGTGGCCACCCAGTTCGGCATCACCCGCGAAATGCAGGACGAGCTGGCGGTGGCAAGCCACAACCGCGCCGAACGCGCCACCCAGGAAGGCCGCTTCAAGGGCCAGATCGTGCCGGTGATGCTCAAAACCCGCCAAGGCGAGGTCGCCTACGAGACCGACGAGCATTTCCGCCCCGGCTGCACCTTGGCCGACATGGCCAAGCTCAAGCCGGTATTCGTGAAGGACAACGGCACCGTGACGGCCGGCAACGCCAGCGGCATCAACGACGCTGCCGCTGCGTTGGTGCTGATGGAAGCCGGTGCGGCCCAGGCCCGCGGCTTGGCCCCCATGGCCCGCCTGGTCGCTTATGCCCATACCGGGCTGGACCCAAAAATCATGGGAGTGGGCCCGATTTCGGCCACCCAGGCCGTACTCAAGCGCACCGGCCTGAGCGTGAACGATCTGGACGTGATCGAAGCCAACGAGGCGTTTGCCGCGCAGGCTTGCGCCGTGACCAAAGGGCTGGGCCTGGATCCGGCCAAGGTCAACCCCAACGGCTCCGGCATTTCGCTGGGCCACCCGATCGGGGCCACGGGCGCACTGATCACCGTCAAGGCCCTGCACGAGCTGCAGCGCATCGAAGGCCGCTACGCGCTGGTCACCATGTGCATCGGCGGCGGGCAAGGCATTGCCGCGATTTTCGAGCGGATGTGATCCAAGACAACAACCGCAACACGCGGGGGCAGAGGGTTTTTAACCAGAGGAGTGCGAAATGAAAGCCATTTGGATTGTCCTGCTGTCGGTCATGGTGTCGGGCGTAGCGCTGGCCAACGAATGCCCCGACTTCAAACAGAACGGAACAGAGCGCTCACTCAGCTCTGACGAGTTGTTCAGCAAGCGCTCGTTCAATGTCGAAGCCGGGGGGCCCAACCGTCTGTCGCAATGCCACAGCGTACCAGGCATTGGCTATCTCACCACTGCCCCGGACTTGACGCTGACTTACAACGCCAGCAACCGCGATCGGATGCTGAGCTTCAAGCTGGTGGGCGGCAGTAGTTGTGACACCGCCCTGCTGGTCAATGACGCAGGGGGCCAATGGCATTACAACGACGATAGCAGCAACCTAGACCCCGTCATCAAGCTAAGCCAAGCCCCTTCAGGCATTTACGACATCTGGTTTGTGAACATCGCCTCCGGCCTGTGCAACGCGGTGCTAGAAATCGAAACCTTCTGACGCCACGCACACAAGCGGATGACCGCAACCGCTACAAGCCTCATTCACTCAGGAAACCACCAGCCCGGCACGTCAGCACCAAGGTGTCGCGCCAGCCGAGTTCATCGGCCACCTGGGGCTGGATGGGGGTGCTTTCGTGGATCACACGGACATCGTCCACCAGCAACAAGGACCACGGCTCGGTCAGCGTGAAGCGCTGGCCGTTGGGGCCGTGCGCCTCGAACACCCGGCTCTCCCCGCCTTTGATGCGGTGTCGCCCCACCATGAACACGGCCACCAGATCCACCCCATCGCGGTGCGCCCCCTCGGGCGTCGGACGCCCGATGCCGTCTGTGGTGTCGATGCGAAACTGGTGCGATTCGATGTACCAAGTCTGACGGCCTTTCAGTGTCGATGTGATGGCAGCCGTCTGCACCAGCAGGCGCACAAACGCCGCCGTGGCCACCAGCGCAGGATGCATGGGCTCAAACATGCGCTGCATGCCGCCATGCAGGGCGTTGTATTCCAGCGGCTGCCAGTGGGCGCGGTGCGGCACCTGCTCGATGCGCTCGCCGTCCACCACAAAACAACTGTGCCGCCGCCGACGATAGCGCCCACCGTCTTTGAGGAACTGGTCGCTGGGCAGGTCGTTCCAAAACGGCTGCAGGGCCGCCAGCGCCTGCGGCTCCAGCCCCAGCCAGTGCTGCACGGATTGGGCATCCAGCAGGGCATAGCCTTGCTGCTGCAGCACGTCATCGACACGGCTCAGGGGCACACAAGGGGGGGTGAATTGAGCGTTCATGGGACTCTAGTATAGGGCTCCATCGGGTTAACACCCTGCACAAATCGCTGGCTTTTGATACGCTAGGCGCTCACTATAACAATCAAGAACACGAGGCCCTACCATGCATTCCACCGAACCCGAATCGTCCTCGGTTTTTTCTTTGCAGCTGGCCGACCTGTCAGCCGCTGACCCGTTGCGCTGGGTCAAGCTGGGCTGGCAGGATTTCATCCGCTGCCCGAACATCGGGCTGTTCTACGGCGGCTGCTTTTTCCTGATGGGGCATGCCCTGTGGCTGGTGTTCAAGTCAACCCCGGCCTACGTCATGGCTCTGAGCGCCGGTTTTCTGCTGATGGGGCCGTTTTTGTGCCTGGGCCTGTACCACGCCAGCCGGGCCCTTGAACAAGGGCAAACACCATCGTTGCGCTCCTCGCTGACCGCCTGGCTACCCACCAAAGGCACCATGGCCATTTTTGCCGGGGTGCTGCTGATTCTGCAAATGCTCTGGGGCCGCACGTCGTTGGTGGTGTTCGCTGTCACGTTCAACACCATGCCCGACACCGAAAACCTGTTCAGGGTGTTGCTTAGCCTGGAACACCTGGAATTCCTGCTCACCTACACCGTGGTCGGGGCCCTATTTGCCGGCTTGATTTTTGTCACCTGCGTGATTTCCATCCCCATGATCCTGGACCGCCACACCGACGCGATTTCGGCCGGGCTCACCAGCATTCGCGCCTGTCTGCAAAACCCGGGGGTGATGCTGCTCTGGGGTGCCGTCATCACGCTGACGGTGTTCCTTGCCATGCTGCCCGGCTTCCTGGGCCTGCTGGTGGTCGGGCCGGTGCTGGGTCACGCCACCTGGCACGCCTACCGCCACCTCGTACCTGCCGCCACCCAGTAAAACCGGACGGCGCGCAACCTTGGGCTGTGGCAAGATGGGCGCAACATGTTTGATTTTGACTTGAGCTACTTTCAACTTTTTGTGCTGGTGCTCAGCGCCTTGCTGCTGTTCCTCTACGGGCTGGAACATTTCAGCAAGGAACTGCAAACTGTGGGGCGGGACAAACTGCCGCATTGGTTGGGCATGGCGACGCGGAATCGTTTTCGCGGTTTGATGCTGGGGATATCGGTGACGGCGGTCGTGCAGTCCAGCAGCGCGGTGTCGGCCCTGGTGGTGGCTTTGGTCAACTCCGGCACACTAACTTTTGCCAGCAGTCTGGCGGTGCTGCTGGGGGCGAAAGTGGGCACCACTTCCACCGCCTGGCTGGTGTCGTTCAATCTGGCCCATATCGGCCCTTACCTGATCGTGCTGGGTGCCCTGATCACCATGCTGCCGTTTGCGATTCGGGTGATCGGCAGAGCGATTTTCTATTTCGGCTTCATCTTCTTTACGCTCGATCTGATCGGCACGTCCTTGCAACCGCTGCGCCAGTCACCGGCGGTGCTGGAGTGGCTGGCCTACGCCCAAGATCCCTGGATGGGGGTGCTCATCGGCATCGTCGTGACCATGGTGCTGCAGTCCAGCAGCGTGGTGGGAGGGCTGGCCATCGTGCTGGTTCAGCAGGGCGTGCTCGACCCAGTGGGGGCGGTGGCGATTGTGGTCGGCGCGGCGCTGGGCACCACCACCACCAGCCTGATTGCCAGCATCCCGATGGACGCCTTTGCCCGCCGGGCAGCGCAGATGAACCTGTTGTTTGCCGCCATCGGCGTCTTGCTGATTTCCCCCTTCATTTCGCGCTTCGGGGCTTGGGCCGTGGACCTGAGCGAAGGCAACCCGAGCCAAGCCGTGGCCATTGCCAGCCTGGCCTTCAACAGCGGTCTGGCGCTGCTGTTCCTGCCACTGACCGGCTGGATGGGGCGGCGCTTTGCCCCCAAAGCCACCCCTACTGCTTCGGCGCAGAATGCGCCGATTTGAGATCGCCTTGCACACCCATCAGGCATTCGATCGATCTTCGGAACCTGCGTTCGCTGGCTCCAAAGGTGCCGACACAGACCAGAGATACCAGAGCAGGCCCATGCCCGCCAGCGCATTGCACAGTGCCAGCAGCGTCAACAACCACAACCAGAGCCCCTGAGGAGCCGCGATATGAAGCACCCAGCCAAGCACCGACGAGAGCCCGTTGAACAGAAGCATCAACCAGAACAGCGGATTGCGGGGCTGCCACAGACGTTTCAGCCGTGATGGCCAGACCATAAGCTTTTCCATGACAGGCATCATACGAGAGGCTCGATGCCCCGGTGAGAGGCGCTGCGCCTTCAGCCAGAAAGAGCTGATCGCCAGCGTCCAGCTCTGGCTCGGCAAAGCCCGACCGCAGTAGTACGTATTGCTCACACATTGCCAACGCATCGGAGGGAGCTTAGAATTTTCGCATCGAGCCTGATCACATGAAACGCTGGGTCCTGACGCTGTGCATCCTGTTGCTGCCCTTGCGGTTGTGGGCGGCGGATGCCATGGCCCTGCAAGCGGTGGCTTGGCCCGAGCCACCGGCCCAGCAGTCGCCCTGCCACGGTGTGGCGGCAACGCCCGATTACAGCGGCCATGCGCACACCCCAGAAGCTGTCGCGCACGGCGTCTGTTTGCACTGTGAGATCTGTCACAACGTGCTATCGCTGCCACCGCTGCAGGTTCTGCCTTGGCAACTCGCGTTGCCCGAGGCCTTGGCTCGTGCGGCTGCGCCGGTGCTCAGCGCCGAGCGCACACCCTGCTTCAAACCGCCCATCGGCTGACTCCCACGGCCTCAGTGCGTCCATTTTCTGGCCTGAAGGCCAGCGGACGCTGTTGTGTTTGTCTTTCAGGAGTCATCCGAGATGCGATTATTCTCTTCCAAGGCGCTCTTGCTGACGGCCGCCATCGGCCTGAGCGTCAGCACCCATGCCCAGACGGCCGGTCCGCCCATCGGCAGCATCAGCGACTGGCGCACAGCCAACGACACCGTGGGCCAGTTCGAGCGCGGTCATGCCGACTTGCTGCGCTGGGAGGCCGACAACCTGCCCCGCGCCACACCACCCGCCCCCGACACCGGGCCGCGCTGGACGCTCACCGACGCGATCGTCAGCGCCCAGCGCAAGCGGCCCGACCTGATCGCTCGCCCCGGCCTGAATGCGCTGGAGCGAGCCGCGCTGCAAACCGCTCAGCGCGAGCTGGCGCTGCAGGTCGAACGGGCCTGGTTGCAGGCCGTGGCAGCACGGCAAACGCTACACGGCTGGCGGCAACGGCTGCTGGCAGCCGAAGTCGGCACAGAACTGGGTCTGCGCATGGCGCACGTCGGCAACTGGACGGCAGCCCAACAGCAGGCCCAGGCCCTCAACCTGCTCGCCGCGCAGGCCGATCTTTTGCTGGCCGAGCACCAGGCCCACGTTGCCGTGCTGGAACTCTGGCGGCTGACCGGCACCCCCATCGAGCCCGACCGGCTGGCCCAGCAACTGCCTGCCACGCTGCCCGCAGCCACCGCCCCGCAACACTTGGGCACGAACCCGCTGGCGGCACTGGAACGGCAAGCCTTGCAGCAACACCCCACTTGGCCGCTGCTGGCCCAGCAGGCCGAACGGGCCGCCCGCAGCGTGGGCGATCTGAGCCCCCTGCATGCGGCCATCGACAGCGCCACCGCGCCCGATAGGGCCAGAGCCACCCCGCAGGCCTTGCCCAGCCTGCCCACCCAGCCACGCTGGCCGCACCGTTGGGAGCAAGCGCTGGCAGAGCAGCTCAAAGCCGCCGCCCTGGAGCGTCGCATCCGGGTCGATGTGCGCACAGCACACAGCGCCTGGCAAACCGCGCATCGCCTGGCTCAGGAAACCGCCACCCAAGCGCAACGCCTAGTGACCGCTCTGGAAGAAAACAAGCTCCAGCGCTACAACGGGATGTTCAACAGCACCTGGGACTTGCTCCAAGCGGCCAACGCCCGCCTGGAGGCGGTGCAAGCCACCCAATCAGCCCACCTCGCCGCCCTGCTGGCCGATGCCGACCTGCGCGCCGTGCTCGATGGCCTGCCCTACAGCGGCAGCAGCCCCGGCACCCCCAGCGGCACCCCCGCCGCCCAACCCAAACATTGAAGGAGGATGACATGCAACGTCGTCAATTTTTTCAACGTGCGCTGGCCGCTGGTGCCTTCACGGCTGCGGCATCGGCCAGCGTCAGCCGCGCTGCCCAAGTCAGCCTGCCCGAGCCGGTCATGGCCAGTGGCCCCAAAACCGCACCGCCCTGGACGCCACCGGGTGTGACCGGTGCCGGGCACCCCTACCGCCCGGTCGTCACCCTCAACGGCTGGACGCTGCCCTTTCGCATGCACAACGGCGTCAAGGAGTTTCACCTGGTGGCCGAACCCGTGGTGCGCGAAGTCGCGCCCGGCTTTGACGTCAACATGTGGGGCTACAACGGCCAGAGCCCCGGCCCCACCATCGAAGTGGTAGAGGGCGATCGGGTGCGACTGTTCGTCACCAACCGCCTGCCCGAGCCGACCACCATCCACTGGCACGGCCAGCGCCTGCCCAATGGCATGGACGGCGTCGGCGGAGTCAACCAGCCCGCCATCCCGGTGGGTAAAACCTATGTCTATGAGTTCCAGGCCCAACGTGCGGGCACTTTCATGTACCACCCGCATGCGGACGAAATGGTGCAGAAGGCCATGGGCATGATGGGCTTCTGGGTCACGCATCCCAAGGGGCGACACCCGCTCATCAACGAGGTCGATCGGGACTACTGCTTCTTGCTCAACGCCTTCGACGTGGAGCCGGGCGCTCGAACACCCAACATCAACACCATGCTCGACTTCAACATCTGGGCCTGGAACAGCCGCGTGTTTCCTGGCCTGGACCCGCTGGTGGCCCGTCTGCACGACCGGGTACGGGTGCGGGTGGGCAACCTCACCATGACCAATCACCCCATCCACGTCCACGGCATCGAGTTCGAGGTCACGGGCACCGACGGCGGGCCGGTGCCGAAATCGGCCCGCTGGCCCGAAGTCACCACCGACATTGCCGTGGGCCAGATGCGGCAGTTCGAGTTCGTCGCCGACGAACCCGGCGACTGGGCCATGCATTGCCACAAGAGCCACCACGTCATGGGCGCGATGGGGCACGATGTGCCCACGATGATCGGGGTGGACCATCGGGGTCTGGTGGGCAAGATCCAGCAACTGGTGCCGGACTTCATGGTGATGGGTGAGCGCGGTATGTACGACATGAAGCAAATGGAGATGGAGCTTCCGCCCAACACCGCCCCCATGATGGCCGGGCAGGGCCAGTTCGGGCCCATCGGCATGGGCGGCATGTTCACCCTGCTCAAGGTACGCGCCGACCAGGCGCCGGACGACTATGCCGACCCCGGGGACTACCAGCACCCACCCGGCAGCGTGGCGTTTGAATTCCAGGGAGCGCCGCCCGATGCCGTGCGACCATCGGCCAACACCCCCCCGGCCCCCTCTGGCCTGCCTTCGGTGCGCAAGCCTGCAGGCCATCATCATCACTGAACGAAAGCGAGACAGTCATGCAAAGACGCACCCTGATCCACAGCGCCCTGGCCCTGGGCCTGACCGGCCTGGCCGCCACCGCCACCGCCAGTGCGCAAATGCGCAGCGGCAAGCCCCGTGTCGAGGTCTGGAAAGACCCGAATTGCGGCTGTTGCGACGACTGGATCATCTACCTGGAAAAGCATGGTTTTGAAGTCCGCCCCCACAACACCGGCAACATCGCAGCCCGCCAGCGCCTGGGTATGCCGGATGCCCTGGGCTCCTGCCACACCGCTCTGGTGGGGGGCTATGTGATCGAAGGCCACGTGCCGGCCGCCGAAATCCACCGACTGCTCGAGGAGCGCCCACAGGCGCTGGGCCTGAGCGTGCCGGGTATGCCGATCGGCAGCCCCGGCATGGACGGGCCGATCTATGGCGGACGACAGGACCCCTACCACGTCCTGCTGGTGCAACGCGACGGCAGCCGACGCGTGTTTGCTTCGTATCACCAGCCCGAGGGCAGCACGTCGGCCAGCCGGGAGGGCGGGGGGCGCACCAGCGCAAGCGCCGCCGCCACCGACTCCCAAGGCCGCCCCTGGGTCGAGGCGGAGGTGCGTCGGCTCGATGCCCGCGGCCAGCGCATCAGCCTGCGCCACGGCCCCATCCCCAACCTCGACATGCCGCCCATGACCATGTTTTTCCAGCTCACCGACCCGGCCCTGCTCAAGCAGGTGAAAGTGGGTCAGCGCATCCGCTTCAGTGTCGATCGGGTCAACGGCCAGTACACCTTGATGGAGTGGGCAGCCCTAGAGTAAGCGGTCGGGCCTATCTATCTGGCCTGTGGGTCAGAAAGCAGGGATAATCCCGGATAATTGCCGCAGGAGCAAGTCATGACCTCTTTTGTCGATGCCCACCTGATCGCCGCCGACGGTGCGTTACGCGCCCTGTTGGCCCCCCACCGGGCCGGCCGCCCATGCCCCACCGTGCCCGACGCGCTGCAAGCCGATGCCGCCCGCCCGCTGAGCGAGGCGCAAAAGCGCTTGTCGGCGGCCCTGATGCGCGTCAACCACGTGGGTGAAATCTGCGCCCAAGCGCTCTACACCTCGCAGGCGCTGGCGGCTCGGCTCGGGCCGGGCGACTTGGCGGCGCGAGAAAAACTGGCACGCCACCTGGAGGCCGCAGGGCAGGAGGAGACCGACCACCTGGCTTGGTGCAAACAGCGCCTGGACGAGTTGGGCGACCGCACATCCCTGCTCAACCCGCTGTGGTTTGCGGGTGCCTTCGGTTTGGGGCTGATAGCAGGGCGTCTGGGCAGCAAGGTCAGCTTGGGTTTCGTGGTCGAGACCGAGCGCCAGGTCGAAGCCCACCTCGACAGCCACCTCGACCGCCTGCCCGCTCACGATCACGCCTCACGCGCCATCGTGGCGCAGATGAAGGACGACGAAATCCGCCACGCCCAAGACGCGCAGCACGCCGGTGCAGCGGAGCTACCCACCCCGGTCAAAGTCGCCATGAAGCTGGCGGGTAAGGTCATGACGACCATCGCCCACCGGGTTTGATCAGGCGGCCTCGATCAGCTCGAAGCTGGTCGTGATGGTCGCCGTTTTGGCCAGCATGATGCTGGCCGAGCAGTATTTCTCGTGGCTCATGGCGATGGCACGCTCCACCGCCGCTGCTGGAATGCCCCGGCCAGTGACCACGAAATGCATGTGTATCCGGGTGAACACCTTGGGGTCGGACGCGGCGCGTTCGCTAGTCAGCTTGACGCTGCAACCGCGCACCTCGTGGCGCCCCCGCTTGAGGATGAGCACCACGTCGTAAGCGGTGCAGCCGCCGGTGCCCGCCAGCACGGTTTCCATCGGCCGCGGGGCGAGGTTGGCCCCCCCGTTTTCGGGTTTGGCGGCATCGGGTGCGCCGTCCATGGTCAGCAGGTGGCCGCTGCCGGTTTCGGCCACAAAGCTCATGGGCGAACGGGTACCGGCTGCGCCAGTCCAGGTTACGGTGCATTCCATGTGAGATTTCTCGCGAAAACAACAATGTGGGCGGCAGGGATGTTGCAATGCAACATAAGTTGCTGTAAACTCCAGCCATTGTATGCAATCGAGCAACGCGATGTTTCGAGCTTGCATGCACCAAAGCCAGTCTTTGGATCGGTTGTCTCCTCTGCCCTCTACGGGTGGTTCAAGCCCAGTCATCGCGACTGGGCTTTTTTTTGCTTGACGCTATCATTGCGCGATGCCTGCCAAACGCCCTAGCCCGACTGCGACCCCCGCGCCACCCCTGTCGCAAGCCGATTACCTCAAACTCACCCTGACCGCGCGTGTGTACGACGTGGCCGTCGAGTCGGCACTGGAACCGGCGAAAAACCTCAGTCGCCGCCTGCACAACAAGGTGCTGCTCAAACGCGAAGACCAGCAGCCGGTGTTCAGCTTCAAGTTGCGCGGCGCGTACAACAAGCTGGCCCACCTGACGCCCGAGCAGTTGCAGCGCGGCGTGATCTGCGCCTCGGCGGGCAACCATGCACAAGGGGTGGCACTGGGAGCGCACAAGCTCGGCGCACGCGCCGTCATCGTCATGCCGACGACGACGCCGCAAGTCAAGATCGACGCCGTCAAGGCGCTCGGTGGCGAGGTGGTGCTGCACGGCGACAGCTATTCCGACGCTTACCAGCATTCGCTTAAGCTGGAACAGGAGCACGGCCTGACTTTCGTCCACCCGTTCGACGACCCCCATGTGATCGCCGGGCAAGGCACGATCGCCTTGGAAATGCTGCGCCAGCTCCAGCGCCTAGGCAGCCAGCGGCTGGACGCGGTGTTCGTGGCCATCGGCGGCGGGGGGCTGATCAGCGGGGTGGCCAACGTCATCAAGGCGGTGCGGCCCGAGGTCAAGGTGATAGGCGTGCAAATGAACGACTCGGCGGCCATGATGCAGTCGGTGGCGGCGGGCGAACGGGTGCATCTGCCCGATGTCGGGCTGTTCAGTGACGGCACGGCCGTCAAGCAAGTCGGGCTTGAGACCCTGCGCATCAGCCGCGAACTGGTGGACGCCTTCATCACGGTGGACACCGACGCGGTGTGTGCCGCCATCAAAGACGTGTTCGTCGATACCCGCAGCATCGTCGAGCCGGCCGGGGCACTGGCGGTGGCCGCGATCAAGAAATACGTGGCCGAGCACAAAACCAAAGGCGAAACCTACGCCGCCATTCTGTGCGGTGCCAACATGAACTTCGACCGCCTGCGCTTCGTGGCCGAACGCGCCGAAGTCGGTGAGGAGCGCGAGGCCCTGTTTGCCGTCACCATCCCGGAACAGCGCGGCAGCCTCAAGCGCTTCCTGGAGGCGATAGGCGGGCTGCCCGGCGGCCCGCGCAACGTGACCGAATTCAGCTACCGCATCAGCGACGACCAGGGAGCGCATGTGTTCATGGGTCTGACCACCCACGGCAAAGGCGAAAGCAGCAAAATCGCTCTAGCGTTCAGCAAGCACGGCTACGCCACGCTGGACCTCACCCACGACGACTTGGCTCAGGAGCACATCCGCCACATGGTGGGCGGGCGCTCGGCGCTGGCGCAGGACGAACGCCTGCTGCGCTTCGTGTTCCCGGAGCGGCCCGGTGCCCTGCTCAAGTTCCTCAGCCTGATGCGACCCGGCTGGAACATCAGCCTGTTCCACTACCGCAACCAGGGCGCGGACTACGGGCGCATTCTGGTCGGCCTGCAGGTGCCCCGCCAAGACGACAAGGCGTTCCAAGAGTTTCTCGACACGCTGGGCTACCCCTATGTGGAAGAAACCGACAACCCGGTCTATCGCCTGTTCCTGAGCTGAACGGCAGCACCCCGCCCCCGATCGCCATGCAGGCCGTGAAACATTTTTTGCTGGCGGTGCAGTTTTTCACCCGCATCCCGATCACGGGTGCGCTGGCGCGGTGGGTCGGCTTCAGCCCTGCCATGCTGCGAGCCAGTGCGGCGCACTTCGCTGGCGTGGGCTGGGTGGTGGGCGCGGTGGCGGCAGCGGTGTATGGCCTGCTGTGCCTGTACCTGCCGCCAGTCATGGGCATGATCTGGGTGGCGGCGGTGTTCAGCACCCTCGCCACCATCTTGCTGACCGGCGGATTCCATGAAGACGGCCTGGCCGACCTGACCGATGGGCTGGGCGGCAGCACGCGGCGCGAGCGGGCGCTGGAGATCATGAAGGATTCGCGCATCGGGGCCTTTGGAGCGATGGCGCTGGTGCTGGCACTCATGGCCAAGGTGGGCCTGCTGGCCATGCTGGGCCAGATGTCGCTCGTGGGTGCCTTGCTGGCGCTGTTTCTGGCGCACGTCGCGTCCCGCACCTGGCCCTTGCTCACCATCCGCTGGCTACCGCATGTGGGCGATGTGGCGGGCAGCAAGTCCAAGCCGCTGGCCGACCAGATCAGCCTGCAGGCCATGACCACCGGTTTCCTGTGGCTGCTGGCGGCGATCGTTTGCAGCGCTTGGCTGGCACAGACCGTCGCCGCTCCCTGGCTGGGCGGCCTGATGTCGGGGGAACGCACCCTGCAGGTGCTGCTTTGGGGAGTGCTCGGCTCGGCCTTGGGCTGGCTGCTGGTGCACTGGCGCTTGCAACGGCGCCTGCAGGGCTTCACCGGCGACGGCTTGGGTGCCGCACAGCAGGTGAGTGAAATCGGCTTTTACTTGGCCATGACGCTGGCCATCGGCGCACGCTGATGCGCCCTGCCGCCCTGTCGCTCTGGCTGGTGCGTCATGCCACGCCACAGGTGGCCCCCGGCACCTGCTATGGGCGACTCGACGTGCTGGCCGAGCCGAATCGCACACGAGCGGCGGCCCGCCAGTTGCATGCCGCATGGCAAGCACACCCGGCCCGCCACCAGACGACACGGCTTTGGCACTCGCCGGCCCGCCGTTGTGCCGATCTGGCCGCCGCGTGTGCACAAGCGGGACTGCCCGCCTCCCAGCCCTTGCCAGACTTGCAGGAAATGGACTTCGGCCACTGGGAAGGCCAGCTCTGGGATGCCATCCCCCGGGCCGCCATCGACGCCTGGACGCAGGACTTCCTGACCCACCGCCCCGGCGCTGGCGAGTCGGTGCAGGCCTTGCTGCAGCGGACGCAGCGCGCCCTGGCGCACTGCCAGCACGTGGCGCAAGCCGAGCGGGCCGAAACCGTGATCTGGCTCACGCATGCAGGGGTGATCCGGGCCGTGGAATGCCTGCTCACCCGGCCACCCCACGACGGGCATACCCTGCAGGCCCACGACTGGCCCACGACGCCGTGCGACTTTGGCGGCTGGCGCATCCATACCTTGCCGCTGGCGTGACTCCGGCGTGACCCCCGCGCCGCCTGCTTGCAGTGCGCAGACGCGCTAATATCGCGGTCATGCCGATTTCCCTAGACGGCCAACTGGTGGTGGCCATTTCCTCGCGTGCGCTGTTCGATTTCGAAGCCGAAAACCGGGTCTTCGAGCAAGGCGACGACCGGGCCTACATGCAATTGCAACTGGATCGGCTGGAGCAGCCTGCGGCGTGTGGGGTGGCGTTTTCGCTGGTCCACAAGCTGCTGAGCTTCAACACGCCCGGGCACCCCAGGGTGGAAGTGGTCATACTTTCGCGCAACGACCCGGTTTCGGGCATGCGCGTCTTTCGTTCGGCCAAGCATTACGGCCTCACGATACAGCGCGGGGTGTTCACCCGCGGCCAAGCCCCCTGGCGCTACCTGCGCCCCTTGCGTGCCAACCTGTTTCTGTCCGCCCACCTGAGCGACGTGCGCGCTGCACTCGACGCCGGGGTGCCTGCCGCCCAGGTCTATCCGCAGTCGGTGCGGGCCAGCGGGGCGCATCCCCACGAAGTGCGCATCGCCTTTGACGGCGACGCCGTGCTGTTTTCCGACGAAGCCGAGCAGGTCTTCCAAGCGCAGGGTCTGAGCGCCTTCCAGCAGCACGAGGCCAGCAAAGCCGCGCTGCCGCTGGCGGGGGGGCCTTTCAAGCCGCTGCTGGAAGCCTTGCACCGGCTGCAGAATGCCGGCACGGCCGCCATGCGCATCCGCACCGCGCTGGTCACCGCACGCAGTGCCCCGGCCCATGAACGCGCCATCCGCACCCTGATGGACTGGAACATCGAAGTCGATGAAGCCATGTTCCTCGGTGGGCTGGCCAAGGGCGAATTCCTGCGCGAATTCGAACCCGATTTCTTCTTCGACGACCAGACCGGCCACATCGAGCACGCCGCGCAGCATGTGCCCGCCGGGCATGTGGCCAGCGGCATTTCCAACCGGCTGCCCGCAACCAACCCCGCGATCAACCCCGCGATCAACCCCGCGATCAACCTCGCGATCAACCCCGCGCCGATCATGCAACCGATCATGTAAACGATTGACGGTTCATCGGCAGTGCAGGCCTGAACATCCAGCACCGGGGTGGGTCGCCTAGCCGCCTAGCCGCCAAGTTCGCTCGGTGGCCTGAGCGAGTCAGTAAAAACCGCTTACACTCGAGCCACCTTTGGGGGAGTAGCCGCCCACCACTTAGGTGGGGCCACTGTCAACACGCTTGCCGAACACGGGCATGGCAGTGGCAACTCAGCAGTCTGGCAAGACCCATGGTCATCACCCCTCGTCTCGGGCTGGGAGGGGTCGTGGCCGTGGACAGTGCGCCAGCCCCTACAGCCTCATCATGGAAGCCTTCCTTATTTCCACCGGCTTGGTGGCGCTGGCCGAAATGGGCGACAAAACCCAGTTGCTGGCCCTCTTGCTGGCGGCCCGTTTTCGCAAGCCCTGGCCCATCGTCTGGGGCATTTTCCTGGCCACCCTGGTCAATCATGCGCTGGCCGGCTGGCTCGGCCTGCTGATGGCTCGCTGGCTCACTGACGACCTGCTGCGCTGGGTGCTGGGTCTGGGCTTTCTGGCCATGGCGGTGTGGATGCTGATCCCCGACAAACTGAACGCCCAGCCCGACACCCCGAGCCGCTGGGGCGTGTTTGGCACCACCTGTGTGCTGTTCTTCCTGGCCGAAATGGGCGACAAGACCCAGCTTGCCACCGTGGCGCTGGCGGCCCAGTTCAATGCCTGGTTGGCCGTGGTCGTGGGCACCACGCTGGGCATGATGCTGACCAACGCACCGGCCGTGTGGCTGGGCGACCGCATGGCGCACCGCTTGCCGGTGCGGGCCATCCACATCGGCGCTGCAGCCGTGCTGGCGCTGCTGGGCGTCTGGGCTTTGTGGGGCTGGTAATTCAGCGGCTGCGGGCCAAGGTCAGGACACCACCTTGGCAAATACGTCGCCCAGCCGCTGCTGCAGGCGGTGGCGGATCCACCAGAGCAAAATCAGGCTCGGGATGACCATCAGCGTCGTGATGACGTAGAACCAGGCCCAACTGTCCAGCCACGTGACCAAGGTGCCGCTGGCCATGGCGACCGACGTCCGCCCCAGGTTGCTGACCGAAGCCAGCAAGGCGTACTGGGTGGCGGTATAGACCTGGCTCGTCAGGTAGGAAATGAAGGACACGTAAGCCACGGTAGCGAAGGCCGTGGTCAGGGTGTCAACCAGTTCGGCGTAGATGAACAGGTAGAGGTTGGGCCCGATCCCCGGCGGCCACCCAAACTCCCCCACTGATGGCCACCTCAAACTCCCCCACCTGAGTTGATCGGGGACAGGGGGTAAACGCCGGCACCGCTGGCACCTGTTGGCAGGA
>DBAZ01000039.1:0-41511 GCA_002291945.1 Tepidimonas sp. UBA997
TTGCCGACCGTGGTGCTGGATCGTTTGCAGGATCCGGGCAACGTCGGCTCGATTTTGCGCAGCGCCGCCGCCATGGGTTTTCAGCAAGTGGTGGCCCTCAAGGGGACGGTGGCGATCTGGTCGCCCAAGGTCGTGCGTGCGGGCATGGGAGCGCACTTTGGCCTGCATCTGTGCGAAGGCGCAGCGATCGACGACATGCCGCAGTTGGCGGTGCCGCTGCTGGCCACCAGTTCTCACCAAGGGCAATGGTTGCACCAGGCCCGACTGCCTTGGCCCTGTGCCTGGCTGCTCGGCCATGAAGGGCAGGGCGTGGCCCAGCCCTTGCTGGCGCAGGCCGGGCATCGCATACGCATCGCGCAGCCCGGCGGCGAGGAATCGCTCAACGTCGCGGCGGCGGCGGCGATTTGTCTGCATGCAAGCGCCCTCAGTGCCTCGAGTGCTCTGAACGCCCTAGCGCAGCCCGGCACCGGCTGAGGGCCGGGCTATAATCAGCAGGTTTACCCTAAACTTACGCGCCTGCTGCTGGACTGGTGCCAGCCTGCTCCGAAATGCCTGCCGTTTCCGAGTCGGGTGCGTGCAAAAAATGGAGTGTTCCGTGTTTTCCGTCCCAGCAAAAGCCATCCTCGCTCTCGCAGACGGCACGGTCTTTAGCGGTGTTTCCATCGGTGCCACGGGTCAGACCGTGGGTGAGGTGGTCTTCAACACCGCCATCACCGGTTATCAGGAAATCCTCACCGACCCGAGCTACCGCCAGCAGATCGTGACGCTCACGTATCCGCACATCGGCAACTACGGCATCAACGAGGAAGACGTGGAGGCCGATGCCGTCCACGCCGCTGGCCTGATCATCAAAGACCTGCCCCTGCTTGCTTCCAACTTCCGCTCCCAGTTGACGCTGAGTGCCTACCTGCAACGCGAAGGCACGGTCGCGATTGCCGGCATCGACACGCGCCAGCTCACCCGCATCCTGCGCGAAAAAGGTGCGCAGAACGGTGCCATCATCGGTTTGGCCCAAGGCCAGCCTGTCACCGACGAGATCAAGGCGCGGGCGCTTGCCGCAGCACAAGCGGCCCCCAGTATGGCCGGGCAAGACCTGGCCCGGGTGGTGAGTACCCGGCAGGCTTACGTCTGGACCCAGACCGAATGGCAACTGGCCCGCGCAGACGGCAGGCCCGGCTATGGCGAGTTGGGCACCCCGCGTTTTCATGTGGTGGCCTACGACTTCGGTGTGAAGAAAAACATCCTGCGCATGTTGGCCGAGCGCGGCTGCAAGGTCACGGTGGTGCCCGCGCAAACCCCCGCTGCCGAGGTGCTCGAGCACCAGCCGGACGGCATCTTCCTGTCCAACGGCCCGGGCGACCCGCAGCCCTGCGATTACGCGATAGCGGCGGCCAGGGAACTCATCGAGACCGGTCTGCCGGTGTTCGGTATCTGCTTGGGCCACCAGATCATGGCGCTGGCCAGTGGTGCCCAGACCTTCAAGATGGCGCATGGCCACCACGGTGCCAACCACCCGGTCAAAGACCTCGATAACGGCCGCGTCAGCATCACCAGCCAGAACCACGGCTTTGCGGTGGACATGGCGACGCTGCCCGCCCACCTGCGTGCCACCCACGTCAGCCTGTTCGACGGCACCTTGCAAGGCCTGGAGCGCACCGACCGGCCCGCTTTCTGCTTCCAGGGCCACCCCGAGGCTTCGCCCGGCCCGCACGACATCGCCTACCTGTTCGACCGCTTCATCCAGATGATGGAGGCCCAAGGTTGATGCACCCCCACGTTCACGGCTGCGCCGTTTCATTGCCCCAACCGATCCGAGTGATTGGGGCCTTCGCTCCCTTGGAGCGGTTCTGCGAGAGCGAATATGCCCAAGCGCACTGACATCAAGAGCATCCTCATCATCGGCGCTGGCCCGATCGTCATCGGTCAGGCCTGCGAGTTCGACTACTCCGGCGTGCAGGCCTGCAAGGCCTTGCGCGAGGAGGGCTACCGGGTCATCCTGATCAACAGCAACCCTGCCACCATCATGACCGACCCGGCCACGGCCGACGTCACCTACATCGAGCCCATCACCTGGCAGACGGTCGAGAAGATCATGGCCAAGGAGCGCCCGGACGCCATCCTGCCCACCATGGGCGGCCAGACCGCGCTCAACTGCGCACTCGACCTGTGGCGCCACGGCGTGCTGGCCAAGTACGGCTGCGAACTCATCGGTGCCACGCCCGAAGCCATCGACAAGGCCGAAGACCGCCTGAAGTTCAAGGACGCGATGACCCGCATCGGCCTCGGTTCGGCGCGTTCCGGCATTGCGCACAGCATGGAGCAAGCCTGGGCGGTGCAAAAGACGGTCGGTTTCCCGACCGTGATCCGCCCCAGCTTCACCTTGGGCGGCACCGGCGGCGGCATCGCCTACAACCCGGAAGAGTTCGAGACCATCTGCAAGCGCGGCCTGGAAGCCTCGCCGACCAACGAACTGCTGATCGAAGAATCGCTGCTGGGCTGGAAAGAGTACGAGATGGAAGTGGTGCGCGACAAGGCGGACAACTGCATCATCGTCTGCTCGATCGAGAACCTCGACCCGATGGGCGTGCATACCGGCGACTCGATCACCGTGGCCCCGGCGCAGACGCTGACCGACAAGGAATACCAGATCATGCGCAACGCCAGCCTGGCGGTGCTGCGCGAGATCGGTGTCGATACCGGCGGCTCCAACGTGCAGTTTTCGGTCAATCCGAAGGACGGTCGCATGATCGTCATCGAGATGAACCCGCGTGTGTCGCGCTCCTCGGCGCTGGCCTCCAAGGCCACCGGCTTCCCGATTGCCAAGGTGGCGGCCAAGCTGGCCGTGGGCTACACGCTCGACGAGCTGAAGAACGAGATCACCGGTGGGGCCACCCCGGCCTCGTTCGAGCCCTCGATCGACTACGTGGTGACCAAAATCCCGCGCTTCGCCTTCGAGAAATTTCCCACCGCCGACAGCCGCCTGACGACGCAGATGAAAAGCGTGGGTGAGGTGATGGCGATGGGCCGCACCTTCCAGGAAAGCTTCCAGAAGGCCCTGCGCGGGCTGGAAGTCGGCGTCGATGGCATGAACGAAAAAACCCAGGATCGTGAAATCCTGGAGCGCGAGCTCGGCGAGCCCGGCCCGGAGCGCATCTGGTACGTGGGCGATGCCTTCGCCGCTGGCTGGTCGCTCGACGAGGTGCATCAGTTCACCAAGATCGACCCCTGGTTTCTGGTGCAGATCGAAGAGATCGTCAAGATCGAACTCGAACTGGACAAGCTGACCGCTGACAAAGGCGAGGGTGCACTGGCCTGTTTGAGTGCCGACACCCTGCGCACCCTCAAGCAAAAAGGCTTCAGCGACCGTCGCTTGGCCAAGCTGCTCAAAACCACCGAAAAATCTGTTCGGGACGCCCGCCGAACGCTTGGCGTGCGCCCCGTCTATAAGCGCGTGGACACCTGCGCCGCCGAATTCGCCACCAACACCGCCTACATGTACTCGACCTACGAGGACGAGTGCGAGGCCCAGCCTTCCGAGCGCCAGAAGATCATGGTGCTCGGCGGTGGCCCGAACCGCATCGGCCAGGGCATCGAATTCGACTACTGCTGCGTACACGCCGCACTCGCCCTGCGCGAGGACGGCTACGAGACCATCATGGTCAACTGCAACCCGGAAACCGTCTCGACCGACTACGACACCTCGGACCGCCTGTACTTCGAGCCGCTGACGCTGGAGGACGTGCTGGAAATCGTCGATAAGGAAAAACCGCTGGGCGTGATCGTGCAGTACGGCGGCCAGACCCCGCTCAAGCTGGCGCTGGGCCTCGAAGCCAATGGCGTGCCCATCATCGGCACCACGCCCGACATGATCGACGCCGCCGAAGACCGCGAGCGCTTCCAGAAGCTGCTGCACGAGCTAGGCCTGCGCCAGCCGCCCAACGCCACCGCCCGCACCGAAACCGAGGCCATGAACAAGGCCGCCGAGCTGGGCTACCCGCTGGTGGTGCGCCCGAGCTACGTGCTGGGTGGCCGCGCCATGGAAATCGTCCACGAGCCGCGCGACCTGGAGCGCTACATGCGCGAAGCGGTGAAGGTGAGCAACGACTCGCCGGTGCTGCTCGATCGGTTCCTGAGTGATGCCATCGAGTGCGACGTCGATTGCATCCGCGACACCTCGGGCCAGGTGCTGATCGGCGGCGTGATGGAGCACATCGAGCAAGCCGGTGTGCATTCGGGCGATTCGGCCTGTTCGCTGCCGCCGTATTACCTCGGCCAGGCCACCGTCGATGAGATCAAGCGCCAGACCTCCGCCATGGCCCATGCGCTCAACGTGGTCGGCCTGATGAACGTGCAGTTCGCCATCCAGGAAGCCGATGAGGGCGGCGTCAAGAAAGACGTGATTTTCGTGCTGGAAGTCAACCCGCGCGCTTCGCGCACGGTGCCGTTTGTCTCCAAGGCCACGGGTATTCAGTTGGCCAAGGTGGCGGCGCGCTGCATGGCGGGCCGCACGCTGGTGCAGCAGGGCATCACCCAAGAGGTGACGCCGCCGTACTTCAGCGTCAAGGAGGCGGTGTTCCCGTTCGTCAAGTTCCCCGGTGTGGACACCATACTCGGCCCCGAGATGAAGTCCACCGGCGAGGTGATGGGCGTGGGCAAGACCTTTGGCGCAGCGTTTGTGAAATCGCAACTCGGTGCAGGCACCAAACTCCCGCGCCCGACGGATGCGGTCAACAAGGTGTTCCTCTCGGTCAAATCGTCCGACAAAGGGCGTGCCGTGCTGGTGGCCCGTGAACTGCACGACATGGGCTTCGTGCTGGTGGCCACACGCGGTACGGCGGCGGCGATCGAGGCCGCCGGTGTGCCGTGTGCCGTGGTCAACAAGGTGGCCGAAGGTCGCCCCAACATCGTGGACATGGTCAAGAACGGCGAGATCGCGCTGGTCATCAACACGGTAGAGGAGCGCCGCAACGCGATTGCCGATTCGCGCTACATCCGCACCTCGGCCCTGCTCAACCGCGTGACCACCTTCACCACCATTTCCGGCGCTGAAGCGGCGGTCGAAGGCATGAAGAGCCTCGACAGCCTGGGCGTCATTTCTGTGCAAGAGATGCATGCCGAACTGCTGGCCTGAGTCATTCGGGCTTACCCGAGGGTGCAGGGATCCCTGTGGCCCTTGCGCTTCGGGCATAATCTGACCAACGACACCGCCGATTGGGAACGATCGGCGGTTTCCTTTTGGAGAAAGACCCATGCCGACCATACCCGTGACCAAGCGCGGTGCCGACCAGCTCAAGGAGGAGTTGCACCGCCTCAAAACCATCGATCGCCCAGCCGTCATCACGGCCATCGCCGAAGCTCGTGCTCAGGGTGACTTGAGCGAAAACGCCGACTACGATGCCGCCAAGGAGCGGCAGGGCTTCATCGAAGGGCGTATTGCTGAAATTGAAGGCAAATTGTCGATGGCCCAGATCATCGACCCGGCGGCTGTCGATGGGGGCGGGAAGGTGGTGTTCGGTGCCACGGTGGAACTGGAAGAAGAGACCACCGGCGAACCCGTCGCTTACCAGATCGTGGGCGAAGACGAAGCCGACCTGAAGAAAGGCCTGATCAACATTTCGAGCCCCATTGCGCGCGCATTGATCGGCAAGGAAGAAGGCGACGTGGCCGAGGTGCAGGCGCCCGGCGGTGTCAAGCGATTCGAAGTCGTGGCCGTTCGCTACGAGTGATGCCCCAATGCAGTCGTTTCTGGAGCGCTGGCCCCTGCTGCTCGCTGCGCTGTGGTGGGGCGGCTTGACCGCCTTGAGTTTCGTGGCCGTGCCGATGGCCTTTGCCGTGCTCGGCAACCCGGCTCTGGCCGGCCCCTATGCTGCCAAGCTGTTTCAGGTGCAGGCCTGGGCGAGTGTCGCGATTGCGTTGCTCATCCTGCTGTGGGGCCGCTTGCAGCGCCTGCAGTCCGCTGAAGTGACGGCCCGCTGGGTGTTGTTGCCGTGGCTGCTGCTGGCGGCACTCGCGGCCCTGGTGCAGGAGCATGGCGTGGCAGAACGCATCCTGACGGCACGCAGCATGGGTGCCGATCTGCGTTTCTGGCACACCCTGGGCAGCGCCCTTGTGGTGCTGCAATGGCTGTGCGCTTGGCGCGTGCTGTGGTGGTTTGCCCAGCGTGCGCAGACGCCAGCGCTTGCCCAGGATTAAGCGGATCGCCCGCCTAGCAGTCGCTCAGCTGACTCCAGGGTGTTGACCAGCAGCATGGTGATGGTCATCGGGCCGACGCCGCCCGGCACCGGGGTGAGGTAGCCCGCCACCGCTTTGACGCCGTCGAAATCCACGTCCCCGCAGAGTTTGCCGGCTTCGTTGCGGTTCATGCCCACGTCGAGTACCACCGCACCGGGCTTGACCATGTCGGCGGTCAGCACCTTGCGCTTGCCCACGGCGGCCACGATCACATCGGCTTGCAAGGTCAGGGCCTTGAGGTCTGCGGTGCGCGAGTGGCAGATGGTGACGGTGGCGTCCTGCTGCAGCAGCAGCATGGCCATGGGTTTGCCCACGATATTGCTGCGACCAATCACCACCGCATGTTTGCCGCGCAACGGGTAGCCGATGCTCTCGAGCATTTTCATGCAGCCATAGGGCGTGCAGGGCCAGAAACCGGCCTGGCCGACCATCAGCGCTCCGGCGCTGGCGACGTGGAAGCCGTCCACATCCTTGGCCGGGCTGATGGTTTCAATCACCTTCTGCGCGTCGATGTGGGGCGGCAAGGGCAGTTGCACCAGAATGCCGTGGATGGCTGGGTCGTGGTTCAGGGCTTGGACGCGGGCCAGCAATGCCGCTTCGCTCAGGCTGGCGGCGTAGGTTTCCAGCACCGAGTGCATGCCGACTTCTGCGCACGCCTTGACCTTGTTGCGCACATACACCTGGCTGGCCGGGTTCTCGCCGACCAGAATCACCGCCAAGCCGGGGGTGCTGCCCTGCTGCTTGAGCGTCTGCACGCGCTGGGTCAGTTCGGCGCGAAGCTGGCGGGAAAGGGCGTTGCCGTCGATCAGTTGGGCGGTCATGAGGGTGCAGGCGTCAGACTTTGGCGGTGGTGGTGGAGAGGGCGATTTTCAGCAGGTCGGCGACGGTGTTGGCACCCAGCTTCTCCATGATGTTGGCGCGGTGGGCTTCGACCGTCTTGATGCTGATGCCGAGGTCGTCGGCGATCTGCTTGTTGAGCCGCCCCGCCACGATCCGCTCCAGCACTTGCGACTCGCGCGTCGTCAGTTTGCCGAGCAGGGCGTCGCGGTTGGCGGCCTGCTGGTGTTCGCTGAACTGTTCGCGGGCGGCTTCGAGCATCCGTTCGACCAGTTGCAGCAGTTGCGCTTCGTTGAAGGGCTTCTGGATGAAGTCGAGTGCGCCCTTTTTCATGGACGCCACGGCCATCGGCACGTCACCATGACCGGTGATGAAGACGATCGGCAACGGTGAATGCCGCTCGATCAGCCGATCCTGCAATTCCATCCCGCTCATGCCGCTCATGCGGATGTCGGCAATCAGGCAGGCGACTTCACGCGGATCGTATCGGCTGATGAATGCTTCGGCCGACTCGAAGCATCGAACCCGGTAGTCTTGGCCTTCCAGCAGCCATTGCAGGGAATCACGAACGGCTTCATCGTCGTCAACGACATAGACCGTGCCACGCTTCGGAATCAGGCTCATCTCGCTCTTTCTGGTTGTGCGCTGTCTGCGCCGGGCAGGCTCAGGGTAGTCACGGATTGACAGACGGCCCCGAAGGTATCCAGAAACTGAACTCGCACCCGGTTACATCTGTTCCATTGTAGAGGTTTCGCGCCTGCAGCCTGCCGTGGTGCGACTCGACGATGGAGCGGCAGAGCTTGAGCCCTATGCCCATGCCTTCGGATTTGGTGCTGTAAAAGGCTTCGTAAATCATGTCCAGCTTGCCCGGCGGTATGCCGTTGCCATTGTCCGTCACCACGAACTCGATGGCCTCGATGGCGTCGATTTTCTTTGGCGTCACACACAGCTCTACCAGCCGCTGGCCGACTGGTCGTTGGGCCTGGCTGATGGCCTCGCCGGCGTTTTTCAGCAAGTTGATGAGCACCTGTTCGATCAGAATCGGGTCAACCATCAGCTTGGGCAGCCGGGCCGCCACGTAGGTGCTCAGGCGTATCAGGTTGCGCCGCAGTTCGATGTCGGCGAGCTCGGTGGCGTTGCTGACCATCTGCGCCACATCGGACGGGGTCGGGTTGGGTTCGCTGCGTTTGACGAACGCCCGAATGCGCTGGATGATTTGCCCGGCACGCTGCGCCTGTCGAGCGGTTTTGCCCAGCGCCACCAGCAACTCGTCTTCCGAGATCTGTTTTTTCTGCAGTCGGGCGATCATGCCGCTGCTGTAGTTGCTGATGGCCGTCAGGGGTTGATTCAACTCGTGGGCCACGCTGGAGGCCATTTCACCCATGGTGATGAGGCGGCTGGCGGTTTCGGCCCGCTCCTGTTGCAGCGCTGCCTGCATGTCGGCCTGCTTGCGGGCCGTGACATCGGTCGCAATCACCATTTGCGCCAGTCGCCCGTCCACCCAAGTCAGGTAGCGGGTGCGGACTTCCAGCCACTTGTTCAATTCGCTCAGAAAAATGACCGCGTTGTCCGTGGCTGCTTCAAACAGGGCGTCGGTCGGCAGCCCGGCCAGCACATCGACGTGGTCGCCACTTTCAATCAGGGGGTTGGCCGGTAACGAGGAAGACAAATCGACCAGATTGCGGTGCCCTTTGCCGCTCATGCCAAACCAAGTCTGGTACATCCGGTTGGCGAACAGCAACTCGGCGCTGTTCAGGGGGGCCACGGAAATGGCCTCGTCCAGACTGTCGAGCACGGTGGTGAAGCGTTCGTAAGAAGCCGTCAATTCCTCGCGGATGCGTTTGGGCTCGGTGATATCGGTCATGGAAGTCATCCAGCCGGTCTGATGGTTTTGGCCATCCACCAGGGGCGACACATACATGCGAGCGGAAAAGACACTGCCGTTTTTGCGCTGCACCGGCACTTCAAAGCCGCCCGGCGTGGTTTTGCCATTCAATTCGTCTTCCAGACGAGCGCTCAGGTTTTCAATTTCAGTGTCTGGCCAGTAAGGAAACGGAGCTTCGGAGCCCAGCAGATCTTCCTCTGTCCAGCCGGTCATGGAGCAAAAAGCGGGGTTGACGTAAGTGATGCGCCCTTTCATGTCCAGTGCGCGCATCCCGGTGAGCATGGAGTTTTCCATGGCGCGTCGGAAATTGGTTTCAAGAATGAGCGCTCGTTGCACCTGCAGGCGGCGGCGGCTGTGGCGCAGATTGGCCAGCAGCATCCAAACGGTCAGGACACTCAGGGAGCCGACGACCCAGAAGAACGCTTGACCCGTATGGTCGCGGTTGATGCGGTAGCCGGTGGCGCGGATCAGCAAGCTTTCGCCGACCGGTGCCACGGGCATTTCATAAGTCAGTGGGCGGGGTGACCAGGGCCACTGACGCTGCCCGGGCATCGTGGGGGTATCAAGGCTTCCAGCGATGATGGTCCGGTCTTCATTGATCAGTGCGATGCTGTAGCGGGCGGTGATGTCCGTGGGGACGCCCAACCGAAGAAGCCCATCGACGGAATATTCGGCCAGTACCACGCCACTGAATCGTCCTTGTTCGTTCAAGGGGATCATCAGGAAGAAATGGCTGTCGCGCTTGTCGATGGGTGCGGGGCGGCTGTAGAGCGACTGCCGTAGGTCTCTGACCCGCTCGAAATAGCCCTCGAAGGCGTCGGGTGCAAACGACTGCCCGGCCATGCGGTTCATGAATGCGGGAGCGCTGGCTGAGGCGTAAGCCGTCACCACTTCGCGGCGGGCATTGAGCCAGGTGATGGCAAGCAGCTCGGGGTGCTGGTTGATTAGGCTTTGGGCCTGAAAGCCGAACTCGGTTTCCTCGATTTCCCGGATGGAAATGTCACGGGCGATCCGCATGAGTTGCTCTTGGCGCTCGATCAGGCGCAAGCGCAGCCGTTGCTGTGCATATTCCACGTCACGGGCAATGGCTTCGTGCTCCCGATGAGACTCCTCGATGGTGAAATAGGTCAGTGCGGCCGCAATCGCACCCATGAAAAGCAGGACCGAAAACAAAGGCCCGAGTCCGACCAGGCGATCCTGTTTGGCTGGGCTCAACCCGCGCCACCAGGACCTCCACCAGAGTATGGGGGCGGGCGCGGTCTTGCGGGTCTTGGCATCCGTTTGCGGCATCACGCTAGTCTAGGGGAAAACCCACGGCGGATTCTCTGATTACATTTCACAATAAGAAATCATGATCTGCATATTGAAATATTCAGAAATTTATGCGAAACTTGCTGACAGGTCGGCTCTCTGGCCGTAATCTTTGGCGACCCATCTGACAGGAGACAAGCAATGCCCAACGCGCAGTCGGTGAACAACGTGCTCAGTGCGCCCGATATGGATCAACAAGAAACGCGGGAGTGGCTGGATGCCTTGACCGCCGTGATCGAGCGAGAAGGGCCGCAACGGGCGCACTATCTGCTCGAGCAACTGCTCGAAATGGCGCGTGAACACAGTGTCGATATGCCGTTTTCGGCCACCACCGGCTATGTCAACACGCTGGAGTCTGACGAGGAAGAGCGTAGCCCGGGCAACCTGGAGCTGGAAGGCCGACTGCGTGCCTACATGCGCTGGAATGCCATGGCCATGGTGGTCAAGGCCAACCGCCTTGATCCGGCCGATGGCGGCGACCTGGGCGGGCACATCAGTTCCTTTCAGTCGCTGGCCCATATGTTCGCCTGTGGCTTCAACCACTTCTGGCATGCCGACAACACCGCCACCGGCGGCAGCCACGGCGGCGACCTGCTCTACATCCAGGGCCACAGCTCACCCGGCATTTACGCCCGGGCTTTCATGGAAGGGCGCATCACTGAAGAGCAACTGCTGCACTTCCGCCAGGAAGTCGATGGCAAGGGCTTGTCGAGCTATCCGCATCCCAAGCTGATGCCCGAGTTCTGGCAGTTCCCCACCGTGTCCATGGGCTTGGGCCCTTTGATGGCGATCTACCAGGCGCGTTTTCTGAAGTATCTGCATGCCCGTGGCATTGCCGACACGTCGCAGCGCAAGGTGTGGGTGTTCTGCGGCGACGGCGAGATGGACGAACCCGAGAGCCTGGGGGCGATTGGGCTGGCGGCGCGTGAGGGGCTGGACAATCTGGTGTTCGTGGTCAACTGCAACCTGCAGCGCCTCGACGGCCCGGTGCGCGGCAACGGCAAGATCATCCAGGAGTTGGAAGGCGAGTTTCGCGGTTCTGGCTGGAGCGTCATCAAGCTGCTGTGGGGCAGCAACTGGGACCCGCTGCTGGCCCGCGACAAGGACGGCAGCCTGCGCAAGGTCATGCTCGACACGCTGGACGGCGACTACCAGGCGTTCAAAGCGAATGACGGTGCCTTTGTGCGCAAGAACTTCTTTGGCCGTGACCCCAAGGTGCTGGAGTTGGTGTCCAAAATGAGCGATGCCGACATCTCGGCGCTGCGCCGTGGTGGTCACGATGCGCAGAAGGTGTACGCCGCCTTCCATCGAGCGCACCACAACCAGACCGGGCAGCCCACGGTGCTGCTGGTCAAGACCGTCAAAGGCTATGGCATGGGCCGTGCGGGCGAGGGCAAGAACACCGCCCACCAGACCAAAAAGCTCAGCGACGACGACATCCGCTACATGCGCGACCGCTTCAACATTCCGATCCCCGATGGCGAACTGCCCCAGATTCCGTTTTACAAGCCAGCCGACGACACGCCCGAAATGAAGTACCTGCACGAGCGCCGCCAGGCGCTTGGCGGCTACCTGCCACACCGCCGTGTCCGGGCCGACGAGAATTTCACCATCCCGCCGCTCGACACGTTCAAGTCGGTGCTGGAGCCGACGGCCGAAGGCCGTGAAATCTCGACCACGCAGGCCTATGTGCGCTTTCTCACGCAACTGCTGCGCGACCCGGTGCTGGGGCCGCGCGTGGTGCCCATCCTAGTGGACGAAGCCCGCACCTTCGGCATGGAAGGGCTGTTTCGCCAGATCGGCATCTACAACCCGAAGGGCCAGTTGTACACGCCGGTGGACAAAGAGCAGGTGATGTACTACCGGGAGGACAAGGCCGGGCAGATTTTGCAGGAGGGCATCAACGAAGCGGGCGGCATGGCCAGTTGGATCGCGGCGGCCACCTCGTACAGCAGCAACAACCGCATCATGGTGCCGTTCTACATTTACTACTCGATGTTCGGCTTCCAGCGTATCGGCGATCTGGCCTGGGCGGCGGGCGACATGCAGGCGCGCGGCTTCCTGCTGGGTGGCACGTCGGGGCGCACCACGCTCAACGGCGAAGGCTTGCAGCACGAAGACGGCCACAGCCAGATTCTGGCCGGCACCCTACCCAACTGCGTGAGCTACGACCCGAGCTTCGCGCACGAAGTCGGCGTGATCATTCACCACGGCTTGAAGCGCATGGTCGAGCAGCAGGACAACGTCTTTTACTACCTGACGCTGCTCAACGAGAACTACGCCATGCCGGGCCTGACGCCGGGCACCGAGGAGCAGATCATCCAGGGCATGTACCTGTGCCAAGAGGGGGCCAAGCTGACGCCGCGGGTGCAACTGCTAGGTTCGGGGAGCATCCTGCGCGAGAGCCTGTTTGCCCAAGAATTGCTGGAACGAGACTGGGGGGTGGCGGCCAACGTGTGGAGTTGCCCGAGCTTCAACGAACTGGCCCGCGATGGCCAGGACTGCGAGCGCTGGAACCTGTTGCACCCGACCGATGCGCCGCGCCTGCCGTTCGTGACCCGGCAACTCGACAAGCACACCGGCCCGGTGGTGGCATCGACCGACTACATGAAGTCGTTTGCCGACCAGATACGGCCCTTCATCCCGAAAGGGCGCACCTACAAGGTGCTGGGCACCGACGGCTTTGGCCGCAGCGACTTCCGCAGCAAGCTGCGCCAGCACTTCGAGATCAACCGGCATTACATCGTGGTGGCGGCGCTCAAGGCGCTGGCCGAAGAAGGCACGGTACCCGCTGCCAAGGTGGCCGAGGCGATTGCCAAGTACGGTATCAACGCCAACAAAGTGAACCCCCTGTACGCCTGATCGACCGGAGCAAGAACATGGCACTGATAGAAGTGAGAGTCCCGGACATCGGGGATTTTTCTGACGTGGCGGTGATCGAACTGCTGGTCAAGCCCGGTGACACGGTGGCGCTGGATCAGTCGCTCGTGACCGTGGAGAGCGACAAGGCGTCGATGGAGATTCCCTCGGCAGCGGCGGGGGTGATCCAGCAGCTCAAGGTCAAACTGGGCGACAAGATCAACATCGGCGACCTGCTGGCGATCGTGGAAGGCGTTGCGAGTGCGGGGGCAGCGGCAGCAGGGGCGGCGTCCCCGGCGACCCCGGCGGTCGTCGCCGCACCGGCCCCGGTGTCGGCTGCACCGGCTGCGCTAGTGGCGGCATCGGCCTCGGTGTCGGCCCCGGTTGCGGCAGCGCCCGCAGCCAGCGTGCCTGCTGCCGCAGCGCCCATCAACAACCCGTCCATCCACAACCCGCCTGCCCATAACCCCAGCGCCACAGCGGCGCGGGTCTTGCCGCACGCCTCGCCATCGGTGCGCAAGCTGGCCCGCGAACTCGGCGTGCCGCTGGCCGAAGTGCAGGGTTCAGGGACTAAAGGCCGCATCACCCAGGCAGACGTGCAGCGCTTCACGCAGTCGGTGATGGCTGGTGCCATCCAGACCTTGGCGCAGGCGGCCAAGGCACCCGCCGCCGCAGTGGGCGGTGGTGGCTCCGAGCTGGGCCTGATCCCCTGGCCCAAGGTCGATTTCGCCAAGTTCGGCCCCATCGAGCGCAAGGAGCTGGGCCGCATCAAGAAGATCAGCGGCGCCAACCTGCTGCGCAACGCCGTGATGATCCCGGCCGTCACCAACCACGACGACGCCGACATCACCGACCTCGAAGCCTTCCGCGTGGCCACCAACCTGGACAACGAGAAGAGCGCGAAATCTGGAAACGGCGCTGCCGCCGTGAAGGTCACCATGCTGGCCTTCCTGATCAAGGCGTCCGTTGCCGCGCTCAAGAAGTTCCCCGAGTTCAACGGCTCGCTCGATGGTGACGCGCTGATCTACAAGAACTACTGGCACATCGGTTTTGCGGCCGACACGCCCAACGGTTTGGTGGTTCCGGTCATCAAGGACGCCGACAAGAAGGGCGTGCTGCAGATCAGCCAAGAGATGGCCGAACTCGCCAAGAAGGCGCGCGACGGCAAGCTGGGACCGGCCGACATGAGCGGTGCCACCTTCACCATCTCCAGCCTGGGCGGCATCGGTGGCCGTTACTTCACGCCCATCATCAACGCGCCCGAAGTCGCCATTCTGGGCGTCTGCAAGAGCCAGATGGAACCGGTGTGGGACGGCAAGCAGTTCGTGCCGCGCCTGATGCTGCCGCTGTCGCTGACCTGGGACCACCGCGTGATCGACGGCGCTGCGGCGGCCCGCTTCAACGCGTATCTGGGCCAGATCCTGAGCGACTTCCGTCGCGTCCTGCTGTAAAGGAGCCGGAACATGGCATTCATGGACATCAAGGTTCCCGACATCGGCGACTTCGACGAGGTTGCGGTCATCGAACTGCTGGTCAAGCCGGGCGACACCGTCAAGGCCGAGCAGAGCCTCATCACCGTCGAGTCCGACAAGGCTTCGATGGAGATCCCCTCGTCGCACGCCGGCGTGGTCAAGGAGCTCAAGGTCAAGCTGGGCGATAAGGTGAGCGAGGGCAAGGTGGTGCTGGTGCTGGATGCGGAGGGCGCAGCTGAAGTTTCTGCGACAGCGCAAGCACCTGTACCTGCCTCGGCGTTGGCCGCTCCCGTTGCAGCCCTCGTGGAGGCACCGGTGGTGGTGCCAACTGCCACCAGTTTTGGGGGTGGTGCCGACATCGAGTGCGACCTGCTGGTGCTGGGTGCTGGCCCCGGTGGCTACTCGGCTGCCTTCCGCGCCGCCGATCTGGGCCTGAAGGTGGTGCTCGTCGAACGCTACGCCACTTTGGGCGGCGTCTGCCTGAACGTGGGCTGCATCCCGTCCAAGGCGCTGCTGCACGTGGCGGCGGTCATGGACGAG
This sequence comes from Tepidimonas sp. UBA997, assembly GCA_002291945.1. Taxonomy (GTDB): domain Bacteria; phylum Pseudomonadota; class Gammaproteobacteria; order Burkholderiales; family Burkholderiaceae_C; genus UBA997. The sequence continues at coordinate 15,136 of DBAZ01000039.1, forward strand.
GTCAGCCACCTGGGTGACCTGGGCGTGGAGTTCGGCCAGCCCACGGTCAGCGTGGACAAGCTGCGCGCCCACAAGGACAAGGTCATCGGCAAGCTGACCGGCGGCCTGGCCGCCATGGCCAAGATGCGCAAGGTCACCACCGTGCGCGGTTATGGTGCTTTTGTCGGCCCCAACCACGTCGAAGTGGAAGAGACCACGGGCACGGGCCAGGACAAGACCGGCAGCAAGAAGGTCGTGGCTTTCAAGAAGTGCATCATCGCCGCCGGCTCGCAGGCCGTGCGTCTGCCGTTCTTCCCGCAGGACGAACGCATCGTGGACTCCACCGGCGCACTGGCGCTGCCGGGTGTGCCCAAGAAAATGCTCATCGTCGGCGGCGGCATCATCGGCCTGGAGATGGGCACGGTGTACAGCACGCTGGGCGCCCGTCTGGACGTGGTCGAGATGATGGACGGCCTGATGCAGGGCGCCGACCGCGACCTGGTCAAGGTCTGGGAGAAGATGAACAAGGGCCGCTTCGACAACATCATGTTGAAGACCAAGACCGTGGGTGCCACGGCCACGCCCGAAGGCATCCAGGTGCAGTTCGAGGGCCTGGACGGCAGCAAGAGCGAAGGCAGCTACGACCTGGTGCTACAGGCCGTGGGCCGCACGCCCAACGGCAAGAAGATCGCCGCCGACAAGGCCGGCGTGGCGGTGACCGACCGCGGCTTCATCAACGTTGACATCCAGATGCGCACCAACGTGCCGCACATCTTCGCGATTGGCGACATCGTGGGGCAGCCCATGCTGGCGCACAAGGCGGTGCACGAGGCGCACGTGGCGGCGGAGGTGATCGCTGGTGAACTGCAAGGCAACCAGGAACTGGCCAGTGCAGCGTTCAATGCAAGGGTGATCCCCAGCGTGGCCTACACCGACCCCGAAGTGGCCTGGGTGGGCCTGACCGAGGACCAGGCCAAGGCGCAGGGCATCAAGGTCAAGAAGGGCCTGTTCCCCTGGACGGCCTCCGGCCGCGCCATCGCCAACGGCCGCGACGAAGGCTTCACCAAGCTGCTGTTCGACGACTCGCCCGAGGCCCATGGCCACGGCAAGATCCTGGGCGGCGGCATCGTCGGCACCCATGCGGGCGACATGATCGGCGAGATCGCGCTGGCCATCGAGATGGGCGCCGACGCGGTGGACATCGGCAAGACCATCCACCCGCACCCCACGCTGGGCGAGAGCATCGGCATGGCGGCCGAGGTGGCGCACGGGTCGTGCACCGACTTGCCGCCTTCTCAGAGGAGGTGAACGACCGTCGTGAGCCTGCGCTGCATCCGTGGCCGGTTAGGTGATGACAGGCATCAACCCTTGGCCGCCTGCAACGCCTCGCCCATGATGGCCAGCCCTTCATCGAGCAAGGCATCGCTGGCGGTGAGGGGCACCAGAATGCGGATCACGTTGGCATAGACGCCGCACGACAGCAGCACCAGCCCGCGCTGGAGCGCTTCCATGCACATGCGTTTGGTCAGGTCGGCGGCGGGTTGCTGGTGGTCGCCGCCGTCGAACAGCTCGATCGCCACCATCGAGCCCAAGCCGCGCACGTCTTGGATTTCGACGTGCTGGGCCGCCAAGGTGCGCAGACCATTCATCAGACGTTGGCCGACTGCGTGGGAGCGCTCGATGAGTCGTTCTTCCTCGAACACGTCGAGCACCGCCAGCGCGGCGGCGCAGGCCAGCGGGCTGCCGGCATAGGTGCCGCCCAAGCCGCCGGGCAGCGGCTGGTCCATGATGTCGGCTTTACCGATCACGGCGGCCAGCGGGAAGCCGCCCGCCATGCTCTTGGCCATGGTGATGAGGTCGGGCACCACACCCCACTGCTCGCAACCCAGCCAAGTGCCGGTGCGGCCTGCGCCGGTCTGCACCTCGTCGGCGATCAGCACGATGCCGTGTTTGTCGCACAGGGCGCGCAGCGCTTGGGCAAACTCGGGCGGTGCGATGTAGAAGCCGCCTTCGCCCTGCACCGGCTCCAGCATGATGGCGGCCACCCGGTCGGCTTCGACGTCGTACTTGAAGATGTGCTCGATGGAGCGCATGGCGTCGGCCACGCTGACGCCATGCAGCGGATTGGGGAATTCGGCGTGGTAGATCTCAGCCGGGAAGGGGCCGAAACCGGCTTTGTACGGGGCCACTTTGCCGGTCAGGGCCATACCCAGCAGGGTGCGGCCATGAAAGCCGCCGCCAAAGGCAATCACGGCCTGGCGCTTGGTGGCGGCACGGGCAATCTTGACCGCGTTTTCTACTGCTTCGGCCCCGGTGGACACGAAAAAGGCTTTTTTGGCAAAGGGGCCGGGCGTGAGGGCAATCAGCCGTTCGGCCAGTTCCACATAAGGCTCATACGCCACCACTTGAAAGCAGGTGTGGTGGTAGTGGTCCAACTGCTTCTTGACGGCCGCCACGATCTTGGGGTGGCGGTGGCCGGTGTTGAGCACCGCGATGCCCCCGGCAAAGTCGATGTAGCGCTTGCCTTCCACGTCCCACAATTCGGCGTTTTCGGCGCGATCGGCAAACACCTCGTAGGTCTGACCCAGCCCGGCGGGCAAGGCAGCCCGGCGGCGTGCCATCAGTTGGGCGTTGAGTTGGGCGTTGGTTGGTGGGGCTTCAGTCAGGTTGGGGTCGCGCTGCATGACGGTCTCCGGGCTGGTGGCGGTGCATGGTCACAATGTATCACCCGATGGGGTGTTGAAAAAAGCCGCCTGCGCGGTCTTGCGGGTGCCACCTGGGGGAAGCGAGAAAGCCGCGCCGAGGATGGCGCAGCCAAGCCCCACGTGGATCGCACGCAATGATTCAGACCGCCCATGTGGAGCCGTGTTCCGGCACCAGGGCGTGCCAGCGCAATTCGTTTTCGATGCGGCGACGCAGCGTGTCCGAGGCGTCCGGGTCGCCATGCACCACAAACACCCGCTGTGGCTGGCCCGGAATGGCACGCAACCACTGCATCAGTTGGCTGGCATCGGCATGGGCGGACGAGGAGTGCAGTTGCGCCATCTCGGCCCGCACAGCGATGTCCTGCCCATGAATGCGCAGGCTGGTGCCGCCGTGAGCCAGCGTGGCCCCGCGCGTGCCCGCTGCCTGGTAGCCGGTCAGGATGACCATGTTGCGGTGGTCCCCCAGGTACTGAACCAGGTGGTGCAGCACCCGCCCACCGGTCGCCATCCCGCTGGCCGCCAGGATCACCTTGGGGCCGTGTTGGGCGGCAATGGCTTTTGATTCGTCCGGCGAGCGAACCATTTTGGCCACTTTGGCCATGGCGTTGCACTGCGCGGCGTCGAGCCGGTGTTCGCCCAAGCGCTGGGTGAACACTTGCGTGCTGTGGATGGCCATGGGGCTGTCGAGGTACACCGGCAGCGACGGCGGCAGGCGTTGCTGCTGCTTGAGTTCGGCGATGGCGTGCAGCAAGGCTTGGGCGCGCCCGACGGCAAACACCGGGAGCACCGCCACCCCGCCCCGTGCGGCCACCTTGTCCAGCAAAGGGCCCAATTCGTCGGTCAGGTCGTCGGGTGGGTGGTCGCGGTCCCCGTAGGTGGACTCGACGATCACCGCATCAGCCCCCGGAGGCGGGTCGGGCGGCAGCATGATGATGTCGTCAGGGCGGCCCAGATCGCCGGAAAACAGCAGACGTTTGCCGCCGACTTCGATCGACACACTCGAAGCCCCCAGAATATGCCCGGCACCATAGAAGCGCACCTTCCAGCCATGGATGGGTTCGAACTCGCGCAGCGGCGGTGCGGTTTTGAGCTGCTTGAGGCTGACGAGGGCATCGTCTTCGGTATAAAGCGGCAGCGCTGGACTGTGTTTGGAAAACCCTTTGCGGTTGGCAAAGGCAGCGTCTTCTTCCTGGATATGGCCACTGTCGGGCAGCAGAATCTGGCACAGGTCACGCGTGCCGGGGGTACACCAGGCCTGGCCCTTGAAGCCTTCCTTGACGAGCAGGGGAAAGTAGCCGCTGTGGTCCAGGTGGGCGTGGGTGAGGATGACGGCCTGCAGGTGCTTGGGCTCAAACGGCAGGGGTGCGCGGTTGCGTAAGCGCAACTGTTTGTAGCCTTGGAACAGGCCGCAGTCCACCAGCAGGCGCTGGCCGTCGTGCTGGACGAGGAATTTGGAGCCGGTCACGGTGCCGGCTCCGCCGAGAAAGGTGATTTGAACGCTCATGCGCCCATTTCACCACAAACGCTCAACTGAAAAAAGCCTTGGCTTTCTCGAACCAGCCTTTGTCGTTCGGGCTGTGCTTGTTGCCACCTTTCTGGAACGAATCCTCCAGGTCGCGCAGCAGCTTGCGCTGGTGCTCGGTGAGCTTGACCGGGGTTTCCACCGCCACGTGGCAGTACAGATCGCCCGGGTAGCTGGAGCGCACGCCCTTGATGCCACGCCCGCGCAGGCGGAAGGTTTTGCCGTGCTGGGTGCCCTCGGGAATGTCGATGCTGGCTTTGCCTTGCAGGGTGGGCACGGCAATTTCGCCACCCAGCGCCGCCGCCGTGATGCTCACCGGCACCTGGCAATGCAGGTCGTCGCCTTCGCGCTCGAAAATATCGTGCTTGCGGATGCGGATTTCGATGAACAGATCGCCTGCTGGCCCGCCGTTGCGCCCCGGCTCGCCATTGCCCGCCGAGCGGATGCGCATGCCGTCGTCGATGCCCGCCGGAATCTTGATTTCCAGCGTCTTGTGTTTTTTCAGCTTGCCCTGGCCGTTGCAGGTGGTGCAAGGCTCGGGGATGATTTTGCCGCTGCCGTGGCAGTGCGGGCAGGTTTGCTGCACGCTAAAGAAGCCTTGGCGCATCTGCACCACGCCCGAGCCGTTGCACGACGGGCAGGTTTTCACGCTGGTGCCGGGCTTGGCCCCCGAGCCGTTGCAGGTGTCGCAGTCTTCCCAACTGGGAATGCGTATCTGCGCGTCTTTGCCATTGGCCGCCTCTTCGAGGCTGATTTCCATCGCGTAAGACAGGTCGCTGCCGCGATACACCTGTCGGCCGCGGGCAGCGCCGCCGCCGCGTTGCCCGCCGAAGATGTCGCCAAAAATGTCGCCAAAGGCATCGGCAAAGCCACCGTAGCCTTCGGCTCCAGCCGCGCCGCCGCGCATGTTCGGGTCCACCCCGGCATGGCCATACTGGTCGTAAGCGGCCCGCTTTTGTGGGTCGCTCAGCATCTCGTAGGCTTGCTTGGCTTCCTTGAACTTTTCTTCGGCTTCCTTGGCTTTCTCACCCTGATTGCGGTCGGGGTGGTGCTTCATCGCCAGCTTGCGATACGCCTTTTTGATGTCGTCGTCGCTGGCGTTTTTGGCAACGCCCAGAATGTCGTAAAAGTCTCGTTTGGCCATTAGTCGCGCTTCACTTCCTTGACTTCAGCGTCCACCACGTCGGCATCGGCCGGGCGGCTGTTGCTGCTGCCGCTGGCCTGCTGGGTGCCTTCTGCTTGGGTGGGGCCGGCCGCCTGGCTGGCCTGCATGTCGGCGTACATTTTCTCACCCAGTTTCTGGCTGGCAGTCATCAGTTCATGGGTTTTGGCTTCGATCGCCGCTTTGTCGTCGCCCTTGCTGGCTTCTTCCACGGCTTTGATGGCGGCTTCGATCTGGCCCTTTTCGGTCGCGTCCAGCTTGTCGCCGTATTCGGTCAGGCTCTTGCGCACCGAGCTGACCAAGGCATCGGCCTGGTTGCGGGCTTGCACCAGTTCGACCTTTTTGTGGTCTTCGGCGGCGTTGAGTTCGGCGTCTTTCACCATTTTCTGGATTTCCGCCTCGGTCAGGCCCGAGTTGGCTTTGATGGTGATCTTGTTTTCCTTGCCGGTGCCTTTGTCTTTGGCACCCACGTGCAGGATGCCGTTGGCGTCAATGTCGAACGACACCTCGATTTGCGGGATGCCGCGCGGCGCGGGCGGAATGCCTTCGAGGTTGAACTCACCCAGCAGCTTGTTGCCAGCGGCGATCTCGCGTTCGCCCTGGAACACCTTGATGGTCACGGCCGGCTGGTTGTCGTCGGCGGTGGAGAACACCTGGCTGAATTTGGTCGGGATGGTGGTGTTTTTGGTGATCATCTTGGTCATGACACCGCCCATGGTTTCGATGCCCAGACTCAGCGGGGTCACGTCGAGCAGCAGCACGTCCTTGCGGTCACCGCCCAGCACCTGGCCCTGGATGGCCGCGCCCACGGCCACCGCTTCGTCGGGGTTGACGTCCTTGCGCGGCTCCTTGCCAAAGAATTCTTTCACCTTTTCCTGCACCTTGGGCATGCGGCTCATGCCACCGACCAGGATCACGTCGTCGATCTGGCTCACGCTCACGCCCGCGTCCTTGATGGCGGTGCGGCAGGGTGCGATGGTGCGTTCGATCAGCTCATCGACTAAGCTTTCGAGCTTGGCACGGGTGAGCTTGATGTTGAGGTGCTTGGGGCCGGAGGCGTCGGCCGTGATGTAGGGCAGGTTGATGTCGGTCTGGGCGCTGTTGGAGAGCTCGATCTTGGCCTTTTCGGCCGCTTCCTTGAGGCGCTGCAGGGCCAGCACGTCTTTGGTCAAGTCCACGCCCTGGTCTTTTTTGAACTCGGCAATGATGTAGTCGATGATGCGCTGGTCGAAGTCTTCGCCGCCCAGGAAGGTGTCGCCGTTGGTGGAGAGCACCTCGAACTGCTTTTCGCCATCGACGTCGGCAATCTCGATGATCGACACGTCGAAGGTGCCGCCGCCCAAGTCATAGACGGCGATCTTGCGGTCGCCCTTGCCGGCCTTGTCGAGGCCGAAGGCGAGGGCCGCCGCCGTCGGTTCGTTGATGATGCGCTTGACATCGAGGCCAGCGATGCGACCGGCGTCCTTGGTGGCCTGGCGCTGGGCGTCGTTGAAGTAGGCCGGCACGGTGATGACGGCCTCGGTCACGGTCTCGCCCAGGTAGTCCTCGGCGGTTTTTTTCATCTTGCGCAACACCTCGGCGCTGATTTGCGGCGGGGCCAGCTTCTGGCCGCGCACTGCTATCCAGGCGTCGCCGTTGTCGGCCGCCACGATGGTGTAGGGCATCAGGTCGATGTCCTTTTGCACCTCTTTTTCGGTGAACTTGCGGCCAATCAGGCGCTTGGCGGCATAGACCGTGTTTTTCGGGTTGGTCACGGCCTGGCGCTTGGCGCTGGCACCGACCAAGATTTCACCGTCTTCCTGGTAGGCGATGATGGACGGGGTGGTGCGGGCCCCTTCGCTGTTTTCGATCACGCGCGTGGTGTTGCCTTCCATGATGGCCACGCACGAGTTGGTGGTGCCCAGGTCGATGCCGATGATCTTGCCCATGTGTTACTCCAGAGAATAGGTAAAAAAGTGAATTGAGTCGGATATGTGGCTGGCCGCCCGATTTTCAAGGCCGCTGGCCCGGGTTTATTTCGGGGCAGCCACGGTGACGAGCGCCGGGCGCAGCACCCGTTCGCTGATGACATAGCCTTTTTGCAAAACGGCAACCACGGTGTGGGCTGGCTGGTCGGACGGCACCATGCTGATGGCTTGATGGTGATGCGGATCAAATTTTTCACCTGCGGCTGGGGCAATGGGCAGCACCTTGTTGCGGTTCAGGGCGCTTTGCAACTGCTTGAGGGTGGCTTCGGCCCCGGCGCGAATCTGCTGCACCGTGGCTTCCTGGATGGCCAGCCCGGCTTCGATGCTGTCGAGCACCGGCAGCAAGCTTTCGGCGAAGCCCTCGACGGCGAATTTCCTGACCTTGGCCACTTCTTCTTCCGTGCGGCGACGCATGTTTTCGACTTCGGCCTTGGCCCGCAGGTACTGCTCGGCCAGTTCGGCGTTCTGCGCCCTGACCACCGCCAGTTCTGCTGCAGCGTCGCTGCTGGTGGCGGCTTCGGCTTCCTCGGGCGAGACGGGCGCACTTTGGGCGTTCGGGGTGATCGGGTCTGGCCTGGCGTAGATCGGGTCTTGCGGATGTTGCATGGCTGAAATCGGAATGGACAGTCGAGAGGGTGACAATCGAAACAAACGATCTTGGATATGGGGATGCCGTTTCAGGCTTCAAGGGATGGGTTGCGTGGATCGGTCACGCGGATGGGTCGCGTTGATAGACCTTGCGCAATAACCGGATCAAGGTTTCCCGCTCGGTTTCGGTCAATTGATCGGTTGCGTCCGATTCCAGGGCTGCAACCTCCCGCTGGGTTTGTGCCTGCAGCGTTTGGCCGGCCGGGGTGGCGTAGAGTCCATGGGCGCGTCGGTCGTTGGGGTGGGGGCGCCTTTCAATCAGCCCGCGGGATTCCATCTGGCGAACCATCCCCACCAGGTTGGGCGGCAGGATGGACAACGCTGAACTGAGCTGCCGGGAGGTGATCCCGGGATTATGGGCGATCAGGGTCAGGACGGAAAAGTCCACCACACGAAAACCATAAGGGGCCATGCGCTCCAGGAAAACCCCGATCACGGCGATGGCAGCCCGGCGTGCGTTGTAGCCAATCAGCCCTTCCAGGAAGGCGTTGTCGATCACCACAGGGGGATCAATCCCGTCCGGCTGGGGGGATTCGCTAGATGATGCAGGCGCAAGCGTCATGGGGGCTAATGTTACCCCGATGCAGCGCTTGACCTTGAATTGGTGGCTCCTGCCCCCATGTCTGGTTCAACCGGGAATGTCCATTCGGTGCACCGTCGGTGCTGCTTGAGCGTCAGCGGGGCATTTGTGGCCATTCCTAATGAACAATCTTGGTTCAATCTGATTTTTCCGGGAGCACCCACATGCGCATCGACAAACTCACCACCAAGTTCCAAGAAGCCTTGGGCGAAGCCCAGACGCTGGCGCTGGGCAAGGACCATGCCTACATCGAGCCAGCCCATGTGCTGGCAGCCATGCTGCGCCAGCCAGATGGCCCCAAGGCGCTGCTGCAACGCGCCGGCGTGAATGTGGCGGCACTGGCCAAGCTGGCCGACGAGGCCGTGGCCAAGCTGCCGCAGGTGGATGGCCAAGAGCAGGTGCAGGTCAGCCGCGACACGGTGACGCTGCTGCAGGCCGCCGAGAAGGAATCCATCAAACGCGGTGACCAGTTCGTGGCCAGCGAGTTGTTCCTGCTGGCGCTGGCCGACAGCAAGATGGCCTGGGCCGACGAGGCCCGCAAGGCTGGCTTGAAGCGCCAGCCCTTGGAGGCCGCCATCGAGGCGGTGCGCGGCGGCCAGAAGATGGACTCGCCCGAAGGTGAGAGCCAGCGCGAGGCGCTGAAAAAATTCACCCTCGACCTGACCGAGCGCGCCGCCTTGGGCAAGCTCGATCCGGTGATAGGCCGCGACGACGAAATCCGCCGTGCCATTCAGGTGCTGCAGCGGCGCAGCAAGAACAATCCGGTGCTGATCGGCGAGCCGGGTGTGGGCAAGACCGCCATCGTCGAAGGGCTGGCGCAACGCATCGTCAACGGCGAGGTGCCCGACACCCTGAAGGACAAAAAAGTGCTGGTGCTCGACATGGCGGGTCTGCTGGCCGGTGCCAAGTTCCGGGGCGAATTTGAAGAACGCCTGAAGGCGGTGTTGAAAGAGGTGGCGCAGGACGAAGGCCGCATCATCCTGTTCATCGACGAAATTCACACCATGGTGGGCGCGGGCAAGGCCGAGGGTGCCATCGACGCGGGCAATATGCTCAAACCCGCGCTGGCGCGGGGCGAACTGCATTGCATCGGCGCGACCACGCTCGACGAATACCGCAAGTACATCGAGAAAGACGCCGCGCTGGAGCGCCGGTTCCAGAAGGTGCTGGTCGATGAGCCGTCGGTGGAAGACACCATCGCCATCCTGCGCGGGTTGCAGGAGCGCTACGAAAAGCACCACAATGTCGATATCACCGATCCGGCGATCGTGGCGGCCGCGGAGCTGAGCCACCGCTACATCACCGACCGCTTTCTGCCCGACAAGGCGATCGACCTGATCGACGAAGCGGCGGCCAAGATCAAGATCGAGCTGGATTCCAAACCCGAGGTGATGGACAAGCTGGACCGCCGCATGATCCAGCTCAAGATCGAGCGCGAGGCGGTCAAGCGCGAGAAGGACGAGGCGTCGCAGAAGCGGCTGGCGCTGATCGAGGAAGAACTGGTCAAGCTGCAGCGCGAGTACAACGACCTCGATGAAATCTGGAAGACCGAGAAGGCCAGTGTGCAGACCTCGGGCGGTGTGCGCGAGGAGATCGAGCGCGTCAAGCTGCAGATCGAAGAACTCAAGCGCAAAGGCGATTTCAACAAGGTCGCCGAGTTGCAATACGGCAGGCTGCCCGAGCTGGAAAAGCGCTTGAAAGACGCCCAAGCCAAGGAAGCGGCGGGCGATGGCCAGGGCCACAAGCTGCTGCGCACCGAAGTGGGGGCGGAGGAAATTGCCGAAGTCATCAGTCGCGCCACCGGCATCCCGGTGAGCAAGCTGATGCAGGGCGAACGCGACAAGCTGCTGGCCATGGAGGCCAAGCTGCACGAGCGCGTGGTGGGGCAGGATGAGGCGATCGTCGCCGTGGCCAACGCCATCCGCCGCAGCCGCGCTGGCCTGAGCGACCCCAACCGCCCGCTGGGCAGCTTTCTGTTTCTGGGGCCTACCGGCGTGGGCAAGACGGAACTGTGCAAGGCGCTGGCCGGTTTCCTGTTCGACAGCGTGGAGCACCTGATCCGCATCGACATGAGCGAGTTCATGGAAAAGCATTCGGTCAGCCGCCTGATTGGTGCGCCCCCCGGCTACGTGGGCTACGACGAGGGCGGCTACCTGACCGAAGCCGTGCGCCGCAAGCCCTACAGCGTGATCCTGCTCGACGAAGTGGAAAAGGCCCACCCCGACGTATTCAACGTGCTGTTGCAAGTGCTCGACGACGGCCGCCTGACCGACGGGCAGGGCCGCACGGTGGATTTCAAAAACGCCGTCATCGTGATGACCAGCAACATCGGCTCACACCTGATTCAGGCGATGGTGGGCCAAGATGCCGAAGACATCAAGGACGCGGTGTGGGGCGAACTCAAGCAGCATTTCCGGCCCGAATTCCTCAATCGCATCGACGAAACGGTGGTGTTCCACGGCCTCAATGCCGAGCACATCGCCAACATTGCCAAGATTCAACTCAAAGTGCTGACCGAGCGCTTGGCCAAGATGGATCTGGTGTTGACGGTGAGCGAGGCCGCGCTGGCCGAACTGGCCAAGGTGGGGTTCGATCCGGTGTTTGGTGCGCGGCCCCTGAAGCGGGCCATCCAGCAGCGGATCGAAAACCCGCTGTCGCGCCTGCTGCTGGAGGGCAAGTTCCCGCCCAAGAGCGACATCCCGGTCGAGGTGGACCCGATCACGGCGCCGGGGCAGTTCCAGTTTGGGCGCGTGGTGCACTAAAGCCAGCGCGAACCCGCGCGAAGGGGGCTTTTGCCCCCGGTTGATTCGGCGCTGCAAACGTCAGCCCGGCGCAAGCCGTTTGTCGATAATTATGAATTCAGTTTAAGACCATCGGAGACTCCATGTCCGCCAGCGCTTCCTACGCCGAGTTTTTTCGTCGCTCCATCGACGACCGCGATGCTTTCTGGTCCGAGCAGGCCCAAGGGGTGGACTGGCACAAACCCTTCGAGCGCGTCTGCAACTACGACAACCCGCCATTTGCGCGCTGGTTCGAGGGCGGTCAGACCAATCTGTGTCACAACGCGGTCGATCGGCACTTGCCACACCGCGCCGACCAGAACGCCCTGATCTTCGTCTCGACCGAAACCAATACCGAAAAAACCTACAGCTACCGCGAACTCCACGCGGAAGTGCAGCGATTTGCCGCCATGTATCAGGCGTTGGGGGTGAAAAAGGGCGATCGGGTGCTGATCTACATGCCCATGATTGCTGAGGCCTGCTTTGCCATGCTGGCAGCGGTGCGCATCGGTGCCATCCATTCGGTGGTGTTTGGCGGCTTCGCCAGCCATTCACTGGCGAGCCGGATCGAAGACGCCCAGCCCACCGTCATCGTAAGTGCCGACGCGGGTATGCGCGGGGGCAAAGTGGTGCCTTACAAGCACCTGCTCGACGAAGCCATCCAGTTGTCGAGCCACAAGCCGGGCCATGTGATCATGGTCAACCGGGGGCTGGCCAATCTGGCACCGGTGTTGGGCCGTGACGTGGACTACGCCACCCTGCGGACCCAGTTCATGGACGCCCAAGTGCCCTGCGTATGGGTGGACAGCACCCACCCCAGCTACATCCTCTACACCAGCGGCACCACCGGCAAGCCCAAAGGCGTACAGCGCGACACCGGCGGCTACACCGTGGCGCTGGCCGCCTCGCTCAAGCACATCTACATGGGTGAGCCGGGTGAAACCTACCTCTGCACGTCCGACATCGGCTGGGTGGTCGGTCACAGCTACATCATCTACGGCCCGCTCATCAACGGCATGGCCACCATCATGTACGAAGGCCTGCCGATCCGCCCCGATGCCGGCATCTGGTGGAGTCTGGTCGAGAAGTACAGGGTCTCGGTCATGTTCTCCGCGCCCACTGCCATCCGCGTGCTCAAAAAGCAGGATCCGGCCTACTTGGCCCAATACGACCTGTCCAGCCTCAAGGCCTTGTTCCTGGCGGGCGAGCCGCTGGACGAGCCGACCGCCACCTGGATTGCCGACGCCATCAAGCGCCCCATCATCGACAACTACTGGCAGACCGAAACCGGCTGGCCCATCATGGCCATCTGCAACGGGGTGGAGCCGGCCCCGACCCGGTTCGGCTCGCCCGGCAAGGCGGTCTATGGCTACGACGTGCGCCTGATCGACGAAGCCACGGGCGACGAAATCACCACAGCCCACCAGAAAGGCGTGATCGCCGTCAATGGCCCGCTGCCGCCGGGCTGCCTGCAAACCGTCTGGGGTGACGATGCGCGTTACGTCAAAACCTACTGGTCCGGCATCAATGGCAAGGTGATGTACAGCACCTTCGACTGGGGGGTCAAAGACGCCGACGGTTACTTCTTCATTCTGGGGCGCACCGACGACGTGATCAACGTGGCGGGCCATCGCTTGGGCACCCGCGAAATTGAAGAAAGCCTCTCCAGCCACCCGAATGTGGCAGAAGTGGCCGTGGTGGGCGTGGCCGATCCGCTCAAGGGGCAGGTGGCGGTGGCCTTTGCCGTGCTCAAAGACCCGGCGCTGGCCGCCACCCCAGAAGCCGCACTCAAGCTCGAAGCTGCACTGATGAAGGTGGTGGACGATCAGTTGGGTGCCGTGGCCCGGCCTGCCCGGGTGCGCTTCGTCAACCTGCTGCCCAAGACCCGTTCTGGCAAGTTGCTGCGTCGTGCCATTCAGGCCGTGTGCGAAGGGCGCGACCCGGGCGACCTCACGACCATGGACGACCCTTCGGCCTTGCAGCAGATCAAGGAACTGGTGAGCTGAACACGCGTGCCGATTCGATCAGCGCTCGATCCTGACGACGTCCAGGTGCCCCTGCCGGACTTTGCGTATAAGATGCCAACATGATTAACCCTTCGGGTCTCGTCGCCCTTGTGGCGAAATGCACCGCCGTGTTGTTGCTTGCCGGATCGCTGGCGGCTTGTAGCGCGGCTCGTGTGGGCGTTTCCGTCCCCGTGGGCCGTGGCACCGGTGTCGGGGTCCATGTGGGTTCCGATGGACGAATCGGTGTGGGGGTGGGCGTCTCGGTCGGTGCTGGTTCGGTCAGTGTCGGGACTTCCGGCCAACTGCCAACCAACCCTGAGCCAGCCTCTCAAGCACCTCAGTGAATATAACTCTGTGATCATCCGTTCACGAGATGACATGCAGGATTGTTACCCAGCCCTTCGCGTTTGGTGGCACAATGCCGGACTGCACAGACCCTTCCAGTCACTGTCGCATCCGCCAATCGGTCCAGCCGTGTCGCGGGAGGTTTTTCCAACCAGCTAATGTTTCCTAAAGGGGAACGGAGGTCAGCGAATCCATGAGCGAGACAAACAGCGTTTATGTTGCTTACAACAGCAACTCGTATCTCTTTGGCGGCAACGCGCCCTATGTCGAAGAGATGTACGAAAACTACCTGGCCGACCCGACCAGCGTTCCAGACTCTTGGCGCGGTTACTTCGATGCGCTGCAGCACGTGCCTGCCGTTGACGGAAGCAACGCCCGCGACGTGCCCCACCTGCCCGTCATCAATGCCTTTGCTGACCGCGCCAAACAAGGCGTCACCCAAGTGGTCAATGCCGCAGGCGGCGATTCCGATCTGGGTCGCAAGCGTGTATTTACCCAGCAGTTGATTGCGGCTTACCGCAATGTCGGGCAGCGCTGGGCCGATCTGGACCCGCTCAAACGCGCCGAACGCGAAAACATTCCCGAGCTTGACCCCCATTTCTACGGTTTTTCCGACGCCGACCTCGAAACCGTTTTCAACACCAACAACACGTTCTTCGGCCGCGAGACCATGCCGCTGCGCGAACTGGTCAACGCCTTGCGCGAAACCTACTGCGGCTCGATTGGTGCGGAATACATGTACATTTCCGACCAGACGCAGAAGCGCTGGTGGCAGGAGCGGCTCGAAAGCATACGCAGCAAGCCCAATTTCACGGTTGACAAGAAAAAGTACATCCTCGAGCGCCTGACCGCCGCCGAAGGCCTGGAGCGCTTTCTGCACACCAAATACGTCGGGCAGAAGCGCTTCTCGCTCGAAGGCGGTGAAAGCTTCATCGTGGCCATGGACGAACTGATCCAGCGTGCAGGTGAAAAAGGCGTGCAGGAAATCGTCATCGGCATGGCGCACCGTGGTCGCCTCAACGTGCTCGTCAACACCTTGGGCAAGCTGCCCAAAGATCTGTTTGCCGAGTTCGATCACACCGCCCCCGAGGACTTGCCCGCCGGTGACGTGAAGTACCACCAAGGCTTCAGCTCCGACGTGTCCACCCCCGGTGGCCCGGTACACCTGAGTCTGGCGTTCAACCCCTCGCACCTGGAAATCGTCAACCCGGTGGTCGAAGGTTCGGTGCGCGCCCGCATGGACCGCCGTGGCGACACCAAGGGCAAGCAGGTGCTGCCGGTGCTGGTGCATGGCGACGCCGCCATTGCTGGCCAAGGGGTGGTGCAGGAAACGTTAGCACTGGCCATGACCCGGGGTTACTTCACCGGCGGTACGGTCCACATCGTCATCAACAACCAGATTGGTTTCACCACCTCAGACCCGCGTGACACCCGCTCCACGCTCTACTGCACCGACATCGTCAAGATGATCGAATCCCCGGTGTTGCACGTCAACGGTGATGACCCCGAGGCCGTGGCCCTGGCCATTCAACTGGCCCTGGATTACCGCATGGAGTTCTCCAAGGACGTGGCGGTTGACATCATCTGTTTCCGCAAGCTGGGCCACAACGAGCAGGACACTCCCTCGCTGACCCAGCCCCTGATGTACAAGAAAATTGCCCAGCATCCCGGCACCCGCAAGTTGTATGCCGACAAACTGGCCGCCCAGGGTCTGGGTGAAACGCTGGGCGACGACATGGCCAAGGCCTACCGCGCCGCACTCGACGAAGGCCGCCACACGGACGACCCGGTGCTGACCAACTTCAAGAGCAAGTACGCGGTGGACTGGCTGCCTTTTCTGGGCAAGAAGTGGACCGACGCAGCCGATACCGCCATTCCGCTGGCCGAATGGAAGCGCTTGGCCGAGCGCATCACCCAGGTACCCGACAACATCACGCCTCACCAACTGGTCAAGAAGGTGCTGGCCGATCGCGCCGCCATGGGGCGTGGCGAAATCAACGTGGACTGGGGCATGGGCGAGCACATGGCGTTTGCCTCGCTGGTGGCCAGTGGCTATGCCGTGCGCCTCTCTGGCGAGGATTGTGGCCGGGGTACTTTCACCCATCGCCATGCCGTCATCCACGACCAGAACCGCGAAAAATTCAACGAAGGCACCTATGTTCCGCTACAAAACGTGGCCGAGAACCAAGCGCCGTTCGTGGTCATCGACTCCATTCTGTCGGAAGAAGCGGTGCTGGCCTTCGAATACGGCTACGCCTCCAACGAACCGAACACGCTGGTGATCTGGGAAGCCCAGTTTGGCGACTTCCTCAACGGCGCCCAGGTGGTGGTGGATCAGTTCATCGCTTCCGGCGAAGTGAAGTGGGGCCGCGTCAACGGCGTCACGCTGATGCTGCCACACGGCTACGAAGGGCAGGGTCCCGAGCACTCGTCCGCCCGTATTGAGCGCTTCATGCAACTGGCCGCCGACACCAATATGCAGGTGGTGCAGCCCACCACGGCGAGCCAGATTTTCCACCTGCTGCGCCGCCAGATGGTGCGCAATCTGCGCAAGCCGCTGGTCATCTTCACGCCTAAGTCGCTGCTGCGCAACAAGGACGCCACCTCGCCCTTGAGTGAGTTCACCAAGGGCGGCTTCCAGACGGTGATCCCTGAGCTGAACGCCGACGTGGTCAAGAACGCGGCCAAAGTCAAGCGTGTGATCGCCTGTTCCGGCAAGGTGTATTACGACCTGGTCAAGAAGCGCGAGGAACGAGGCGGCAACGATGTGGCCATCCTGCGCGTCGAGCAGCTCTACCCCTTCCCGCACAAAGTGTTTGCCGCCGAGTTGCGCAAATACCCGAACGCGAGCGAAATCGTCTGGTGCCAGGACGAGCCGCAAAACCAGGGGGCCTGGTTCTTCGTCCAGCACAACATCCACGAGAACATGCTCGACGGCCAGCGTCTGGGTTATGCCGGTCGGGCAGCGTCTGCTTCGCCTGCCGTGGGTTATGCCCACCTGCACCAGGATCAGCAGAAGAACCTGGTGGACGCCGCGTTTGGCAAGCTCAAGGGCTTCATCCTGACCAAATAATCGAACGAACAGACCCACACATACAAGGACCGTTAGATCATGGCTATCGTAGAAGTCAAAGTGCCGCAGTTGTCGGAGTCGGTGGCCGAAGCCACCCTGCTGCAGTGGAAAAAGAAAGTCGGCGACAGCGTGGCCGCCGATGAAATCCTGATTGAAGTCGAAACCGATAAAGTGGTGCTGGAAGTGCCGGCCCCGGCAGCGGGTGTGCTGTCGGAACGGGTGGTGGGCGATGGCGGCACGGTGGTGTCCGACCAGTTGCTGGCCCGCATCGATACCGAAGGCAAAGTGGCCGCTGCGCCTGCCGCCAAAGTCCCGGCCCCGGCTGTTGCTGCCGCTGCAATTGCAGTTGCAGTCTCAGCCCCAGCCAGGGACATGGCAGCCGTGTCCATGCCGGCGGCGGCCAAGCTGATGGCCGACCACCATCTGCCTGCGGGTTCCGTGGCGGGCACCGGCAAAGAGGGCCGCGTGACCAAAGGCGACGTGCTGGCTGCCGTGGCCAGCGCGGCCAGCAAACCGGCTGCGGCCCCAGTGGCCATTCCCACCGGTGCGCCGACCAAGGTGCTGCCCCAGGTGTCCGCGCCGCTGGTGGCCCCCGATCTAGCCAACCGCCCCGAGCAGCGCGTACCCATGAGCCGCCTGCGTGCCCGGGTGGCCGAGCGGCTGCTGCAGTCGCAGTCCACCAACGCCATCCTCACCACCTTCAACGAGGTGAATATGGCCCCGTTGATGGACATGCGCAAGAAGTTCCAAGAAAAGTTCGAGAAGGAACACGGCGTCAAGCTCGGCTTCATGAGCTTCTTCGTCAAGGCGGCGGTGCATGCGCTCAAGAAGTTCCCGGTGCTCAACGCCTCGGTCGATGGCAACGACATCGTCTATCACGGTTATTTCGACATCGGGATTGCCGTCGGTTCGCCGCGCGGCCTGGTGGTGCCGATTTTGCGCAACGCCGACCAGATGAGCTTTGCCGACATCGAGAAAAAGATCGCCGAATTCGGCCAGAAGGCCAAAGACGGCAAGCTGGGCATCGAAGAAATGACCGGCGGCACCTTCTCCATCTCGAACGGTGGCACCTTCGGCTCCATGCTGTCCACCCCGATCATCAACCCGCCGCAATCGGCCATCCTGGGCGTACACGCCACCAAAGACCGCGCCGTGGTGGAAAACGGTCAGGTCGTGGTGCGGCCCATCAACTACCTGGCCATGAGCTACGACCACCGCATCATCGACGGTCGCGAAGCCGTGCTGGGGTTGGTGGCCATGAAAGAAGCGCTGGAAGACCCGGCCCGCCTGCTGTTCAACATCTGAAGCAGGACGCACGACCATGCCCCAAACTTTTGATGTGATCGTCATCGGCGCTGGCCCGGGTGGCTACGTTGCCGCCATTCGCGCCGCCCAGCTCGGCTTCAAGGTCGCTTGCATCGACGAGTGGAAGAACGCCGCTGGCGGCCCAGCGCCCGGCGGCACCTGCACCAACGTCGGCTGCATTCCGTCCAAGGCGCTGCTGCAGTCGTCCGAGCACTTCGAGCACGCCAACCTCCACTTTGCCGAGCACGGCATCAGCACCGGCACGGTGAAGATGGACGTGGCCAAGATGGTGGCCCGCAAGGATGCCGTGGTCAAGCAGAACAACGACGGCATCCTGTACCTGTTCAAGAAGAACAAGGTCACGTTCTTCCACGGTCGCGGCTCCTTCGCCCAAGCCGTGGACGCAGGGTATGAGATAGCCGTGACCGGCGACCAGCCCGCAAGCTTGTGCGCCCAGCAGATCATCGTGGCCACTGGCTCCAGCGCCCGTGCGCTGCCCGGCGTGGCCTTCGACGAAGTCAACGTGCTGTCCAACGACGGCGCACTGCGCCTGGGTGCCGTGCCCAAGAAGCTGGCCGTCATCGGCTCCGGTGTGATTGGCCTGGAGATGGGTTCGGTCTGGCGCCGACTCGGCGCAGACGTGACGGTGCTCGAAGGCTTGCCCACCTTTTTGGGCGCGGTGGACGAGCAGATCGCCAAGGAAGCCAAAAAAGCCTTCGACAAGCAGGGTCTGAAGATCGAACTCGGCGTCAAAGTCGGCCCGATCAAGACCACCAAGAAGGGCGTGAACGTCGCCTACACCAACGCCAAGGGGGAAGCCCTGTCGCTGGACGCCGACAAGCTGATCGTCTCCATCGGCCGGGTGCCCAACACCATCGGCCTGAACGCCGAAGCCGTCGGCCTGGCGCTGGACGAGCGCGGTGCCATCGTCGTGGATGCCGATTGCAAGACCAACCTGCCTGGCGTCTGGGCGGTGGGTGACGTGGTGCGCGGCCCGATGCTGGCGCACAAGGCCGAAGAAGAGGGCGTGGCCGTGGCCGAGCGCATCGCCGGGCAGCACGGGCACGTCAACTTCAACACCATTCCGTGGGTGATTTACACCAGCCCGGAAATCGCCTGGGTCGGTCGCACCGAGCAGCAGCTCAAGGCCGACGGCGTGGCGTACAAGGCCGGCACCTTCCCCTTCCTGGCCAATGGCCGCGCCCGTGCGCTGGGCGACACGACCGGCATGGTGAAGTTGCTGGCCGATGCGGCGACAGACGAAATCCTGGGTGTACACATCGTCGGCCCGATGGCTTCCGAGCTGATTGCCGAAGCCGTGGTGGCGATGGAGTTCAAGGCCAGCGCGGAAGACATTGCCCGCATCTGCCACGCCCACCCCAGCCTGAGCGAGGCGACCAAGGAGGCGGCGCTGGCGGTGGACAAGCGCACGCTCAACTTCTGATCGGCTCGGGGCCTGGATTTCTTCCATGCAGTCATCGACAGCGGGTGGTTCCGTATCGGGCTTCGGCCCGGTACGCAGCGCCTATGAAGCCGAGCTGCTGGCTCGCGGCTATCAGAGTGACCCGGCCCAGTTGCGGGCGGTCGAGGCCTTGGAGCGCTGCGCCGCCGAGTGGTCGCACTTCAAGCAGCGCCGCTCCAACGCCCTCAAGAAGCTGATTAACCGTTTGCCCATTCCGCGCGGGGTTTACATGTTCGGCGGGGTAGGGCGCGGCAAGAGCTTTCTCATGGACTGCTTTTACAACGCGGTGCCGCTGCGCCGCAAGACGCGGCTGCACTTTCACGAGTTCATGCGCGAGGTACACCGCGAACTGGCCGAACTGCAGGGCACCATGAACCCGCTGGACGAGTTGGGCAAGCGCATGGCACGGCGTTACCGGCTGGTTTGTTTTGACGAATTCCATGTCGCTGACGTGACTGACGCCATGATCCTGCACCGGGTGCTGGACGCCATGCGCAAATACGGCATCGGCATGGTCACCACCAGCAACTTCCACCCCGACGGCCTGTACCCGGACGGCCTGCACCGCGACCGCATTCTGCCCGCCATCGAACTGCTCAAGCAGACCATGGACGTGCAAAACGTCGATCACGGCACCGATTACCGCCGACGCACGCTGGAGCATGTCAAGCTCTACCACACGCCGCTGGGCCCCGGTGCCGAGTCCGAGATGGAGTCCGCCTTCGAGCGCTTGGCCGAAGCCCGTGACGAAGACCCGCGCCTGCTCATCGAGGCGCGCGAGATACGGGCCATCCGCCGTGCGGGCGGGGTGGTCTGGTTCGATTTCCGCACCTTGTGCGGTGGGCCGCGCTCACAGAACGACTACCTGGAAATCGCCACCCAGTTCCACACCGTATTGCTGAGCAACGTGCCGCACATGCCGGTCAACATGGCGGCGCAGGCGCGCCGCTTCACCTGGCTGGTCGATGTGCTGTACGACCGGCGGGTCAAATTCATGCTGTCGGCTGCTGTTGCCGCCGAGCAGCTCTACACCGAAGGGCCGCTGGCACACGAATTCCCGCGCACCGTCTCGCGGCTCAACGAAATGCAGTCGCAAGAATATCTGGCGCAGGAGCGGCGCGAAGTCGATACCTCGCTGACTTGAACACACCCCAATGTCGTTAGCGTACTCGCGTACCAGAGGTGGGCAGCGGTTCGAGTTTGACGACGATCAAGGCGAGGTTATCCCCCCGTCCCTCAGACCTCTGACGGGCTTTGTGAATGAGGAACTCGCAGGCGTCACGCGGAGGCAACTGTGAGACCACATGGCCGATTTCTGCGGTGGTGTAGTAATGCCACACGCCATCACTGCAGGCCACGATCACATCTCCGGCCCTCAGAAGGCCCACGTCGTTGAGCGCTACGGCGGGATCGCTGGCCGCACCCAGGCAATGCAGCAGCAGATTGCTGCGCGGGTCGTTGGCGGCCTCCTCGTCGGTCAGCAGGCCTTGGTCCAACATGGACTGAATGTAAGAGTGGTCGCGGGTTCGATGAACCAATGCCCCCTGTCGATAGAGGTAGAGCCGGGAGTCACCGGAATGAGCGAAAGCACAACGGCCGTCAGGATTCATCACGAACGCGGCGATGGTGCTGTGGGGCTCCTGCTCTGCAGAGACCGCCGTGAGTCTGATCATCGTGTGCGCCTCACGGGCAATCCGCTCCAGAAAAGCCAGTGCGTCATCCGTCGTGGGGTCGTGTCGCTCAAAAAGCTGTTGGGCCGTCAGCATCACCTGATCAGCGGCCTTTCGACCACCGCTGCGTCCGCCCATCCCGTCGGCGACCACACCCAGGATGCAGGCACGCGCTCGCGGGTGCCCCATGAGCAGCAACTGATCCTGCTGGTAGTCCCGGTCGCCTTGATCCAGACCGGTGGAAGCCACGATACGAAAGCCAGATGGCATGAAAACGAGGGATTGATGCGTCAGATAGCTCGATCATGTCACAACACCAATCGCTTGATCTGTCATCCACGCAAAATCAACCAGGCCGCAACCGCTTGGCGTGGGACTGCGCAATGATCTGGGCACCCCCACGCCTCGATACAATGTTGTGGTCGCGATCGGGCCGCCACATCCATCATGGCGCTGTTCAAGGAGATTGAAATTAACGTCCCATTTATAGACCTCAAGCGCTGGGAGCCGGGCCTGCACGCTGCGCTGATGGACAAATTCCATGCCATGACCTTGGACGCCCAATTCATAGGCGGCACCGAGCTGGCGACGCTGGAACGTCGGCTGCAGGTCGAACTGCAGGTGGCCCATGCGGTTGCCTGTGCCAACGGCACCGATGCGCTGCAACTTGCCCTACGCGCTGGCGGTGTGGGCGACGGCGACCTGGTGTTGGTGCCCAATGTGACCTTTTGGGCCACATTCGAGGCCGTGGTGAACGTGGGTGCCAAGCCGGTCACGGTGGATGCCGACCTAGCCGATGGCGGCGTCTGCCTGGATGCTTTTTCGGCGGCCATACGCGCAGTCAGGCCGAAGGCGGCGCTGCTGGCGCACCTGTACGGCTGGGGCAGCGCCCGTCTGTCGGCCTTGCGCACCGTGTGCCGCGAGCAGGGCGTGCTGCTGGTGGAAGACGGTGCGCAGTCTTTTGGTGTGCGCTACCTGGGGGAGTCGATCTACCGCGGCGCTCACATTTCCACCACTTCGTTTTACCCAGCCAAGGTGCTCGGTGCCGCTGGCGACGGGGGTGCCGTGTTCACCAACGACGCCGAACTGGCCGACAAGGTCCGTCGGCTGGGCAACCACGGTCGTACCACCCACTACGGCTACGGCGACGTAGGCTGGAACTCGCGCCTCGATTCGCTGCAGGCGGCCTTCCTTAACCTGTCGCTGGATCATGTGCAGGCACGCATCGCCTCGCGTCGCCAAGCCGCTGCCTACTACCACGAGCACCTGCCGACCGCTGGCATCGAGCTGATGAAAGCGCCTGCGGGCTACGAAGAAAACGGCTACTGCAATGTCTGTCTGGTGCCCGATGCCAAGCGCAAGGCCGCGCTAGAAGCTCACCTCAAGGCCGAGGGCATCGGCTTTGGCAACATCTATCCCAGCGTCATGTCCCGCCAGCCCGGTGCCGCGGCCTACCTCAAGGGCCACTTCGGCGGCCAAGCGGGCGAGCAGTTGTGCGCCTCGGTGCTCAACCTGCCGCTGTTCCCCTACATGACCGAGAGTGAGTTGCAGCGCGTGGTCGCAGCGGTCGGCTCGGTTCTTGGCACGCGCCAGTGCCATTGACGCAGACGTTGCAAGCCATGCAAGACAAAATCCTCAAAGTCGGTTTGCTGGGCCTCGGCAATATGGGGCGCAACCACCTGCGCGTGCTGTCGATGCTCAAGGGCTTCGAGCTGGCCTTCGTCGCCGATGCCAATGCCGAACGGGCCGCCAAGGCCGGGCTGGCCCATGGCATCCCCGGCGTGGCGGACCCGACGCCACTGCTGCCGGACGTCGATGCGGTGGTCATCTGCACACCCACCGTGACCCATGCCGACTACATCCGGCTGGCGGCTGCGCATGTGCCGAACATCTTCGTCGAGAAGCCACTGGCTGCCACCCTGCAAGAGGCGCAGGACATTGCCGTGTTCGCACGCGAACAGGGCCTCAACGTACAGGTCGGCTTTATCGAGCGCTTCAACCCGGCGGTGCAGGCGCTCAAGACGGTACTGGAGCGCACGCAACGGGTCATCAGCGTGGACTTCACCCGCGCCAACAAGGTCAGCGCACGCATCACCGACGTCGATGTCGTCACCGACCTGATGATTCACGACATCGACTTGGCCCTCTACCTCAATGGCCCAGCCCGTTCGGTGGCAGCGCACGGTTTTGCTCATGGCCGCATGATCGACTTCGCCTCGGCACTCATCACCCACCAGAACGGCCAGTTCTCGCGCATCCAGGCCAGCCGTGTGACGGACAAGAAAATCCGCCAGATCGAAGTCACCTGTGTCGATATGTTCATCGACTGCGACCTGCTGCGCAAGGAAATCCTGATCAACCGCCAGGCCGAGGCGGAAGAAAGCGAAAGCCTGCCCTACGTCATCTCGGCGATCCAGGAGGCCGTGACCGTCCCGCCGCAAGAAGCACTCCTGACCGAGTTGCAGGCTTTCATGGCCAGTTGCCATCAACCAGGGGGCAGCCAGGTTCCTGGCGTCGATGCGGGCGTCGATGCCATGCGTATTTGTGCACAGATTCACGCAGCGGTTCAGGCCTGACCCTAGGCTGAGGCTTGGCGGGTAAGGGCGTTGGTGGCGCGGGCGGCGTCGGCATTTCAACTTGCCTCGTCGGTTGGGCCGGGTTCGTCGATCTGGGGGCTTGGGTAGGGCCGTTCGCGCTGATCAAGGAACAGGCAACTGCCTTCGATGCGCTTGGCCTGGTGCTTGGCCTCGGCGGCGGCGCGCGCGACCTGCTGGTAGTGCGAAAAATGCTCTGGGTCGATGCGCACCGCACCGATCGACAGGCTGACCAGCGCCTGGAATTCCCGATGACCACGTCGGTCCTCGCAGTGGTAGCCCCCTGCGGCGACGTGCTCGGGCTGGAACAGCACCAGCCGATCCTCATCGAAACGCTGCAGCAGCGCGTGGCAGCGAGCCTGCCAGTCTTCGCTCTGGAACAGTATGACGAAATCGTCGCCGCCGATGTGGCCGATGAAATCCAGCCCCGGTTGGGCCGTGGCCTGCAACAGGCCGGCCAGCAGGCGGATCATGTCGTCGCCGCGCCGAAAGCCATACACATCGTTGTAGGGCTTGAACTGGTCGAGGTCGAAATAGGCGGTGACGAAGTGCTGGCCGCTGGCCAGCAGGCGTTCCAGGTGTTCCTGGATCGGCACGTTGCCGGGCAGGCCGGTGAGCGGGTTGGCGTAGCGTGCGGCGACGATTTGCAGCGCGGTGATTTCGCGCATCAGGTCGAAGCCGGAACCAAGACCCAGATAGCGCCCGCCGCCGGTGATGATGAAGCCCTGCGTGAAGGCCTGCTTGCCCTTGCGCACCACCAGCTCGGACAATTCCTGGATGGGCATGGCCTTATCGACGATCAGCGGGTCGGCTTCCATGATGAGCCGACACGGTTTGTGACCAAACAGTTCGCGCGAGAACCGCTTGATGAAGCGGTCGAGCAGCGCGGGACGGTGGATGATGCCGACTGGCCGTTCGTCCTCCATCACGGCCAAGGCGTGCAGTTCCGGGTTGGCCGTCATCAGGTCGAGCACGGTTTCGCTGTGCGTCTCGACGCTCACCGACGGTGCCTCGATGATCAGCCGTTCGGCGGTGACGATGCTGTGCGAACGCGGCCCGTTGCTCGGGAAAACCCTCACCTGGCCAGTCGACGCCAGGCGCATCACCTCGGGTGGGGCGGTGCGGGTTGGTGTTGGCAAGGGGCGGCCGATGAGGTAGCCTTGCGCATAGCGGATGCCGAGGTCACGGACGACCGCCAGTTCGGCCTGGGTCTCGACGCCTTCGGCGACCACGCCGGCCTGTGCGCCTTCGGCAAGCTGCTGGATGGAGCGCACGAATTGCAACTTGTTCGGATCTTGGTCGATGCCGGCGATGAAGTGCTTGTCGATCTTGACGAAGGCGGGTTGCAGTTCCGACCACAGGCGCAAGCTGGAAAACCCTTCGCCCAGATCGTCCATCGCCACCTCGAGACCGGCGGCGCGTAAATTCTGCACCGCCTGCTTGAGGTCTTCGTAGTCGAAGCTGGGTGAACTTTCGGTGATTTCGAATACCAGTTGATGCCGCTCCAGGCGGTGTGCGGCCAGCCGCCGCAACACCGCCTCGGCCGCGAACGGCGGCGCAAGCAGGCTACCGGGGGTGAGATTGACGAACACACGACCGGGCAGTGCGAAGCGGGCAAAGCTGGCCAATGCGACTTCGCAACAGGCCAGATCGAGTTCGAGCAGTTTGCCGTAGTGCTCGCCGACCCGGAACAGCGCCTGCGGCGCGTGCAGCGGGCTGTCGGAAGGCCCGCGACTCAGCGCTTCATAACCGGCGATGCGGCCCTCGATCATGTCGAAGATCGGTTGCAGCAGGATGGTCAGCAGGCGCTGATCAAGGATTCGTTCGAGCTCTGGATGCAGATTAGGGTAGTTCATGCCAGTGCGCGGCGCATTAGGCAAGTCATGATAAGTCGGGACTGTGACCGTTTGGTGACACTGACGGATCGACACCATCATCCCCGCCTTCACCGGGCCTCGCTTGCCCGGCCCGGTTCAGCGGGCGGTGAGCCGTGCGTACAGCCAGCCACCCAGTACCGCCCCGGCTGCCATGGCCAGCAGACCGCTGATGTGCCGCGTGGCATCAATGAACACCGGCATGGGTGCCACCAGATCGACAGTGCGCACCGCCAGCACCATGCCCACGCCCGCCGCAGAGGCCAGCAAGGCGGTTCGCCCCGTTGGCCACCAGCGCGCCAGCGCATGGGCCAGCGGCAGGGCGATCAGCCAGCCAACGGCCAGTATGCCGCCGTAGATGGGGGCAAAGCCGAGCAGGTCTTGCCCGATCACCGTCAGCCAAGTCTCCCACGGTATCTGCACCCCGACGTCCACCAAAGCCTGCAGATTCCAGTGCGTCTGCACCACCGAGCCCCAGCTCGCCGCCAGTGCCCAGGCCAGCAGCAACAGCCCTGCACAGCGCGGCCAACCGGGCTTTCGGGCATGATGGCGGGTGTTCGCGTTCATCGGCATGATTATGAAATACCTGCTTGCTGCCTTGCTGAGTCTATGGGCGATGGCCACATCCGCCCAGACCGTGCCCTACCGCATCGAGACGGTGGCCAGTGGCCTGGTGCATCCGTGGTCGCTGGCGTTCCTGCCCG
>DBAZ01000039.1:41853-73670 GCA_002291945.1 Tepidimonas sp. UBA997
GGCACCGATGGGCGGCTGCAGTTGCGTGAGCAAGCGGTGGCGGGCTTGCCGCCGGTGCTGGCAGGCGGGCAGTCCGGTTTATTCGACATTTTGCTCGACCCCGGTTTTGCAAGCAACCAGCGTTTGTTGTTGTCATTCGCCCATGGCACGCCTGCGGCCAACCACCTGCGCGTGATCAGCGCCCGGCTCGATGGCGACCGGCTGGTGGACGTACAAGCCATTTTCACCACCCTGCCGGCCAAGGCGGGTACCCAGCACTTCGGTGGCCGCATGGCCTGGCTGCCCGACGGCACCGTGCTGCTGGGCATGGGGGACGGCAATCTGGAGCGCACCGATGCCCAGCGCCTGCACACCCACCTGGGCAAGTTCTTGCGCATCCATGCCGATGGTCGCGTGCCTGCCGACAACCCCTTTGTCGGTCGTGAAGGGGCCTTGCCCGAAATCTTCAGTTTTGGCCACCGCAACCCGCAAGGCGTGGTGGTGGTCGATGGGGTGCCGTATGCCCATGAACACGGCGCACGCGGCGGTGACGAGCTCAACCGCCTGCAGCCGGGAGCCAACTTCGGCTGGCCCATTGCGACCCACAGCGTGGACTACACCTGGGCCCGCATCACCCCCTATCGCAGCCTGCCCGGCATGGTCGATCCGCTGACGCACTGGACCCCTGCCATTGCGCCGGCCGGCATGGCCTGGTACGACGCGGCCTTGTTCCCGGCTTGGCGCGGCAGCTTGCTGGTGGCTGCTCTGGTCGAGCGCAGCGTGCGTCGAGTGCCGATGGCAGGCGGCATACCCGGCCCGCAAGAGTTGCTGTTTCAGGAGGTGGGCGAGCGCATGCGCGACGTCCGGGTCGGGCCAGATGGCGCGGTTTATCTGCTGACCGACCATCCGCAAGGGCGCGTGTTGAGGGTGGTGCCGACCGGGTCGTGATGGCAAAGCCTGCATCAGACTTCATGCGCTTGGTCGTGTGAGCGGGTGAATTCGATCATCCGCCCGCCGACCAGTAACTGCCTGATGCGCCAAGGCACACCGTGTTCATCGAGCTCCACGACACCGATGCCGCTGCCATTGAGCAGGCGTCGGCCATGTTTTAATCCCTCGGCTTTGCGTGGAATGACGCGCATGCGGCGTCGGCGCGTGAGCCAGTTCAGCGGCGAGCGTGGGGCGTAAAGCCAGCGGTTCAGCATGTCCAGCGCATCCAGCAGTCGGGCCGGAAAGGTGTTGCGCATGCCACTGCTGCAGATTTGCCAAATGGCCGGGCCACGCGCATGGCCGCGCAGTTCCACCTCATAGACGAAGGAATAGTGCACATCACCCGACAGCAGCACGAAGTGGTGTGGCGTCTTGGGGTGTTGAAATACGTTCAGGATCGCCTGGCCCGATCCGGGATGCGCCATCCAGTTCTCGGCATCGACCATCAGCGGGCGTCCCAACCAAGTGAACATTCGCTGAATCACTTCGATCAGCTTCACGCCAAAGATGGGTGCTGGCGAGACCACCAGCACGGCGGGCAAGCCCTTGAGTGTCTGCTGCAGGTCGGTCAGGGCCTCCCAGTCCATCAGCCCCGAGGGCTGGCGAGCGGCAAATTCGGAACGCCAACGCTGGGTTCGCGTATCCAACACCACCAGCGGCGGCTTGGTGGGCCATGTGTAGTTCCATCGTCCGAAGCGCAGCAACTGGTCGATCAGGGCGTCGTGCGCCGGACTGCCGGGTGCCGCAAGGCCCGACTGGGTGGGTTCGATCAAGGTTTCGAACACGTCCGGCTGGTTGCCCCAGGCCTGGCAGATCTGGTAGCCGATCAGGGCATTGCCGATCACTCGTCTCGAAAACGGATGCCCATAAGCCACTTCCTCCCATTCACGACTCAGGTTCCAGTCGTCGGTGATGTCGTGATCGTCGAAAATCATGGCCGTCGGCACATGGGCCAGCACCCGCTGCACCGCAGGCAGGCCGCCCACGAATGACCGCAGGGCGAGGTGCTCCTGATCGAACAGCTTTCGACGGGTGGCATCCAGCCCCGCAGGCGGCTGCAGGTTAAGCAGAGGCCACAAAGTCGGCGACCACACCAGCAAGTACATGGCCAACACCTCACCCAGCGTGATCAGATGGTTGTGTGCACTGTCGGTCGTGAACACCGGTTTTTCCACGCCACCAAACAGCAACTCCAGCAGCGCGAGGTTGTGTGGGTGCCGAGGCAGCAGACGTTCACGCTGGTAATAGCCTGCAGGGTGGCGATACAGTTCGCTAGCGCTCTGTACATTCGCCACGGCACCCGGTGGCAGTGGCTCATCAGGCAGTTCCAGAAGGGCTATCACCTGGTGGATGGCCTGGAGTATGGGCCCCGCCACATCGTCGGCGTAGATCTGATCGCCTGTCATGACGACCATCGACGGCCAGTTCGGCAGGCCAGCAGGCCAGTGCTCGTGCTCCCAGCCGTTGGCGGGAGCTTCCAACGCCTGGTACGTGAGCAGGCGTTTCAGCAAGCGGTCGGCCTCGACCAGTCCATCGCCCCCTTCGTGGTGCGGCTTGCGGCATGAACCGTGCAGCAGACTTCTGACCTTGGATGGCAGCACGAACCCGAGTGAAGTTCTGCCCGGATACAACAGCGCCGGGGACGTTACGCCCCAATCTTGCCAACCATCGTTCGTGTCGGCGCATGTGGGCCAAGCCAAACTATAGCCGATCCACTGGTCTTGCGGCCAAGGGGTCGGCAGTGCAAGGTCGATCAGCCCAAAATGCAGGTGTTCACCCGCCTTCAGCAGGCGAAATGCGGGGCTGCCGGGTTCCAGCACGAAGCTCTGCTGCGAGCCGTCATCAAGCTGGAACTGCAAACGCAGTCGCATCGGCTGGGTGATGGCCATCCAGCAGACGAACCGGATCGGGGTACACAGGCGCAGGATAGGCCCAGCCAGCACCAGGGGAAGAGGGGGTGCAGAAATGGCGGGCTCCGGGCTTCACACCACCAAGGCCGCCAGGAAAATCCCCAGCATCACGAATGCCAGCACCACCTTGGCGATCAAGCCCAGCATGATGCCCAGCCAGGTGGCAAAACCCACCCGAGCGGCGCGCAGTTGGTTTTTTTGCGCCAGGTACTCACCCAGTGCCGCCCCGACCAGTGGCATGAACAGCACCCCCACCAGCCCCATGAACAGGCCAAGCAGCGTCCCCAGCGCCGCCCCCACCAGGGCCTGCTTGCTGGCACCGGCCCTCTGGGCACCCAGCAGCCCGGCGACATAGTCGAGCGCCCAGGCAAGAACGGCAATGACAGTGATGGCACCGACGGTAAGCAGGCTGACGCGGCTGAAGTCATCGATCCAGGCCCCGAGCATGATGCCCAGCCAAATCAGCAGTGTTCCGGGCAGCACCGGCAGAATGAGGCCAGCGAATCCGGTCAAGATGATCGCGGCCGACAGCATCCAGAGCAAGTGAGTTTCCATGGTCGTCGTTCGATCCTGTGGTTAGGTGGCCTTGCTGACCACGTACAGGTTGCGTACCAGGCCCCGCAGCCCGGCACGATCGAGGTTGGGCAACTGGGTATTGACGCGGGCCCCGCTGGGCGTATTCTTGTTGGTGGCCATGGCCCCCGGCTTTTGCCTCACAAAAAAGCCCAGCGTTTGCTGAGCTTTGGGCTTTACTGGATGCGGGCTCGGGCTCGCAGGTTTTCCTGAAACTCCATCAGCTTTTGTTGCTGCAGCGTTTGTTCGATCTGTGGGCGCAGTTCAGCGATCGATGGCAGCACGGCAGCACGAATGTCGTCCACGCGAATCACGTGCCAGCCAAACTGGCTTTGAACAGGCACCTGGGTCATTTCGCCTTTACCGAGCTTGATCATGGCTTGGGAAAATTCCGCCACAAACACCGAAGGCCCAGCCCAGTCGAGGTCGCCGCCTGCTTGTCCGGAGCCGGAATCGAGTGAACGGGTGCGTGCCAGTTCTTCGAACGAAGCTCCGGCACGGATCTGGTTGATGATTTCGCGTGCTTCCGCTTCTGCGGCCACCAGAATGTGACGGGAGCGGAATTCCTGACCAGCGTTGGCCTCGACAAATCGGTTGTACTCGGCCTGAATCTCGGCATCGGTCACCGGGTTGCGGCGCTGGAAGTCGTTGAACAGTTCACGAATAAGGATGGTTTGCGTGGCCAGCGCGACTTGGGAGCGATAGTCGGCCTGGGACTGGATGCCGCGGCGTTGGGCTTCCTGGGCAAAAATTTCCCGGAGGATGACTTCTTCCTTGAGCTGTTCGCGGACGGCTGCGTCCACCGGACGGCCAGAGCGTTCCAGTTGGGTGGCCAATGCATCGAGGCGAGCAGAGGGCACGGGTTTGCCGTTGATGATGGCCAGGTTCTGAGCCATCGCAGGCAGCGCAATCGTCGTGGCCAGAGCCACAGCAGTCAGCAGTCGTTTCATGAGGAAAACAGGTAAAAAAGGAATTCAGCGTTCGATTTCGATAGCCAGGGCATGCAACCCTGCATCAATGTAAGGCCGCAATACATCATACACAAGCCGGTGAGCGGCGACCCGGCCCAGGCCTTCAAAGGCCGGTGAAGCCATGCGCACACGAAAATGCGTACCGTAGCCCAAGCCGTTGGCGCCCGAGTGCCCGGCATGGGCCGCGCTTTCGTCTATCACCGTCAACAAGGTGGGCTGGAGCGTTTCACGCAAAGTCCGTTCCAGCGCTTCGGCGGTCGGCGTGCCCGTCGTGTTCATGTTTTTTCGGCCGGTGGATCGTCATCTTTCAGATGCTTGGCGATATAAAAACCTTGCCCGACGATGAACATCAAAGGGAAGATGTAACCCCAGAGTTTGAAATTGACCCAGGCTTCGGTCGAAAAAAAGGCTGCGACGTAAGCGTTGATGGCGGCCATGAAGAAAAAATAAAGAATCCAGGCTAACGTCAGTCGGCCCCAGATGCTGTCGGCTAGTTTGAGCTGACTGCCAAGCAGGATTTGCAGGAAGTTCTTTTTCCAGACCCACAAAGCCGCGCCCAGTACCACGCCCAGAGAGGCGTACATGACGGTCGGCTTCCATTTGATGAAACGCTCGTCCTGCAAAACCAGGGTCAAGGCACCAAAGATCAACACCAGCAGCAAAGTGACCTTTTGCAGGGTCTGGAGTCGGCGGTCCACACCGTAGATGATCAGGGTCTGAACCACCGTGGCCCCCATGAGCACGGCGGTGGCGGCGTAGATGTCGTGCATCTTGAACGCCACGAAGAACAGGATGATGGGGAAAAAGTCGATCAGGATGCGCATGCTGGGATTATCGAGGCTTAAGCTCCAGGGAGGCTGAGTTCATGCAGTAACGCAGGCCACTGGGCAAGGGGCCATCTTCAAACACATGACCCAGGTGGGCACCGCATTGACTGCAGACGGTTTCGGTACGGATCATGTCGTGGCTGTGGTCGGGGATGGCCTGGATGGCTCCCGCAATGGCTTCAGAAAAACTGGGCCAGCCGCAGCCTGCATCGAACTTGGTGGAACTGTCAAACAAATGGTTCCCGCAGCAGATGCAGTGATAGCTGCCATCGGCCCAGACCTGCTCATACTTGCCGCTGTAAGGGCGTTCGGTGTAGGCCAGCCGAGTGACGTGAAAGGCCAGGGGTTCGGCGCTTTGGGCGGCCAGCAGGGCCTTCCACGCCTCCTCGGTTCGTTCGATGGGGTAGGTCATGCGGTGGATTGTCCTGCGTCTGGGGTGGCCTTGGTTCCGATGGGGCTGGCCAATTTCTGCAAAGCCTCATGATGGATGATGTCAACCCGGCCAAACTCGAGCGAGACCCAGCCCTGCGACTCAAAATGCTTGAGCACACGATTGATGGTTTGGCGCGACAAGCCGGCCAGGTGTCCGAGATCCTCCTGGGAGAGGGTGATCTTGCTCATGCCTGCCCAGGAAAAGTGGATCAGGTACTGGGCCACGCGCTCTTCCGGGTTGCGCAGTCGGCCCGATTCGATGGCGGCCATGGCCTGACCCAGCCGCATGTTCAGGTGGTCAATCAGAAAATGTGCAAAGGGAAGGCTGGTTCGGTACAAGCGGCGGAAATGAAGCAGCGGCATACCGATCAGCGTCGTGTCACGCAAGGCCACGACGTCGTACCGCCAGACGTCCTCTTTGAGCACCGAGCCTTCCCCGAACCATTCACCTGCCGGGACGCCCAAAAACGCGGACAACTTGCCGTCGTGCGATTTCGTCTGCAGTTTGGCCATCCCGGACAGCACGCCATACCAAGCTTCAATCGGCTCTCCGGCGGCCAGCAGCACATCGCCCTTGCCAGCTTTGCGCAGCACCATGGCGTCGAGCAATGCATTTTTTTCGCTTGCCGACATGCAGGCA
Source organism: Tepidimonas sp. UBA997 (assembly GCA_002291945.1). Classification (GTDB taxonomy): domain Bacteria; phylum Pseudomonadota; class Gammaproteobacteria; order Burkholderiales; family Burkholderiaceae_C; genus UBA997. The sequence continues at coordinate 48,176 of DBAZ01000039.1, forward strand.
AACCATGGTTGGGCATGCAAAAAAACACTCGCGGGGGATCGGGGTTCGAGCAGCATGAGTGGGTCGGCGATCGTTGGTTTGTCAGCTTTGCGACATATTGGGCACGGGATTTCGGGTTTCCCATGATGCCAGATTGCAGGCCAGCCCTGATAGTGCGTGTTGATTGATTCATTCAACCGTAGCCATAAGCCATTCCAAGGAGACCCCCATGCTGGGCTTGATGCAGAACCAACCACTGCTGATTTCCGACCTCATCGAACATGCTGCGCGACACCACGGCGACGTCGAGATCGTGTCCCGTCGGGTCGAGGGCGACATCCATCGCACCACTTACCGTGAGGCCGCCCTTCGTTCACGACAACTGGCCGCAGCGCTGGACGCCCTGGGCCTGCAACAGGGCGATCGGGTGGCTTCCCTGGCCTGGAACGGCTACCGCCACTTCGAAATGTACTTTGGCGTGAGCGGTTCGGGTCGGGTGCTGCACACCATCAATCCCCGGCTCATTGCGCAACAGATTGCTTGGATCGTCAATCACGCGCAAGACCAGGTGCTGTGCTTTGACATGACGTTCTGGCCCATCATCCAGGCCATTCACGACCAATGCCCGACGGTGCAGCACTGGGTGGCCCTGTGCGACGACGCGCATCTGGCCCAGATGACCGAGCCGGGCCGGATGCCCGGCCTGCTCAGCTACGAAAGCCTGATAGCAGCCCAACCCACGACCTATGCCTGGCCACGGTTTGACGACGACACCGCGTCGAGCATGTGCTACACCAGCGGGACGACCGGCCACCCGAAAGCGGTACTGTACAGCCACCAATCCACCATCCTGCACGCCTATGCGGCGGCCTTGCCCGACGTGATGTGCCTGAGTGCCCGTGACAGTGTCCTGCCGGTGGTGCCGATGTTCCACGTCAATGCCTGGGGTATTCCTTATTCGGGCTGTGCGGTCGGCTGCAAGCTCGTGTTTCCCGGGCCCGCCATGGACGGCAAGTCGATCTACGAATTGCTCGATGGGGAGCGCGTCACGTTTGCAGCCGGGGTGCCGACGGTCTGGCAGATGCTGCTGACGCACATGTCCCAGCATGGTTTGAAGTTGCCGCATCTGACGCGCACCGTCATCGGGGGTTCTGCCTGCCCACCGGCCATGATCAGCGCCTTTCGGGAGCAATACGATGTCGAGGTGCTGCATGCTTGGGGCATGACCGAGATGAGCCCGCTCGGGACGCTGTGCACGCTCAAGAACAAACACCTCGAGCGGCCCGAGGCCGAGCAGATGAAGATTCGGCTCAAGCAGGGGCGTGCCATCTTCGGTGTCGATATGAAGGTGGTGGATGCCGATGGCCGGGAACTGCCCTGGGACGGTAAGTCATCCGGGGATTTGCTAGTCAAAGGCCCCTGGATCGTTCGCGATTACTACAAGGGCACTGGTCATTCGCCGCTGGTCGATGGCTGGTTCCCCACCGGCGACGTCGCCACCATCGACGCCGACGGCTTCATGCAGATCACCGACCGCAGCAAGGACGTGATCAAGTCCGGTGGCGAGTGGATCAGCTCGATTGACGTGGAAAACATTGCCATGGCCCACCCGTCTGTGCTCATGGCCGCCTGCATCGGCGTACGGCATCCCAAGTGGGACGAGCGCCCGATCGTGGTCGTGGTCGTCAAGCCTGGCCAACAGGTGAGCCGTGAGGCATTGCTGGCCTTTTACGAAGGCAAGATTGCCAAGTGGCAGATCCCCGATGACGTCGTGTTTGTGGACGCGATTCCGCTCGGGGCCACGGGTAAGATGCAAAAAATGAAATTGCGCGATCAATTGGCCGACTACCAGTTGCCCGCCTGACAAGTCGCCTAGGCGATAGCCCCTAGGGCTTTCCCTGAGCGCATGGAGCCGCAGACCCCGCTAAGCTTTCCCAGCCGACCAACCCCTAGGAGACAAACCATGAAACTCATGATCAAGGCACTCACCAGCGCAGCCATGCTGGCTTGCAGCATCACCGCATTTGCCCAAAGTGGCGAAACAGTCCGCATCGCCTGGATTGACCCGCTGTCCGGACTGATGGCCCCGGTGGGGACGAATCAGCTTCGAAGTTTCCAGTTTTTTGCGGAACAGTTCAGTGGGGCGAACAACCCGGCTGGGGTGAATTTCGAGGTGATCGGTTTTGACAACAAACTCAGCCCGGCTGAAAGTCTGACCGCTCTTCAGGCGGCGATCGACCGGGGGGTGCGCTACATCGCGCAAGGCAACGGATCTTCCGTGGCTATCGCTCTGGTTGATGCCATCAACCGCCACAACAGCCGCAATCCGGGGCGCGAAGTGGTGTTCCTGAACTACGCAGCGGTGGATCCTGATCTGACCAACAGCCGTTGCAGCTTCTGGCACTTCCGTTTCGATGCCGACACCTCCATGAAAATGGAGGCCTTGACGGACTTCATGAAGGACGATCCTTCGATTCGCCGGGTGTTCCTGCTGAACCAGAATTATTCGCACGGGCACCAAGTCGCCAATTTTGCCAAGGAAAACCTGGCTCGCAAGCGACCGGACATCCAAATCGTCGGGGAAGACCTGCACCCTCTGGCCCAGGTTCGCGACTTCGCGCCCTACATTGCCAAGATTCGCGCCTCGGGTGCCGATTCGGTGATCACGGGTAACTGGGGCTCTGACCTGGCCTTGCTGGTTCGCGCAGCGAACGACGCCGGGTTCAATGGGCGGTTCTTTACCTTCTACACCGGCGTGACGGGTACGCCAACGGCCCTGGGCACCACCTCTGAAGGCCGGGTGTATCAGGTTGCCTACAACCACTACAACATGGGTGGGCAGATGGATCGCTGGATGGCTGACTTCCGCCAGCGATTCAATGACGATTTCTACACCGCTGCAGTGGTGAACATTTTCAGAGGGCTTTCACAGGCCATGGCGACTGCGCGTTCGACCGATCCGGTCCGTGTGGCGCCGGCTCTTTCAGGGCTGACATTCACAGGCTTCAATGGGCAGGTCCAGATGCGCCGTGATGACCATCAACTGCAACAACCGCTGTTCATCACCCGCTGGCAGCGTGTCGATGGCCGGTTCTCTTACAGCCCAGAGAACACAGGCATGACCTTGGTGCCGGTCCGTGAAGTCTCGGCCGCAGCGGCCAGCACCCCGACGACCTGCAACATGCGGCGTCCAGGCTGATCCTCGTGGTCACCCGGGCCTGATCCTCGCCGGGGTCAGGCCCGCCTCCCGATCCCCTGGTGCATCCGCAGTTTGTCTGCATGGGGGGGCTCCATCACCTGAAAGAGGCTGGCATGCGCCAGATTGGATGTGACGCTGGAATTTTTCATCATTTCCATGCTGAACGGCCTGAGTTACGGCTTGTTGTTGTTCATGCTCAGTTCGGGTCTGACATTGATTTTCAGCATGATGGGCGTGCTGAATTTCGCCCATGCCAGCTTTTACATGGTCGGTGCCTACATCGGCTTTTCGATTGCGCAGGTCGCGGGGTTCTGGGTGGCGCTGTTCATCGCGCCCTTACTGGTGGGTTTGCTCGGTGCAGGCTTCGAACGCGCCAGCCTTCGCAAGGTGCATAAATTCGGGCACGTCCCCGAACTGCTGGTGACTTTTGGCTTGTCGTTCGTGATTGTCGAACTGGTTCAACTGATCTGGGGGCGATCGGCGGTCGATTTCCGTCCGGCCGAGATCTTGCAGGGTTCGGCCTTCACTTTGCTGCATGACGCGGACGGCACCATGGGATTCATGTTCGGTCGGGCGCCAGCCGAACTGTGCGCGGCGACTTCTGGCACCACCTGCTCGTTCTTCCCAGCGACACGCGCATTCATCATGCTGGTGGCGGTCGTGATGCTAGCGAGTCTCTGGCTGCTGATCACCCGCACACGGATCGGTCTGGTGATCCAGGCTGCCCTGACGCACCCGGAAGCCGTGGAGGCCCTGGGGCATAACGTGCCTCGTGTGTTCATGCTGGTGTTTGGGGCCGGGACTGGACTGGCCGGTCTGGCGGGCGTGATCGGAGGCACCACCTTTGTCACGGAGCCTGCCATGGCCTTGACGCTGGGTGCCTTGCTGTTCGTGGTCGTGGTCGTGGGCGGCCTGGGTTCCCTGTCGGGCGCTTTTCTGGCGTCCATCATCATCGGGGTGATGCAGACGTTTGCCGTAGCGCTGGATCACTCTCTGGCCCGCGTGTTGACGAACATGGGTTTTGAACTGTCAGCAGCGGCGCGTCAAAACGAACTGCTGCGATTGACGATTTCAGATGCGGCACCGATCCTGCCCTTTCTGCTTCTGGTCCTGATCCTGATCTTCCGCCCCCGGGGGTTGCTGGGTACGCGCGACACCTGAAGGAACGCATCATGACGACGACTTACTACCAGTTCAGGCCGTACAACGTCGGGCGTTGGATCATCTGGTCGCTTTTTGCCCTGATCCTGATCTTCGCCCCCCAGATTTTTGACAGCAATCTGGCCATCAGCCTGATGGCCCAGATGGGGATTGCCATCATTGCCTGTCTTTCCTACAACATGCTGCTTGGCCAGGGAGGGATGCTCAGCTTTGGTCACGCGGTCTATGTTGGGTTGGGTTCTTACGTGTCCATCCATGCCTTGCTGCGAGCGTCTGAAGGCTTGATCATGGTTCCCGTCAGCCTCATACCTCTGGTGGGCGGGGTGGCCGGTCTGTTTTTCGCCATCTTGTTTGGCTACGTCACCACGAAAAAAGCGGGTACGACCTTTGCCATGATCACCCTGGGGGTGGGCGAGCTGGTGTTTGCCATCGCGCTCATGTTTTCGGGTTTCTTTGGCGGGGAGGCGGGTATTTCCGCTGACCGCGTCGTGGGTGAGCCTTTCATGGGCATCACGTTCGGGCCGAACATTCAGGTGTACTACCTGATCGCCATCTACACCTTTGTGTGTGTGGCCCTGATGTTTGCCTTTACCCGAACCCCGTTGGGACGCATCATCAATGCCGTGCGCGACAACCCGGAGCGGGTGGAGTTCATTGGCTACAACACGCAGATGGTGCGCTACCTCGTATTCATCATCTCTGGTTTTTTTGCGGGGATTGCTGGTGGTCTGGCCGCGATCCAGTTCGAGATCGTCAATGCCGAGGTGGTGGGGCCGGTTCGTTCCGGAGGTTACCTGCTGTTCACCTTCCTGGGTGGGGCCACTTTCTTCTTCGGCCCGATCATCGGGGGGATTCTGATGGTCTTGGCGTTTGTCTTCTTCTCTGAAATCACCAAGGCCTGGATGCTTTATCTGGGACTCATTTTCGTGTTCATGGTGATGTACGCCCCAGGGGGGATTGCCGGCATGATCATGATGAACCTGAGGGTGGCCAAGTTCGGGCGTTTGCGTGAGTTGTGGGTAAGCTATCTGGGCCTCGGCCTCACCGCTCTGGTGTTTCTGATCGGTGCGGGGGCCATGATCGAGATGGTTTACCACCTGCAACTCAACATTGCCATGACCGAAGAAGTCAACTTTCTGGGAGTGAGTCTCAACACCCTCGATCCATCGACCTGGTTTGGCGCGGTTTTCGTGGCCCTGACCGGCCTCGGACTGTTTGAATTGACGCGCCACCATTTTCGCCAGCAGTGGGCCGCCATCCAGACCGATATTGAAAAAGAAATCAAACGTCGGGAGACCAGCTGATGTCTTCATCGTATGCCATTGAACTCAAGGACCTGCGCAAGAGCTTTGGGAAAACCGAGATCATTCGCGGAGCCAGCCTGGTCGTGAACACCGGTGAACGTGTCGCCATCATTGGGCCGAACGGGGCGGGCAAATCGACGCTGTTCAACTTGATCAGTGGACGTTTTGCGCCCACATCGGGTGAAATCTGGCTCAATGGTCAGCGGATCGACGGCAAAAAGCCGTTTCAGGTCAACCGCATGGGCTTGAGTCGCAGTTTCCAGATCACCAACATCTTTCCCAAACTCAGTGTATTTGAGAATCTGCGCTGCGGGGTCTTGTGGAGTCTGGGCTACAAATACACCTTTTTCAAGTTCCTGGCCGATCTCGATGACGCCAACGAGCGGGCCGAGGCGCTGCTCGAAATGATCCGCCTTGACAAAAAACGCGACGTCCTAGCGATGAATCTGACTTATGCAGAGCAGCGTGCCCTGGAGATTGGCATCACTGTGGCAGGAGGGGCCAATGTCGTGCTTCTGGATGAACCCACTTCTGGCATGAGCAAAAGCGAGACGAAGCGGTTTATGGAGCTGATTCGTGCCATCACGGTCGGCAAGACGTTGCTCACCGTTGAACACGACATGGGCGTGGTCTTCGGGCTTGCCGACAAAATCGCGGTGGTGGTTTATGGTCAGGTGATCGCCTTTGACACACCCGAGGCCGTGCGATCCAACCCACAGGTGCAGGAAGCGTATCTGGGCTCCGTGCTGGCAGAAACGCAGGCGGCAGGCGCTGCGCATTGAAGGGGCCCAACAACATGCTTGACATCAAAAACCTGCACGCTTACTACGGCAAAAGCCATGTGCTGCATGGGGTGCATTTCGCGGTCGCTCAGGGTGAGATCGTGGCTTTGCTCGGCCGCAACGGTTCCGGGCGTTCCACCACAGCCAAAGCCATCATGGGTTTGGTGGACGCCGAAGGTGACATCTTCTGGAAGGGGCAGCCCATCCGTGGGAAAAAGCCTTTCGAAATCGCCCATCTGGGCCTGGGCTACGTACCGGAGAACCGCGACATTTTCCCCAAGCTCACCGTGCACCAGAATCTCATGCTGGGGCAGAAGGGGCGTGGCAAAGCCAGTCGCTGGTCATTCGACGACATGTATGACATGTTTCCACGGCTGAGAGAGCGCCAGGATACCGAGGCTGGCGTGATGTCGGGCGGCGAACAGCAGATGCTCACCCTGTGCCGCACCCTCATGGGTGACCCGGAGTTGATCATCATCGACGAGCCCACCGAAGGACTGGCACCGAAAATCGTTGAGCAGGTGGCGGACTTTCTGAAGAAGCTCAAGGAAAAAGGGATTTCGGTGTTGCTCATTGAGCAAAAGCTGACGATTGCCCTGAAGATTTCCGATCGTGCGCTGGTCATGGGGCATGGAAGCATCGTGTTTGACGACACGCCGGATGCGCTGAAAGCCAACCCCTATGTTCGCAAGGAATGGCTGGAAGTTTGATCTTCTTGCTGCGAGAGACAAACGGGCGACACGTGAACGCGCCATCATCAGCCGTGACTCTCTACAATGAATAACACGAACGATCGTTCTTTTTGGCGTCGTTCGTTCGGATGTCACAGATCAGGAGACCGCATGACAGTGCACTACCAGGACCACGGTGACGTGGCCGTTATCACTCTCGACAACCCACCGATGAACGGATTGGGCCTGAGTACCCGCCAAGGCGTCGTCAACGCGCTGGATCAGGCGATCGCGAACCCGGCTGTCAAAGCCGTGGTGCTGACCGGAGCGGGTAAGGCATTTTCCAGCGGGGCTGACATCAAGGAGTTTGGCTCGCCCAAGGCGTACCAGGACCCCCATCTGATCAGCGTCATCAACACGTTCGAAGCGTCTCCCAAGCCAGTCGTGGTTGCATTGCACACGGTGGTCATGGGGGGTGGGCTGGAGCTTGCCCTGGGGTGTCATTACCGGATCGTTGCACCGGGTACCCGTGTGGCTTTGCCGGAAGTCAAACTCGGCCTCATCCCCGGGGCCGGAGGGACACAGCGACTCCCCCGCGCGATCGGCGTGGAACCCGCATTGAACATCATTGTGAGCGGTGAACCCGTGCAAAGCGATTTGCTGGCACAGATACCTGGCCAGAAACTGTTTGATCAGGTGGCCGCCAGCGCCGAATCCCTGCTCGATGAAGCGTTGGCGCTGGCCCGTGCCGTGGTGCACAAGCATGCCGACGGTTCGCCCTTGCCCCGCGTACGCGATCTGCCTTGCAAGCACCCCCAGGGTGATGCTTACTTCCAGTTTGCGCGCAACATGGTCAAAGGGATGGCCAAGCACTTGCCGGCACCCGCAAAGTGCGTCGATGCCGTGGAAGCCGCCACGCGCAAGCCATTTGACGACGGCATGGCCTATGAGCGCGAACTGTTTGTCAACCTGATGATGACGCCGGCATCGATGGCGTTGCGCCACCTGTTCGTGGCTGAGCGAGCAGCCAGCAAAATCCCCGATGTACCGGCTGATACCCCCCAGCGCCCGATCGCCAAGGTGGCGGTGATCGGGGCGGGCACCATGGGTGGCGGCATTTCCATGAATTTCCTCAATGCGGGCATTCCGGTCACCCTCCTGGAGATGAAGCAGGAGGCCCTGGATCGCGGCGTGGGTGTTTTGCGCGGCAACTACGAGGCTCAGGTCAAGAAAGGCAAGCTCAAACAGGACAAGCTCGATCAGCGCATGGCCTTGCTCAGCACGACGTTGAGCTATGACGATATTGCCGATGCCGATCTGGTGATCGAAGCGGTGTTCGAGGACATGGGCGTCAAAGAGACGGTGTTCAAAAAGCTCGACGAGGTGATGAAGCCCGGCGCCATCCTGGCGTCCAACACCTCCACGCTGGACGTCAACAGGATCGCCCATTTCACCAAGCGCCCGCAGGACGTGGTCGGTCTGCACTTCTTCAGCCCGGCCAACGTGATGAAGCTGCTGGAAGTGGTGCGCGGTCATGCCACCGGCAAGGACGTCATGGCCACCGTCATGACCGTCGCCAAGCAGATCAAGAAAGTGGCTGTGGTCGCCGGTGTGTGCGACGGCTTCATCGGCAATCGCATGATCGAGCAGTACGGCCGCCAGGGCGGTTTCCTGCTGGACGAAGGCTGCACGCCCGAGCAGGTCGACAAGGCCATCGAGAAGTTCGGCTTTGCCATGGGCCCGTTCCGCATGGGTGATCTGGCCGGCAACGACATCGGCTGGGCGATCCGCAAGCGCCGCTACGTCGAAAAGCCGCACATGAAGTACAGCAAGACCGCCGACCTGCTGTGCGAGAAGGGCCGCTTCGGCCAGAAGGTGGGCAAGGGCTGGTACGACTACGTGCCCGGCAAGCGCGACGCCATCCCGAACGCCGAGGTGGTGCAGATGCTCGAAGAGCACCGCAAGGCGCTGGGCATCACGCCGCGCAAGATTGCCGACGAAGAAATCGTGCAGCGCCTGGTGTTCAGCCTGGTGAACGAAGCCGCGCACATCCTGGAGGAAGGCATCGCCAACAAGGCGAGCGACATCGACGTGGTTTATATCTTCGGTTATGGTTTCCCGGTGCACCGTGGCGGCCCGCTCAACTACGCCGATTTTGTGGGTTTGTTCAATGTGGCCGAAGCCATGAAGCGTTTTGCGAAGAATCCGCACGATGATGCCCGCTTCTGGCAGCCCGCAGCGCTCATTCAGCGCCTGATCGCCGAAGGCAAGACCTTCGCCGACCTCAACCGCTGAACCCCAGACGAACCCGGAGATTCCCCCATGACCCAAGCTGTCATTGTTTCGACTGCACGCACCCCTCTGGCCAAGAGCTGGAAGGGTGCTTTCAACATGACCCATGGTGCCACGCTGGGCGGGCACGCCGTGCAGCACGCCGTTGCACGTGCCGGCATCGATCCCGCCCACGTAGAAGACGTGATCATGGGTTGCGCCAACCCCGAGGGCGCGACCGGCATGAACATTGCCCGTCAGATCGCCCTGGCGGCGGGCTGCCCCGTCACCACGTCGGGGCTGACGGTCAACCGCTTCTGTTCGTCCGGCCTGCAGACTATCGTTCTGGCGGCCCAGCGCATCATCGCCGGTGAGGGGGACGTGTTCGTGGCCGGTGGGGTGGAGAGCATCTCCTGCGTGCAGCAGGAGATGAATCTGCACATGGCCTTCGACCCCGGACTGCACAAGAAGAAGCCCGAGATCTACTGGAGCATGTTGCAGACGGCCGAGCAGGTGGCCAAGCGGTATGGCATTGGCCGCGACGAGATGGACGAATATGGTGCTGCCAGCCAGCAAAAGGCGTGCGCGGCCCAGGCAGCGGGCTTGTTCGACGCCGAGATAGCGCCCATTGCCGTGACGATGGGCGTCGCTGACAAGACTCTGGGGTTGATCACCAAGCGGGTGACGGTCAGCAAGGACGAGGGCACGCGCGAGGGCACGACCCAGGAAGGCATCAGCGGCATTCGACCCGCCCTGCCCGGTGGGGTGGTGGCTGCGGGTAACGCCAGCCAGTTCAGTGACGGTGCCGGTGCCTGTGTGGTGGTGGCGGAACATTACGCCACCAAGCACAACCTCCAGCCGCTGGGTCGCTTCCTGGGCTTTGCGGTGTCCGGTTGCGAGCCCGACGAGATGGGCATTGGTCCTGTGTTTGCAGTGCCCAAGGTGCTCAAAAAGTTGGGCCTGAGTGTCCATGACATTGACCTGTGGGAACTCAACGAAGCCTTCGCAGTGCAGGTGATCTACTGCCGCGACAAGCTTGGCATTCCAAACGACCGACTCAACGTGAATGGCGGTGCCATCGCGCTGGGGCACCCCTATGGGGTGTCCGGGCAGCGGCTGACCGGCCACGCCCTGATCGAAGGCAAGCGCCGGGGGGCCAAGCGGGTCTGCGTGACCATGTGCATCGGCGGCGGCATGGGTGCCGCCGGGGTGTTCGAGGTCTTGTGACCAGGGAGTGAGCATGAGCTTGCGCCCCACGGTCGATTTTCTGTTGTACGACTGGCTGGGGGTGCAAACCCTCATCCAGCGCGAACGCTTTGCCGACCACAGCCGCGAGACCTTTGATGCGGTGCTCGATACCTGCGAGCGCATCGCACGCGAGAAATACGCACCGTTCAATCGGCTGGTGGACATCCAGGAGCCGTATGTCGACGGCGACAAAGTGATCCTGCCTCAGGCGACGAAAGACGCTTGGGACGCTTACGCCGCCTCCGGCATGCTGAGCGCCGCGCAGGATGCCGACGTGGGTGGCATGCAACTGCCTTACACCGTGGAGTCCGCGGGTAACGCGTTTTTTGCCATGGCGTCGGTCAGCATGGGTGCCGGGATGCTCACGGTCGGTAACGCCAATCTGCTGATGGCCCATGGCACACCGCTGCAGCGCGAGGTGTTTGCGCTCAACGCATTCAGCGGCCGTTTTTCTGGCACCATGTGTCTGAGCGAGCCGCAGGCGGGCTCCAGCCTGAGCGACATCGCCACCCGTGCCGTGCCCGACGGTGAGGGCTTCGAGGCCGATCCCCTGGGTGCCCGCTATCGTCTGCGCGGCAACAAGATGTGGATATCGGCGGGCGAGCACGAACTGACCGAAAACATTGTTCACTTGGTGTTGGCCAAGATTCCTGGGCCGGACGGCAAGCTGCCGCCGGGGGTGAAGGGCATCTCGCTGTTCATCGTGCCGAAAAAGCTCGTGGATGCGCAGGGGCAACTCACGGGTGTGCGCAACGACGTGGCGCTGGCCGGGCTGAACCACAAATGCGGCTGGCGTGGCACCACCAACACCTTGCTCCATTTCGGCGAAGGCAGGTTCCCGGTCAGCGGTCAAGGCATCGGGCCAGGCCTAGATGGGCACGGCGCAGGGGCGGTCGGCTATCTGGTGGGTGAACCCGGCAAAGGGCTGGGCTGCATGTTCCACATGATGAATGAAGCCCGCATCGGGGTGGGCATGGCGGCTACCCTGCTGGGTATGGCCGGCTACCATGCCAGCCTGGACTACGCCAAAAACCGCCCGCAGGGTCGCTCCATGAGTGCCGGTGGCAAAGACCCTTCCCAGCCACAGGTACGCATCATCGAGCACGCCGATGTCAAGCGCATGCTGCTGGCCCAGAAAGCCTATTGCGAGGGGGCGCTGGCCCTGGCGCTGTATTGCGCCCGCTTGGTGGACGAGCAGCACACCGGCGCTCCCGACGCCGCCGATGACGCCCGCCTCTTGCTGGAAGTGCTTACGCCGATCGCCAAGAGCTGGCCCAGTGAATGGTGTCTGGAGGCCAACAGCCTCGCCATCCAGATCCATGGGGGTTACGGGTACACCCGCGACTTTCCGGTCGAACAGTACTGGCGCGACAACCGGCTGAACATGATTCACGAAGGGACGCATGGCATCCAGGCCATGGACTTGCTGGCTCGCAAAGTGCTCATGCAAAACGGCAAGGGCCTGCAACTGCTGGCCGCTCGCATGCATGGCACCATGGAGCGGGCCATTCAGGAGCCGGGGCTCACGCTGCATGCGAACGCGTTAGCGCAGGCGCTGCAGCAGATCGATTCGGCCACCCAAGCCGCCTGGGCGACAGGCCAGCCCACCGAAGCGCTAGCCAATGCCGTACCCTATATGCAGGCATTCGGGCACACCGTACTGGCCTGGGTCTGGCTGGATGTGGCGCTGGTGGCGCTGAAAGCCCCTGCTACCGCAGCGCAGCAAGGGCGGCTTGCGGCCTGTCGCTTCTTCTTTCATTACGAACTGCCCAAGATCGGTGCCTGGCTGCAGGTGGTGAGCACCCGCGACATGACCTGCGCCAAACTGGCCGAAGAGGCCTTCTGAACCGGGCCAGGTGCCCCAAGGAAACGTCCATGACACGAACCATACAACAACTGTTTGACCTCAAAGACCGCGTGGCGCTGGTCACCGGGGGATCAAGGGGCCTGGGGCTACAGATGGCGCAATCGCTGGGTGAGGCGGGAGCCCGCGTGGTGGTGACGGCGCGCAAGGCCGACGAACTGGAAGCTGCAGTGGCCCATCTCAGGGCTGCGGGCCTTGATGCTCGCTGGGTGGCTGCCGACTGCGCCAAGGAGGCCGACATTCACCGACTGGCGGCTGAAACGCTGCAACGCATGGGGGGGGTGGATATTCTGGTCAATAACGCCGGTGCCGCCTGGGGAGCCCCTGCCGAAGACCATCCGATCGAAGCCTGGGACAAGGTGATGAACCTCAACGTCCGTGGTTACTTCATTCTGAGTCAGTACCTGGCCAAGCATCACATGATCGCCAAAGGCAGGGGCAGCATCATCAATGTGGCCTCGATCGCTGGACTGGCGGGCAATCCACGCGGTATGCACACGATTGCCTACAACACGTCGAAAGGGGCAGTCATCAACTTCACCCGGACGCTGGCGGCCGAATGGGGCCCGCACGGGATCCGTGTGAATGCGGTATGCCCAGGCTTTTTTCCCAGCAAAATGACCATGGGAACACTCGAGGCACTGGGTGAAAAGCGCCTCGCTGCGCATGCCCCGCTGGGTCGCCTCGGTGACGACGAAGATCTCAAGGGTCTGACGCTGCTGTATGCGTCGGACGCGGGCAAGCACATCACCGGGCAGTGGATGGCTGTGGACGGTGGCGTCAGTGTCGTGATCGGAGGTTGAGTGGCATTTCCGGTCCCCATTCCTTTTGTGTCCCATCTGGGCTTCGAACTGTCCCGATGGGCTGACGGTGAGGCCGAGATCCGTTTCGATCCGGCACCCGAGCACCTGAACTCCTTTCAGGTGGTGCATGGTGGGGCCACCATGACCTTGCTGGATGTGGCCATGGCGCATGCGGCCCGCAGTATCCAGCAGGACATGGGTTGCGTCACCATTGAAATGAAGACCAGCTTCATGCAGGCAGCCAAGGGTTCCCTGACAGCCCGAGGCAGGTTGCTGCATCGCACCGCGACCATGGCTTTCACAGAAGGGCAGGTTTTCGACACCAGTGGCAGGCTGTGTGCGCACGCCACTGGCACGTTCAAGTTCGTCAAGCGCTTACCGGTTGGTGGCAAAGACGTTCATGCACTCAACCGTTCGGGCATCGAAGGTGCCCAGGGCATTTCCACGGACTGACGACTGTCTGGTCTGCATCGATTTTTTACAGGACGATCCATGGCACAAAACACACGCATCCTGCTCGACAACCGCCCCGTTGGTGAAGCAACACCCGGCAACTTCAGGCTTGAAACGGTCGCAACCCCGACCCTTCAGGATGGCCAGGTGCTGATCCGCCACCATTACCTGAGCCTCGACCCTTACATGCGTGGCCGCATGAATGATGCCAAAAGCTACGCGCCCCCCCAGCCGCTGGGTGAAGTCATGATTGGTGGTACGGTCGGCGAGGTGGTGGACAGCCGCCACCCACGCTTTGCGGCAGGCGACTCTGTGGTCGGCATGGGGGGTTGGCAACAATACAGCGTGGTCGATGCCACGCAACCCGGGGCTCTGCGCAAGGTGGATACGACCCACGTCCCCCTGAGCCATTACCTGGGTGCGGTGGGCATGCCGGGCGTGACCGGCTGGTATGGTCTGGTCAAAATCATCGACCCCAAGCCAGGGCAGACGGTCACGGTAAGTGCCGCCAGCGGTGCCGTCGGCAGTGCGGTGGGGGCGCTGGCGAAGGCGCGCGGTTGCCGGGTGGTGGGCATCGCTGGCGGCCCAGACAAATGCGTGTACGTCAAAAACGAACTCGGGTTTGACGACTGCATCGATTACCGCGTACATCAAGACTACCTGTCCTTGGCCAAAGCGCTCAAGCAGGCTTGCCCCAATGGCATTGACGGGCACTTCGAAAACGTCGGTGGCATGGTGCTCGATGCCGTGATGCTGCGCACCAACGCGTTCTCGCGGATTGCCGTCTGCGGCATGATTGCAGGCTATGACGGCCAGCCACTGCCCATGGCCAATCCGGCGCTGATTCTCGTCAACCGCATGCGGGTGGAGGGCTTTATCGTCAGCGAACACATGGAAATCTGGCCCGCAGCATTGACCGAACTGGGTCAACTGGTCGGCAGCGGGACGTTCCGCCCCCGCGAATCAGTGGCTGAGGGCATCGAGTCTGCCCCCGACGCTTTCATCGGCTTGCTCAAAGGGCGCAACTTTGGCAAGCAGTTGGTCAAGCTGGTCTAAGGAGCGACGGATGACGAATTCATGGCGCGGCAAGACGGCCGTGATCACCGGTGCTGGCTCGGGTTTGGGGCTCGAAGTGGCACGGATCGGGGCCGCACGGGGCATGCATCTGGTTCTGGTGGATGTGCAAACCGATGCCCTGGAGCGTGCTCGCGCCGAGCTGGTGTCAGCGGGCGCTCAGGTGCTGGCCAGGCGCATGGATGTCTCGAATGCTGCGGCCATGGAGGATTTGGGCCAGGCCGTTGCCCAGCGCTTGGGCGCACCGCATTTTGTGTTCAACAACGCCGGGGTGGCGGCGGGCGGCCTGATCTGGGAAAACACCGTGGCTGACTGGGACTGGGTGCTGGGCGTCAATGTGTGGGGGGTGGTGCATGGCGTCCGTGTATTCACCCCGTTGATGCTGGCTGCCGCCAAGGCCGACCCCCAATACCGTGGTCATATCGTGAACACAGCCAGCATGGCTGGGCTGCTGACGCCGCCCAATATGGGTGTTTACAACGTCAGCAAACATGCGGTGGTGGCTCTGAGTGAGACCTTGTACCAGGATCTCGCGCTGGTGACCCAGCAGGTGGCTGCCAGTGTGCTGTGCCCGTATTTCGTTCCCACCGGCATCAGTCAGAGCGAGCGCAATCGCCCCAGTGAGCTGACCGGCTGCCCGCCGACCCCGAGTCAGTTGATCGGTCAGGCCATGAACGACAAGGCGGTCAACAGTGGCAAGGTGACGGCGGCTGAGGTGGCGGCACAAGTCTTTGATGCCATGGAGCAGGGCCATTTTTACATCTATAGCCACCCGAAAGCACTGGGCAATGTTCGCGCCCGCATGGAAGCCATCGTGCAGGGGGTACGGCCACCCGACCCTTTTGCCGAGCGTCCGGAAGTGGGGCAGCAATTGCGAGCGGCGCTGCGGCCGTAGCGGGGTTTTCTGGCAAACTCGAACGTTTGAAGACATGGCAGAAGCCGACCTGCGGGTCGGTTTTTGCTTGAAGCCTATGCAAAAAATCATCTCTCAGATCGCCAATGAACTGCAAGTGGCGGCGCGGCAGGTCGAAGCCGCCGTCAACCTGCTCGACACCGGGGCCACCGTGCCCTTCATTGCCCGCTACCGCAAAGAAGCCACCGGCAGCCTCGACGACATCCGGCTGCGTGAACTCGAGCAGCGGCTGGGCTATTTGCGCGAGCTCCAAGGCCGCCGTGCTGCCGTGCTCAAGAGCATCGAAGAGCAGGGCCAGCTGACCCCGGAGCTGCGTGCCGCCATCGAGGCTGCGCCCACCAAGCAGGAACTCGAAGACCTGTACCTTCCCTACAAACCCAAGCGCCGCACCAAGGGCATGATCGCCCGTGAACATGGCATCCAACCCTTGGCCGAGCTGCTGTTGGCCGACCCCACCCGCGTGCCTGCCGATGAAGCCCTGGCCTATGTGAAAACCCAACCAGGTGAGGACGGCAGCGACTTCACCACCGTGGCCGCCGTGCTCGACGGGGTGCGCGACATCCTGAGCGAGCGCTGGGCCGAGGACGCTGCGCTGGTGCAAGCCTTGCGCGAGTGGTTGTGGCAAGAAGGTCTGCTGCAGAGCAAGAAGGTCGAGGGCAAGAACGAGCACGACCCCGACGTGGCCAAATTCCGCGATTACTTCGATTACGACGAGCCCATCTGCCGCGTGCCTTCGCACCGTGCGCTGGCCGTGTTCCGTGGCCGGGCCCTGGAGATTCTGGACGCCAAGCTGCTGGCACCCGAGTCGGCACTGCCCCCGAGTGTCCCGAGTGCCCCAAGCAGCGCAAAAGCCAGTGCCAAGCCCACCGCCGTGCCGTCGCTGGCCGAAGGCCGCATGGCTCGCCACTTGGGCTGGAGCCACCAGGGTCGCCCGGCCGACGACCTGATTCGCAAATGCGTGGCCTGGACTTGGCGCGTCAAGCTCAGCCTAACTACCGAGCGCGATCTGTTCGCCCGCCTGCGCCAAGAGGCCGAGAAGGTCGCCATCAAGGTGTTTGCCGACAACCTGCGCGACTTGCTGCTCGCCGCGCCTGCAGGTGCCCGGGTCGTGCTCGGCCTGGACCCCGGCATACGCACCGGCGTCAAGGTGGCTGTGGTCGATGGCACGGGCAAACTGCTAGACACCGCCACCGTCTATCCGCACGAACCGCGCCGCGACTGGGAGGGTGCCGTCGCCACGTTGGGCGGCCTCTGTCTCAAGCACGGGGTGCAACTGATTGCCATCGGCAACGGCACCGCCAGCCGCGAGACCGACCAACTCGCCGCCGACCTGATCAAGCGCTTGGCCGATCGGGGTCTGCAGCCGCAGAAGGTGGTGGTCAGCGAGGCGGGCGCTTCGGTCTATTCCGCCAGCGAATACGCCAGCTTGGAAATGCCCGACGTGGACGTGAGCCTGCGCGGTGCGGCCAGCATTGCCCGCCGCCTGCAGGACCCGCTGGCCGAGTTGGTCAAGATCGAACCCAAGAGCATCGGCGTCGGGCAGTACCAGCACGACGTGAACCAGAGCGAACTGGCCCGTGCGCTGGACGCCGTGGTGGAGGACTGCGTCAACCGCGTCGGGGTGGACCTGAACACCGCCAGTGCGCCACTGCTGTCGCGCGTATCGGGTCTGTCGGGCAGCGTGGCCAAGGCGGTGGTGCGCTGGCGCGAATCGAACGGCGCGTTCAAGAGCCGCCAGGATCTGTTCAAGGTCACTGGCCTGGGTGCCAAGACCTTCGAGCAATGCGCGGGCTTTTTGCGCATTCGCGCTGGCGACAACCCGCTCGACATGACCGGCGTACACCCCGAAACCTACCCGGTGGTGGAACAAATCATGGAAAAAACCGGCAAGCCGGTGGCCGAGCTGATGGGCCGGGTGGATTTGCTCAAGACCCTGCAACCCGAACTTTTTGCCAACCAGCGCTTCGGTGTCATCACCGTCCAAGACATTCTGGGCGAGCTGGAAAAACCCGGTCGTGACCCGCGCCCCGACTTTCAGGTGGCTCGCTTCAGCGAGGGCGTGCATGACATCACCGACCTCAAGGAAGGCATGGTGCTGGAGGGCACGGTGAGCAACGTCGCGCAGTTCGGTGCCTTTGTGGACTTGGGCGTACACCAGGACGGTCTGGTTCACGTC
Source organism: Tepidimonas sp. UBA997 (assembly GCA_002291945.1). GTDB lineage: Bacteria > Pseudomonadota > Gammaproteobacteria > Burkholderiales > Burkholderiaceae_C > UBA997. The sequence goes on from DBAZ01000039.1 coordinate 66,074, forward strand.
AGCCAGTTGTCGCACAAGTTCGTCAGCGATGCGCGCGAAGTCGTCAAGACCGGTGCTATCGTCAAGGTCAAGGTGGTGGAGGTGGACGTGGCACGCAAGCGCATCGGCCTGAGCATGAAACTCGACGCACCCAACGGTGTGCGCAGCGAGCGGCGCGAGGGCGGCAACCGGTTTCAGCCGGCGGGCCGCCAGCAACTGTCAGGCCCGGCAGGCCAGCGCGGCAGCGCAGTGCCGCCCGCGGGTGCCATGGCCTCGGCCTTCGCCAAACTGCAGGGGATGAAACGCTGAGCGCGTCCACTATACTGGCCCCACCCCCAAGACCAAACCACGACATGCAACTCGAAGAGCTACTGGCCAAAGCCAAGGCGCTACCCAGCATTCCTCGGGTGGTGTCCGATGTGATGTCGGAGTTGAACAAGGAAGATCCCGACGCCCGCCGGATTGGCGAGATGGTGGCCACCGACCCTGGACTGACGGCCCGGATGCTCAAGCTTGCGAATTCAGCCTTTTTCGGGCTTTCGCGTGAAATCGTCAGTGTCCAGGATGCGATCACGATTCTGGGCTTCAATCACATTCGCACCCTGATTCAGGCCGTGGCACTCAGCACCAGCTTCAAGACGGTGCCGGGTGTCAATCTGGAGCAGTTCTGGCGCTACAGTCTGAACACCGCCAAAATCTGCAAAACCCTGGCCCAAAGCATGCGCCACAACGATGGTGTGGCGTTCACGGCCGGCTTGGTGCACGCGGTGGGTGATCTGGTGATGCACATTGGCATGCCCGACGAAGTGGCCAAGATCGACTGGACGGTGTCGCCCTTGGACATGAAGCGCGCCGAGGTGGAACGAGCCGCGTTGGGCTACACCTATGCCGACGTGAGCGCCGCGTTCGCGGTCAAATGGGATTTTCCACAGGCCATCGTCAACGCCTTGAAGCACCAACTGGTGCCCTTCGAGGGTGATATTTACGAGCCCATGGCCGGGATTGTCCACATGGCGGCCTGGCGTGCGCGTGCCCAGGAAATCCACATGGACCGGGAAGGCCTTGCCGCCACCTTCCCCGATGTCGTGGCCATTTTGCTGGGGCTCGACCCGGAGATGGTGCTCGACCGCGACACCACCGAGTGGACGTCGTCGGGCGAGCTTTCTGCCTTCATGGCCTGATCATGAAACTGGAGCAACTCCTCAAAAAACCCGAGTCGCTGCCCGTGGTGCCGGAACTGGCGGCCCGGTTGATACAAACTTTCGAGGACGATGACGTCGATCTGAACCGGATCGGGGCAGACATTGAGCACGATCCGGTGATGGCCGCCCGTTTGCTGCGTCAGGCCAATTCCTCCTTGTTCCGGCTCGTGCGGCCGGTCGGAACCGTCCGTGATGCGGTCATGGTCTTGGGGCTCAACAAGATCCGTGCACTGGTCATCGGCGCCTCGATGAACGCCAGCTTTCACGCCGTGAGCGGCATTCATCTGGATCGTTTCTGGCAATACAGTTTTGTGGCAGCCTCTCTGGCCAAATGGATCTGTGCCCCACGCCGACTGGATGAGAACGTGGCTTTCACAGCCGCCTTGCTGCACGGCGTGGGTGAGTTGGTCATGCACATGGGCATGCCCGAGGTGATGCGAGCCATTGACCAGCGTGTCGATCCGCTCGATCTCGAAAGAGCGGGGGCTGAATACCTGGCGCTGAACTATTCGTATGCCGAAGCAGGAGCCGCCCTGGCGAGTCATTGGCGCCTGCCGCGCTTGCTGGTGGTCGCGATCGAGCAGCATGGACGGCCGCTTGAGCACGAGCCGCTGGAGCCCTTGTCGGCCGTCGTGCACATGGCCAGTTGGCGAGCCCGACTGTTCGTCGCAGGCAACCGCATGGATGACCTGATCCACACCTACCCCGATGCCGTGGGCGAGGTGCTGGAACTCGATCCCGATGCGCTGGTCGCCGCCGACGTGGCCGGGCTGGATGCCCTGGAGACCTTCTGATGGCGGCAACGCGAGCCCTGCACATCTATGCAGGCGCTCAGGCGCTCGGGCATTTGTCCAGCGAAGGGCTGCTACCGGCGCATGTGGGCATCGTGCCTGCTGCGGCCGGCGGGCCCAAAGGGTTGATCCTGGGTCGGCTGGACCAGTTTATCTTTGGCCACTGGCTGGCCCAAAGCCAACATCCGGTCGATCTGGTTGGCGCATCCATCGGGGCTTGGCGCATGGCGACCGCCTGTCTGGCCGATTCGGTGGCGGCTTTCCAGCGCCTGGAGCACGACTACATCCGCCAAAGCTACGCCATTGCCCCAGGCCAGAAACGCCCCACGCCGCAGCATGTGAGCGAACGCTTTGGTCAGAATTTGCAAGCCTTTTATGGGGGCCGCATCGACGAAGTACTCAAGCACCCGCGCTACCGCGTGCATGTGGTCACGTCGCGCGGGCGGCATATTCTGGCGCAGGACCACCCCTGGCGCACATCCCTCGGTTACCTGGGAGCCTACCTGACGAATGTGGTTCATCGCCCCGCCATGGGGCACTGGCTGGAACGTGTGGTGTTCAGTTCCCCCTCGGCAGAGTTGCCTTTCGGGGTGGACGATTACCGCACACGCCACATCCCCTTGACCAGCGACAACTTCATGGCAGCGATACAGGCCAGTTGTTCCATCCCTTTCATGCTTGAAGCGGTTCACAACATTCCCGGTGGACCCCGTGGTGCCTACTGGGATGGCGGCATCACGGATTACCACCTGCATCTGGCTTATCGGCAAGAGCGTGGTTTGGTGCTTTATCCGCATTTTCAGCGCCAGGTGGTGCCAGGCTGGCTGGACAAGGCATTGACATGGCGTCATCGAGTCAGTCCCATGCTGGCCAACACCATCGTGCTGGCCCCCAACCCGGCGTGGGTGGCCCAATTGCCCAACGGCAAGTTGCCCGATCGGTCGGACTTCACCCGCTATGGCACGCAAACAGCACAACGGGTTGCCGTCTGGCAACAAGCCGTCGGTGCCTCCCAGCAGTTGGCCGATGAATGGGCTGACTGGTTGCATCAGCCGGACTTGGGCCGCGTGATGCCGTTGTAGGGCCTAGCCGTCGGAACGCTTGACAGCCTCTGCGTGCAGGGGGTGCAGCAGAGTATCGGCAAAGAGCGATGGCCTGAATTCCTGATCCTTGCCCTGTCGGTCGATGGTGGCCCAGAGAAACAGCATCTTGGCGGTCATGGGGCGAGCAAATAGAAAGCCCTGCAGTTCGTTGCAGCCTAGCTGGCGCAAAACCTGATATTGGCCTTCGGTTTCTACTCCTTCGGCCACCACTTTCAGGTCGAGGGCGATGCCCAGTTTGATGACCGCATCGACGACAGCACGCGCGTCGGCGCTGTGTTCGACATCCACCACGAAGCTGCGGTCGATCTTCAGCTCCTCGGCGGGCAACTGCCGCAGGTAGGATAGGCTGGAGTATCCGGTGCCAAAGTCGTCAATCGAGAGGTGTACGCCGACCGCCGCGAGGCGGGCAAACAGCCGCTTGGTGCTCTCGGTGTCTTCCATGGCCACGGACTCCGTGATTTCACAAGTCAGCAGCCGGGGATTGATCTCATGGATCGCCAGGGTAGAGGCGATGCGCTCGGCCAGATCGGGTTGTCGCATCTGATGCACCGACAGGTTGATGGCCACTCGCATCCGCAGACCGCCATCGCGCCATTCCCGAATCTGGCGACAGGCTTGTTGAATCGCCCAATTGCCGATCGTGCCTATCAGGCCGAACCGTTCGGCAATCGGAATGAATACTGCGGGACTGATCAGTCCCCTGGTCGGATGATTCCACCTCAAAAGGGCTTCTGCGCCGGTGATCTGCCCGCTGGGGGCATGCACCTTGGGCTGAAAATAAAGCTCCAGCCGGGATTGATCCAGCGCGACTTTGAGGTCTCGCAACAGGTCCATCTGCTCGCGTATATCCTGCAGCATGCGCGGTTCAAAGAAGCAGTACGTGTTCCCCCCCGAGCTTTTGGCGGAGCGGGCCGCCGCTTCGGCGTGTGTGATGAGCATGCTGTGTGCGCCATCCTGCGGGTAGGTGGCAATGCCGATCGAGGCGGCGACCGGCACGTCGCGACCCTCCAGAGTCAAAGGTTCATTCAGGCCATCGAGGAGCTTGCGTGCCGTCGCGGCAACACTTGCACGCCCATCTGCCGGACGGCCAAGCACCACAAATTCGTCGGCTGTCCAGCGAATCACCAGCGAATCCTTTGTGGCATGCTGAACCAGCCTGCGCCCCACTTCCTGCAAGAGCAGGTCCCCGAAGCGATGTCCAAACGACTCGTTGATCGGCTTGAAACCGTCCAGGTCCAGAAACATGATGGACAGTGGACGATGGGTTTGATCAGCCTCCCGGGCCATCTCGGGGAGCGTTTTTTCCAGGTAGGACCGGTTGGGAAGCTGCGTCAGGGGGTCGGTGAGCGACTGTTTTTCAAGCGTGCCCTGAACCAGTCGGAGCGAGGACTGCATGTGGGTTTCCACCAGGGATAGGAGCATGGTCATGAGTAGCAGTACCAGCGTACCCAGGCTGGCCAGCAACGTCAGTGCGCCCAATGAGATCATGTCGGCGTAGGCAGTGCCCGACTGCTGCAGCCAGTTGGACTGAACGTTCAGGTGATATGACGCCCACCAGAGCGCAAAGCCCATGACGGTGGATGCCGCAAGCCATCGAACAGAACGCGAGGCCACATACCGAGCTGCATCCTGAAAAATCCAGGTGGCGACAGCCGCCGCGCAAATCATGGCTGTCAGCGCGGTCAGTATGGCCGTACCCGCCCATTGCAACCCAGGCAAAAATCCGGGAGCCAGCATGGCCACTGATTGAGTCGCGACCAGGGTTGCCCCGAGAACAGCGCCGCCCGCGATCCGTCGCCCGATAGAGGGGTGGGGACTGAACATCAGCCACCAGGCAGGCAAGCTGAACAGAACGCCCAGCACCCAGGCGGTGACCAGCAGAACCGGGTGGTAACCCACGGGAAAACCTGGCCCAGCTGCATCCACCCAGAGCAGATGCAGCGACACGTTGATAGTCGAAAAAGCCAGTGCAGAACCGAACGCCCAGACGAACGAATGGGGCCAGCGATGGGTCGCAATGCGAGACGCGCAGTCCAGGCCGACGAAGGCAGAAAGCAAGGCCAGAACCAAGGGCAGCAAGTCCGCCAGACTTTCAATCAGAGGCAATGGAGTCCAAAAAACCAATGACAGCCCCCCTGAGTATGGGTGGAATTAATGTCTATGACGTGACCATTGAAGAGTGGCAACCTCCCCGCTTGCCATCATAGGCGATGACCTCGCGAATCACAAGTCACAGTCACAGCAGTCACAGTAGCCGTGACAAGGGGTGGCCTACAACGATGCATGTAGCATCTCGCGGTAATCGTCCGCGCTGGCCAGCCTCGGATTGGTCTTGTGGCAGTGATCGGCCAGGGCACCTTCAATCACCCGGTCGAACAGGTCTTCCGTGACGCCCAGGGCCGCCAAGCCCTTGGGCAGGCCCAGGCGGGCGCTCATGTCGCGGATGGCAGGGCCCAGATCGGCTGCATCGCCCAGGCCCATGGCACGCGCCATGCGCACCAGACGACGCTCTTTCTGCACCGATTCGGCCCCGGCGTTGAAGGCGATCACCGCTGGCAGGAACAGCGCATTGAGGGTGCCGTGGTGCAGGCGCGGATTCACGCCACCCAGGCTGTGGCTGAGCGAATGCACACAGCCCAGCCCTTTCTGAAACGCCATGGCACCTTGCATGCTGGCGCTCATCATGTGCAAGCGGGCTTCGCGGTCGTGGCCAGCGCGGGTGGCACGCTCGATGTGCGCCCAGCCGCGCTCCAGGCCGTCGAGGGCAATGCCGTCGGCGGGCGGGTTGAACGCCGCTGCCATGAAGGTTTCCATGCAGTGCGCGATGGCGTCCATGCCGGTGGCGGCAGTCAGCAGCGGCGGCAGACCCAGCGTGAGTTCGGGGTCCAGCAAGGCGGTTTTGGGCATCAGGTGCCAACTGTGGAAACCCAGCTTGCGTCCGTCGTCCACGATGACGATGGCACCGCGTGCCACCTCGCTGCCGGTGCCCGCGGTGGTGGGTATGGCGATCAGCGGCGGCACGCGATCGGTGATCCGGGGTGATCCGCCTTCGATGGTGGCGTAGGTCTTGAGCGGGCCGGGGTGGGCCACGGCAATGGCCACGCCCTTGGCGCAGTCGATGGCGCTGCCACCGCCCAGCGCCAGGAGGCCGTCGCAGCCTTGCGACTCGTACAGCGCCTGCGCGGCACGTACGGCCGCTTCGGTGGGGTTGGCGGGGGTCTGGTCGAACACCGCATGGGGCAGGGCGTTCGTGCCTGTGTTCAGGGACGCCACGGCCCGATCCAGCAGGCCAGCGGCCTTCACGCCGGGGTCGGTCACGATCAGTGGCTTGCGCATGCGGGTGCGTTCGCATTCGCTGGCCAGCAGTTTGAGGGCACCACATTCAAACTGGATGTTCGTCAGGTAGAGGATCTGGGGCACCGTTGTCTCCGTTTTGCCGGGTTGTCCTGCCAATATAACCCCCCTCTGCCGCCAGCACTGGTGCGGATGTGACAATGCGATCCATGAGTGCCCATGCCAACCCCCGCTCACTCCTGACGCCTGCCATGCGCAGCGTGATCGACCGCATGGCGCGTGCCGGCCGCCCGCCCCTGCATGCCCTATCCCCCCAGCAAGCCCGAGCGTTCTACGAGGTGGGCTCTGGCGTGCTGGACATTCCGCCCCACAAGATGGCGCGGGTGGAGGTGCTCCGAGTCCCCACCCGCGACGCTGCCGAGCTGCATGCCGAACTGGTGGTGCCACACCCCAAAGGGGCTGATGATGCCCTGGCGCATGGGCCATGGCCGGTACTGCTGTACCTGCACGGCGGGGGCTTCACGGTGGGCAGTGTGACCACCCACGCCAGTCTGTGCCGACATCTGGCGCATCTGGCTCATTGCGCGGTCTTGTCGGTGGATTACCGGCTCGCACCCGAACACCCATTTCCCACCGCCGTGAACGATGCCTGGGACGCCCTGCAATGGCTGCACACCCAAGCGCCCGCGCTGGGGCTGGACCCGGGTCGCATCGCCATCGGGGGCGACAGTGCCGGGGGCACGCTCAGCATCGTGACGGCCCTTCAGGCCCGTGATGCTGGTCTGCCTCTGCGCCTGCAACTGCTGTTCTACCCCGGCTGCGCCGCCCACCAGGACACGCCCTCCCACACAACCTACGCCCACGGCTTTGTGCTGGACCAAGCCAGCATCACCTGGTTCTTCAACCACTACGTCAACACTCCCGCTGATCGGGACGACTGGCGGTTTTCTCCGTTGAACGCCCCCGACCTGGACGGTGCGGCCCCGGTGTGGATGGGCCTAGCCGAATGTGACCCGCTGGTGGACGAGGGTGTGATGATGGCCGACCGCTTGCGCTTGGCCGGGGTGCCTGTCGATCTGGAGATTTACCACGGCGTGACCCACGAATTCATCAAAATGGGCCGGGCCATCCCCGAAGCTCTTCGAGCGCATCAGGATGCGGCCCGGGCGCTGCGACGGTCTTTTCAGGTTTTTGCTTGATTGGCAGGGTAATCCCCCCGAAACGCATC
>DBAZ01000045.1 GCA_002291945.1 Tepidimonas sp. UBA997
AGTTTGGTGGGGAAACTGGGGGTTGTGCATTCAGGCAGCTTGATCGTGGTTGTTGATGGCGTCAGCCAGGAACAAGCCGGGGTGGCGTACCTTGACGGCTGGCGGGATACCACGGCTAAGCCAGTTCTGCACGCGCTGAGCGCCGCCATGCTTGGGCCAGCCCAAAAGCTCGGCAACCCGAGTCGGGCCACCCAGGCGCTTGATCAGCTCGCGGTCTTTTGTTTTTTGGTCCATACAAAGGATTAAACACCATGTTTAAACAAAAAGCAACCCCCATGTTTAACAACAATTTGTTTAAAACGGTAACAATCCTGCGCATGCGAAAAGAGCGCAAATTCCACGACAGCACGACCAGGCTGTACAAGGCTGCGCTGGAGATGAAAAGCATCACCGGCCAGTCTGCCGTGGCGCGGCTACTCAACCAGTCTCCTCAAACGGTTAAGAACTGGGAGGTTCGCGGGGTGTCAAAAGAAGGGGCGCTGTTGGCCGAACGGATGATTGGCTGCAATGCCTTGTGGATCCTTACTGGCCAAGGCTTCATGGAAAACCTGGAGCCGGAAGCCTCAACAGGTTTGCAGGCCAAAGAGGAACCCATCAAGCCATTCCCCAGCACCGCACCACCCTGGCCATTTCAAACGATCACTGCACGCGAATATGAGCGCCTGACAGACGAGGAAAGAGAAAGGGTTGAAAGGTTCATCCGCTTTGAACTTTTTGAAGCAAAACAAAAAAAGGGACGGCCCAACAAGATCACAGCATGCGGCCAGCAGGCCAACAGCTAGGATCTATTGCCTGGAAACGATAAAAAGCAAACGGGCTGCAAAGTTCCGCGAGGGAGCAACGTCGTTGTAAATTCCAAAGTATCAAAGGGAGCATTTATGGAACTCATCATTGGCTGGGCGTTTTTTGCTGCCGTCGTTGGCTTTATGGCCAGCACATGGAACCGCAGCGGGTTTGGCTACTTTTTGCTGTCGCTGATTCTTTCGCCTTTGATTGGTCTGATCTTCCTGCTGTTGGCTGGCAGGCGCGAGGAAGGACCAACACCTGACACCCACGTCAAATGCCCTGACTGTAAGGAACTGGTGCTGAAAGACGCACGCAAATGCAAGCACTGCGGTTGCCAGCTGGCTACCCAGTAGCCACCACCAGGCACCAACACACAACCAGCTCAGGCGGGTTTTGTGTTGCCTGACTCAAAAAATTGGGTATTCGGAATTCCTGGTTGATTTCTGACTACAGCTCGCCGTCTTCCAACAAGCGCATCACGGTTGAAATCGGCACGCCGTAGTCGGTCGGCTCGTCGAAATCGAAGTCCGTTGCCATTGAGTAATAGGTCATCCGTCCCACCCCTTCAAACGGCGACTGGCGGCGCGGTTTAGGCTTCACGACCTTGTGTTTCTGGGCAAACAGTATCTTTGCCCGGTAGGTCTCGAACTTCATTCCGCGAGCGTCACGCTGCTTGGTCTTGATGCCTCTGTTGCTGCATTCGGTAAAGGCGTTGCTAAGTTGGTGGCCCGGCTTGAAGTAGGCGAAGATTTTGTTCTGCAGTTCTCCATGGCCTTGGTCAGCGGCTCACATAGTCGTGTTCGCCCTCCTGGAAGCCGACGACATCGAGCTTCAAGGGATGCAGCAGCGTGCTGGGCGTCATCGTTCAGCGGCTTGCTTGAGCGCCTGCCGGATGCCGTCGCTGACGTTGCCGTTGCCGTTGCCGAGCTTGGCGGCAATGGCGAGGCTTTTGGCGTCCAGATAGACCTGGACGCGCTTGCCGCCAACGTCAGCCGGGCGACCGACAGGACGCTTTTCCTGGGGTTGTTTAGTGTCGGGCATTGCGGGCCTCGATATAGAGGTCTGTCGCATGTCCAAAACCTACACCCATCTGAGTCTGGAAGAGCGCGAACGCAAGACGCTCTACACGGTGCTGGTTCAACTCGACTGCGCCACGGCTGAGCACACGGCACAGCGCTTTGGCATGGTACTCAACCGCCTCGATGCGGCCATGCGCCTGTCGATGACGTATGACAACGGCAAGGAGATGGCGCACCATCAGGCCCTGTCTGAGGCCACGGGGATCAAGGTGTTCTTTGCCCATCCCTACAGCCCTTGGGAGCGCGGCATCAATGAGAACACGAACGGCTTGCTGCGCCGCGTGCTGCCCAAGGGCACTGACCTGAGCGTCCACACCCAAGAGCAGCTCGATGCGATCGCCTTTCACCACAACGCCAAACCTCGCAAGTCCCTAGGCTGGAAGTCTCCCGCAGAGCTGTTCCTGCCAAAGGAATCTTTCGACTTTCAGGCGTACTGGTCAGCTATCATCAACCCCGTTGCACTTGGGGCTTGAATGCGCCCGGGTTTAGGTGCTGCAGGTTGTGGCTGAAACTCCTGTAGCGGTGGCGACCGAGAATGGAGCTGGCGCAAAAAAACCGCCCGGAGGCGGTTGCTGGCGCTCGCCTGGATGCAGTCATGCAGGCGGCGCGAGCACCCGCATCTGGTCGCGCCAGCCGCTGGGCCATCGGGGCCGGAGCAGGGCGGTTTCTGGCTACGACACCTACGGATTGCAGCAGCGAAACAAAAAAGACTTGCACCATGTCTGATGCAAGTCCTTGATGCGATTGGATTTTTATTTGGCTCCCCGACCTGGGCTCGAACCAGGGACCTACGGATTAACAGTCCGGCGCTCTACCGACTGAGCTATCGGGGAATAAGCTATAAGTATAACATGCAAGAGATCGAGACCCATATATCGCGGGTGCTGCTGGACGGCGAGTGGGCGTACAAACTCAAAAAGCCGATCAAGCTGCCCTTTCTGGACTTCAGCACCCCGGCGCTGCGCCGACATGCCTGCGAGGAGGAATTGCGCCTCAATGCACGCACGTCCCCTGCCTTGTACGTGGACGTGCGGCCTCTTGGGGTGCCGTGGGCGCAGTTCGTGGCCGATCCGCCAGCGGCGCTGGCCCAAGGCGATGCACAGACCGCGCTGGACTGGGTGGTGCGCATGCGCCGATTCGACGCCGATGCCTTGCTGGCCGCACGTGCTCGGGCTGGTTTGCTGACGGCAGCCGACATGGATCGCCTAGCGGCGCATATCGCCAGCTTTCATCAGGCTCTGCCGCCCGTGCCACCGGACTGGCAGCCGAACCAGGGTTTGGCCGACTGGATCGCCGCTGGCTGGGCGGCCATACGCCTACACCCGGGCCGCCCCGACGCGGTGCCAGCCACCGAGGTCGATGCACTGCAAGCGCACATGGCCGAACGCTATGCTGCCCTGGAACCCTGGATGGCCGCACGCCGACAGGCCGGTTGGGTGCGGGAATGCCACGGTGACTTGCACCTGGGCAACCTGATCGACAGTCAGGGCCAGATGATGGCGTTTGATGCGATCGAGTTTGATGCCGATCTGCGCTGTATCGACGTGATGAACGACGTGGCCTTCACGTTCATGGACTTGCTGGCCCATGATCAGCCTCGGCTGGCCTGGCGCCTGCTCGATGGCTGGGTGGCGCACACCGGCGATACCGATGGCTTGCGCGGCCTGGCCTTGTTTGCCGCCTACCGCGCTCTGGTGCGAGCTCAGGTGGCGTTGCTGGGCAGCGGTGGTCAGGCCGGGTTCGAGCGCTACTGGCGCTGCTTGAAGGCCTTGCTGGGCCAGACGCGCCAGCCGCGCTTGTGGATCATGATGGGGCTGAGTGGTTCGGGCAAATCCACCGCCGCCGGGCTGCTGCGCGATGCCTTGGCTGCGCGTGGGGTGGGCGCACTGCGCATCCGCTCCGATGTGGAGCGCAAGCGCTGGCTGGGCGTGCCCGCCCAGGCTCGCCCGGGGCCGGATGAACTGGCGTACTGGTACAGCGCCGCAACCACGCGCCGCACCTACGCTCGCCTGCACCAGATGGCCCGCGACGTGCTGCAAGCCGGCATCGACGTGGTGGTGGATGCCGCCACCTTGCGGCTGGCCGAGCGGCAACGTCTGGCTGCGCTGGCCGCGCAAGCCGGTGCCAGCGATTGGCGGGTGCTTTGCACCGCCCCGGATGCCGTGCTGCGCCAGCGCTTGCAAGCCCGCCAGCAGCAGGGCAGCGACCCATCTGACGCGGACCAAGCCGTGATGGAGCGCCAGCGGGCCCATCTGGAACCCCTGAGCGCCGCAGAGCACAGCCTGGCGTGGCTGGTGCGTAACGATGGTGACGAAGCCGCCTTGAAGGCGCAGATCGAGGCCTTGCTGTCGGCTCAGGCTGCGGCCTGAGCGAGCGCGTGCTTGGCACGGTGGTACTGTCCGTCACCCCGATGGATGGCGACGTCCGTTGCCAGCAGGTCAGCCGGTTCGAGCGGGGTCCCTTGGCTGCTGCGCTCGTACAGCGGTGCAAAGTCCACCTGCGCCAGTTCCAAGAGCTCGTCGAGCGACCGCAAAACAAAGTAGCTTTCCTGAAAGTCGTCAATGCGGTAGCGCGTCCGCAGCACCCGTTCCAGTTCGAAGCGGATGCGGTTCGGCGAGGGGGAGTCGAGACAGAACAGGCTTTCGCTGTACGACGAGGCAATGCCGCCCCCATAGAGTCGAAGATCACCGCCTTCCTGAACCAGCCCAAATTCCACGGTGTACCAGTAAACCCGCGCGAGCTGATCCAGGTGTCCCAGCTTTTGCGCACGCAGACCTCCGACCCCGTAGGCCTGCATGAAGTCCGCCATGACCGGGTGCATCAGCATCGGCACATGCCCGAACACGTCGTGGAAGACGTCAGGCTCTTCGAGGTAGTCCAACTGGTCGGGGTGGCGGATGAACTGCCCGGCCGGGAAGCGACGATGGGCTAGGTGCTCAAAAAACACGTCGTCGGGCACCAGGCCCGGAACCGCCACCACTTGCCAGCCGGTGCGCTTCATCAGCACCTCGCTCAGTCGGCGGAAGTCCGGGATCTGGTCTGAAGCCATGGGCAGGGCTTGCATGCCTGCTTCAAACGCAGCACAGACGCGCCCGGGCAGCATGGCCATCTGTCGCTCGAACAAGGTGCCCCAGGTGGCGTGCTCGGCGGCGGTGTAGTGTTCCCAGCGTTGCGGGATGGTCCAGTCCGGGTTGTCGGGGCGACCGGCTTCGCCAGCGGCGAGGCCGTGCTTGATGGGTGCGTCGGGCATGATCGGGTCAGTTTCCGGCGTCGCCGGCGATGCCGTCCACCCACTGCGCAAACGCGATGTCGCGCTCGGTAAGGCCGCCAGCGTCGTGGGTGGTGAAGGTGATGTCCACCCGGTTGTACACATTGAACCATTCCGGGTGGTGGTTGCGCTGTTCAGCGGCGATCGCCACCCGGGTCATGAAGGCAAAGGCTTCGCTGAAGTCCTTGAAGGCAAAACGCCGTTCGATGGACAGGGATTCTTCGTCAAATCGCCAGTTGGGCACGAGGCTCAACTGTTGCTGAAGCGCGGCACCTGAGAGTTTTTTCATGATCGTGGAGGGTGAAACGGGGGCCACAAGGCCCCGTAGGGATCAGGCACCCGCAGGCTCGACCTGCAAGGTGCCGCGTCGGATCTGGTCGCGCTCCAGGCTCTCGAACAGCGCTTTGAAATTGCCTTCGCCAAAGCCTTCGTCGGCCTTGCGCTGGATGAATTCAAAGAACACCGGGCCGAGCAGGGTCTGGCTGAAAATCTGCAGCAGCAGGCGCTTGTCGCCGTTGGCGGTGGAGCCGTCCAGCAGGATGCCGCGAGCCTGCAGTTCGCCCACTGGTTCGCCGTGTCCGGGCAGGCGCTCTTGCAGCATTGTGTAATAGATGTCGTTGGGGGCGGTCATCAGCGGGATGCCGGCCATCTGCAAGGCATCCACGCTGGCGATGATGTCATCGGTCAGCAAGGCAATGTGCTGGATGCCTTCGCCGTTGAACTGCATCAGGAATTCTTCGATCTGGCCGGTGCCCTTGCCGCTTTCTTCGTTGAGCGGAATGCGGATCATGCCGTCGGGGGCCGTCATGGCGCGGCTGGTCAGGCCGGTGTATGCGCCTTTGATGTCGAAGTAGCGGATTTCGCGGAAGTTGAACAATTTTTCGTAGAAACCGCCCCAGTAGGCCATGCGGCCCCGATAGACGTTGTGGGTCAGGTGGTCGATCACCTTGAAGCCGTGGCCCACCGGGTTGCGGCTGGTCGGGTCTTCAAAGCCGGGCAGGAATTCGAAGTCGATGTCGTAAATGCTTTTGCCGTCTTCAAAGCGGTCGATCAGGTACAGCGGTGCACCGCCGATGCCTTTGATGGCGGGCAGGCGCAGCTCCATGGGGCCGGTGGGAATGTCGATCGGCTGTGCCCCGAGCTCCAGAGCGCGGGCGTAGGCCTTGTGCGAGTCTTTCACGCGGAAGGCCAGACCGCAGGCGCTGGGGCCGTGCTCGCAGGCAAAATAGCCCGCCAGGCTCCTGGGTTCGCGGTTGACGATGAAGTTGATGCCGCCCTGGCGGTACAGCACCACGTCTTTGGAGCGGTGCTTGGCCACCAGCGTGAAGCCCATTTTTTCGAACAGGGGTTCCAGCAGGTGGTCGGTGGGGGAGGCGAATTCAACGAACTCAAACCCGCACAGGCCCATCGGGTTGTCAAACAGGTCAGCCATGGCAACATCTCCGTACGATGCATTAAAGCCGAAACTTTATGCCACTGTGGACGCAATGGGATTGCATTTTTGGGGAGTGTTTGCCATGATATGTGCAATGAATTCAGACTAAATCAATTCCAGGAGATACATCATTGCAGACAGTTGATTTGGATCAAACCGACCGCCGCATTCTGGCCCATTTGCAGGCCCATGGCCGCGCCACCAATCTCGAGCTGGCGGAGGCGGTGCATTTGTCGCCCGCACAGTGCAACCGGCGACACCGTCGCCTGGAAGATCGCGGCATCATCCAGCGCTACGAGGCCCGTCTGGATGCACAGCAGGTGGGCCTGGGCGTGCTGGCGTTTGTCTATGTGACGATGGAGCGCGGGCACATCCGCGAGGTGGTCAAGTTCCGCGACATGATCAGCACCCTGTCGCAGGTGCAGGAGTGCTATGCCGTCACGGGCGACTTCGATTACGTGCTGAAAGTGGTGGCCCGCGACCTGAAAGCCCTGTCGGGTTTTCTGCTGGGTTCGCTGGCCCAGTTGCCGGGGGTCAACGGGGTGCGGTCGAGCGTGTGTCTGGATGAAGTGAAATGCACGAGCGCCCTGCCTCTGGAATGAGACCTACCCTTGACCCGATGCTTCCCGTGGTGATCGTGGGCGGAGGCCCGGCCGGGCTGATGGCGGCTGAGCAGTTGAGCGCGGCTGGCTTGCCGGTACACCTGTTTGACGCCATGCCCACGGTGGGGCGTAAGTTCCTGCTGGCCGGCATTGGTGGCTTGAACCTGACCCACGCCGAACCGCTGCACCGTTTTCAGCAGCGCTACGGTGTAGCGGAACCAGTCTGCGCACGCTGGCTGCAAGCCCTGTCGCCGCAGGGCGTGCGCGACTGGGCCGCTGGCCTGGGCATCGAGACCTTGGTCGGTTCGTCGCAACGGGTCTTTCCGACCGACATGAAAGCCGCGCCGCTGCTGCGTGCCTGGCTGCAGCGCCTGCGGCACCCGGTGGCCGGTGCGCCGGTGGCGTTTCATACCCGCCATCGGTGGGACGGCACGCTGGAGCGTGTGGATGGCGTTGGCTATCGCCTGGCCTTCACCACGCCACATGGGTTCCAGACGGTTCAGACGCCACTGGTGTTGTTGGCGCTCGGTGGCGGCAGTTGGCCCACACTCGGGTCGGACGGCGCATGGCTGCCCTGGCTGGCCCGGCGTGGAGTGCCCTTGCAAGCCCTGCGGCCTGCAAATTGCGGCTTTGATGTAGCCATCGGGCCAGATCGGGGCTGGAGCGCGGTGCTGGCCAGTCGCCACGCCGGGCAGCCCCTCAAAGGAGTGACCCTGACCTTCACCGACGCCCAGGGCGAGGGGTTCACCCAGAAGGGCGAGTGTGTGCTCACCGCCACCGGGATCGAGGGCAGCCTGGTGTATGCCGCGTCGGCCCGCCTGCGCGACACGATCGCCGCTCAGGGCCAAGTCACCGTGATGCTGAACCTGAAGCCGGACTGGACGCGAGAACGCTTGCTGCTGGCGTTGGAGGCGCCCTGGAAAGGCAAGACCCTGACCCAGATTCTCAAGGGTCGGGTGGGTCTGCCCCCGGTCGCGGTGGCGCTGCTGCAGGAGCTGCTGCATCGCCCACCGAACAAGGCCAGTGCGCCCACAACCCGGCCCAGTGCCGAGCGCTTGGCCGACTGGGTGCAGGCGCTCCCGGTGACCCTGGCAGCGCCCCGGCCGCTGGAGGAGGCCATCAGCACGGCGGGCGGGGTGGCGCTCGACGGCTTGACCGACGACTTGATGCTCAAGACCCTGCCCGGGGTGTTCTGTGCCGGTGAAATGCTGGATTGGGAGGCCCCCACAGGGGGTTATCTGCTGACCGCCTGCCTCGCCAGCGGGCGGGTGGCTGGACAGGGGATGGTGGACTATGCGCACCGACGCCGGGTGGCTGTCGGCGAATGATCGCTGCCAGACAAGCGGTGGCGGCAAATCGTCGAGCTTGTCGGGGTTGTGGAAGCTGTCGTCCTTGAGTCCAAAGATGACATGGCTGACCTAGTTGTGGGAGGCGGTTTTCGGCAGTGTACGCCGGATTTTTCACTCACAGCACGTTGTCGGGCTACGCCTCAGCTATTTGGCGGTTTGTTGTCGTGCGCCAGCGGCTTATCCGCCTAGCACTCGCAGTACAACCGCGCGATTGTGCTCGATCGCCTGACGGACCTGCACCGCTGCGCGCTGCGCTTCAAAGGTCGAGCGTTCGGCATCCAGCCATTCCAGTCGGTTCGCCACCCCTCGTTCCCACAGGCCATGCACTCGACGCAGCCGTTCGGTTTCGGCCTGCAACAGGTAGGCTTGGGCTTGCCATTGCAGTTGCAGGCTTTCCCGGGCGTTCAGGGCTTCTTGTACTTCGGCGAACGCGGTCTGGATAGATTTTTGGTACTGTGCCATGGCGGCATCCCTGGCCGCCTCGGAAGCCTCCAACTGGGCACGATTGGCCCCGGCATTGAAAATTGGCAGCAGGGCTTGTGGGGCCAGCGTCCATCCCCATGTTCCGCCGCGCATGAGGTTGCCAAGGTCAGTGCTGGCCGATCCGAAACCGGCCGTTAGGGAAATTCTGGGGAAAAACGCAGCCCGGGCCGCGCCGATCTGGGCCTGTGTCGCGGCCAATTGCCACTCTGCGGCTCGCACATCAGGGCGCTCCAGCAGAACCTCCGAGGGCAGGTTGGCTGGAACTTCCTGCAGTGCAAGGGGGCGGTCTGATTGTGCCGCCAGCAGGGACTCGGCCAACGGACGGCCCGGCGGCAAACCGACCATCGCAGTCAACTGAATCCGGGCTGCATCGCGCTGGCGTTGTTGCTCGGCAAAGACGGTCCTGGCCTGTGCGATCAACCCCCGGGCTTGCCAGACGTCGATGTCGGAGACAGTTCCTTGGCGACGTCGGGCTTCAATCAGTTGGAGGGATTGCTCCCGGTTGTGCAGCACCTTTCGAGTAAGGTCAATCTGCGCTTCGGCCGCTTGTATGTCGATCCATGCATGGGCAACTCCTGCAATCAGGCTCCATCGGAGGGCGCGTTGCGCCTCTTGGGAGGACAGAAACTGAGCCAGACTGGCGTCCTGCAGATTTTGTAGACGCCCGAAGAAATCCAGCTCCCATTCGACGATCGATAGACCCACGGCGTACTGACTGGAACTCGATTCGGACCCGGCGATACCTTGCCGATTACCCGATATCATACCGGTGACGGTAGGTCTGCGGTCGGCTTCCCGAATTCTGAACTGAGCTTGTAACTGCCGTACCTGTGCCGCGGCCAGTTGCAGGTCCTGGCTGTTGTCCAGCGCCAATTGCACCAGGCTCAGCAAGCGTACATCGGTGATGGCGGTTTGCCAGTCTACAGACTTGCCATCGGCCGATAGGGCGTCTGCCGTAGACCACTCGGCGGGCAACGACACGGCGGGCCGCTCGTACGGCTGACTGGTGGAGCAAGCGACCAATGACAACAACGCCAGTGGCGTCAGCCATCGAACTGCAAGGGTTAGGAGGCCACGATTCATTGGGTAGAAATCAGCCGTTTGCATCATCTGCTCCAGTTTCTGTGCCGAGTTTCCGCTGAGAAACGACTTGCCGTGGGCGGCCCTTGAATAGGGTGCGTATGATCAAGAAGAACATGGGTACAAAAAGCAACCCCAGGACGGCTGCGGCGATCATGCCCCCCATCACGCCGGTTCCGATAGCCCGTTGCGCTGCGGCCCCAGCGCCGCTGGCTATAAGCAGTGGAAGCACCCCGGCCGAGAATGCCAGCGACGTCATGACGATGGGGCGAAAGCGCAGGTGGGCCGCCTGGAGTGCTGCCATCAGGATGCTTTTGCCTTGAGTCTGCAGGTTCTTCGCGAACTCGATGATCAAAATGGCGTTTTTCGCCGCCAAGCCCATGGTGGTGATCAGCGCGATCTGGAAGTAGATGTCGTTTTCATAGCCACGACCGAGCGTGGCTAGCAATACACCCAGTATGCCCAGTGGTACCACCATGATCACGGACAGGGGAATGGTCCAGCTCTCGTACAGCGCGGCCAGGCAGAGGAACACGGCTAGCAGGGCAAAGCCATAGACGATCAAGGCTTGCGCACCAGCCAGTCGCTCTTCTCGCGATTGACCGCTCCATTCCATCCCGATGCCGGCTGGCAGTTGCGCTGTCAGACGTTCCACCTCCGCCATGGCGGTGCCTGAGCTGACGCCTGGTGCGGCTCCGCCGCTGATGCGCATTGCCGGGTAACCGTTGTAACGCACGGTTTGTATCGGTCCGACCGCCCAGCGTGTGCTTGCAAAGGCACTCAGCAAGACGGGTTGACCCCGATCGTTCGGAACCGAGAGGCGCAGCACATCGTCAGGGGTCATGCGCGCTGGTGCATCGGCCTGGAGGATCACGCGCTGGAGTCGACCGGTGCTGGGGAAGTCGTTCACGTAGGCGGTCCCCAGCGCAGTTCCGAGGGCGCTGGCGATGCGGTCAAACCCCACCCCAAGGGCGGCCGCTCGATCCCGGTCGATGTCGATCTGCAACTGCGATGCGTCTTCCAGACCGTCAGGCCGAACCTGCGCCAGCAGGGGGCTCTGGGCGGTCAGACCCAACAACTGATTGCGCGCTTGGAGTAAGGCATCGTGGCCTAGACCGGCGCGGTCTTGCAAGCGCAGCGTGAAGCCCGACGCCACCCCTAGTTCGGGGATCGCTGGTGGGCTGAGCGGGAAAATGAACGCATCACGAATACTCATGAGTGCGCCGAACGCACGCTGCGACACAGCGTGTGCGCTGTTTTCTGGCACCGAACGCTCCGTCCAGTCTGTGAGGGTGACAAAGGCCAAACCAGCGTTCTGCCCCTGACCCGAAAAGCTAAAACCCAGCACGCTCACCATATCTTGCACCTCCGGCTGAGCGAGCATGTAAGACTCCACCTGCTCCATCACGGCCAGCGTACGTTCCTGCGTGGCACCGGCCGGCAACTGCACGTTCACCAGCAGAATGCCCTGATCTTCATCCGGCATAAAGCTGGTGGGCAGTCGGTTGTACAGCACCACCACAGCCCCGATGATGGCCGCGTAAATGACTAGCATGCGCCCGGTTCTTCCGAGCCAGCGAGTCAGCCAGTTTCGGTAGCCTTTGGCTGTGCGTGCAAAACCCCGGTTGAACCAGCCGAAAAATCCGCTTTGCCCTTGGCGTTTGGCACCCCCCATTGGTTTGAGCAACGTGGCACACATTGCAGGCGTGAGCGACAAGGCCATGAATGTGGAAAACACGATAGTCGCTATCAGCACTACCGCAAACTGCTGGTAGATGTTGCCAATGGAGCCTGAGAAAAATGCCAGAGGAGCAAACACCGACAGCAGCACCACACTGGTGCCGATGACGGCACCCGAAATCTGCCCCATGGCCTTGCGTGTTGCCTCATTGGGCGAAAGCCCCTCGTCATGCATCAGGCGGTCTACATTTTCGACCACCACAATCGCGTCGTCCACCACGATGCCGATCACCAGCACCATGCCAAACATGGTCAACACGTTGATCGACAACCCGAGGGCTAGCAATACCCCGAACGCGCCAAGCAACGCAATCGGCACCACGATAGTTGGGATGACTGTGTATCGCCAGTTTTGCAGGAAAAGGAACATGACCAGAAACACCAGAGCCACCGCCTGCAACAAGGTGATGACCACCTGCTGGATTGACAGCTTCACGAAGTTCGAGCTGTCATAAGGGATAGACCAGCTCATGCCTTCTGGAAAAAAAGCCTCCAGTTGTTGCAGGGTGTCTCGAACGGCCTCGGCCGTGGCCAGGGCATTCCCTTGGGACGATAACTGTACGCCGATGCCCGTCGCTGGCTGGCCGTTGAGCCGTGCGCTGGTGCCGTAGAATTCTGCCCCCCATTCCACCCGGGCGATGTCGCGCAGGCGGACCGTACCTTCGCCGCTGCGGGTGCGCAAGACCAGTTCCCCGAACGCTTGCGGGGTGGAAATCTGGCCTTGCACCACGACGGTTGCTGATAGTCCCTGCCCGGCGACTGCGGGCAAGGCACCGATCTCTCCGGCAGCAATCAGGGTGTTCTGAGCCCGGATCGCTGCCATCACTTCGGTGCCACTCAGACCATAGGCCTGCAATTGCACCGGATCGATCCAGATCCGCATGGCTCGCTCCGCCCCGAAGAGTTGGGCTTGGCCCACTCCCTCGATGCGTTGCAGTGCCGGGACTACATGGCGGGCGGCGTAATCACCCAGCGCTTCTGGGCTCCAGGCTGGGTCACTGGAGGTCAGGATGGCAAACAACAGGAAGTTGGAGCGTGACTGATCGACCTGTACGCCTTGTTGGGTCACGACTGCAGGCAAGCGCGGGGTGACACGAGCCAGACGGTTTTGCACGTCCACCTGAGCCATCCGAATGTCGGTACTTGTTTCGAAACTCAGCGTCACCGTTCCCGAGCCATTGGCTTGTGCGACGGATTCCATGTCGATCAGGCCTGGCGCCCCGTTCATCTCGCGTTCGATGACGGAGAGCACGCTTTCGTCCATGGCTCGGGCTGAAGCACCGGGGTAATGGGCCGTGATCACCAGGGAGGGAGGGGCCACTGGGGGGTAATGGGCGACGGGTAGTTGCGTGATTGCCACCAAACCGAAAACCATCACGAACAGCGCAATCACCCAGGCAAAGATGGGCCGGTCGATGAAAAAATGGGCCATGGTCGATCGTTCAGTGTGCGCTGCCAGCCGGTGTCCAGGGCACAGCCTTGACTGGGCCGTTGCCAAAGAGCTTCTGGAAGCCGTCAACCATGACTTGTTCGCCCTCGGACAGGCCTGCCACCACCAGCCATTGATTGCTGCGCTGTCCACCCACGGTAACCGAACGCGGTGCCACCATGCCATCCAGTCCGACCACCGTGACGCGGTCCCCTTCGGCTGTACGTGTCACCGCTTGTTGTGGGAGCCAGACTGCCTGGGGAATCACCGACTGGGCCATGCGCACGCGGACAAACAGGCCCGGAAGCAAGCGCTTGTCAGGGTTTGGCAATTCGGCGCGCAGGATGACTTCACCCGTCTGCTCGCTAACGCTGGCCTCGGTGAATAGGAGTCGCCCAGGAATCGGGTAGGCCTGCCCGTCTTCTGTGATGATCTGCACCTCGATGACCTGACGGCGGGTAGCCACTCCTGTCTGCTGGTTTTGTGCCAGTCGCAATGCCTCTCGCGCAGGCTGGTTGAAGTTCACAAATAGGGGATCAATCTGTTGGATGACCGCCAATGGGGTTGGGTCAGACTGCCCCACCAAAGCGCCTTCAGTTGCAAGTGCGCGGCCGATGCGGCCGCGGATCGGGGCGGTGACATTGGCATAGCTGCGTTGCAGCGCCGCCTGGTTGACGGCTGCCTGGGCCACAGCCCGCTCAGCATCGGCCAATGCAACGGCCGCCTCTGCATTGGCCACAGTTTCCTCGCTGACGGCACCCTCTTTCAGAAGGGGCCGGAAACGATCCCGTTGGGCTACGGCTTGCGTCCATTGCGCTTGCGCACGGGCCCACTGGCCTTGTGCAGCCGCCAGCGCCACGTCATAGGGAGCGGGGTCAATGCGGAATAACGTCTGCCCGGCGTGCACGTCGCTGCCTTCCTGGAATAGCCGTTCTTGGACGATGCCTGTGGCCTGCGCTCTGACCTGGGCCACGCGGGAGGCTTCCAGCCTGCCGGTGTACACCTGCTCAAGGGAAACAGCGTCGAGCCGGATGTTGATCACCCCCACTTCCACGGCGGGTATACCTGATGGCGCTGCGGTGGCGAGCGCATCAGGTTGCTTGCAGCCCGCAATCCCGATGGAGACGACGATGAAAACGGGCAAGATCCAGAGGCATCGGCGGACGCGGTTGTTGGATGTGTGCATGTTGGAAGCGCCTCGACGGTTTGGCGAGTGTTGAAGGAATGAATGTATTATACATACGTTTGCGTATGTATGTTAAAGTATACGAATGCCCAGACGCACCAAAGCCGAGGCGGATCAGACCCGGCACTCTTTGCTCGACGCTGCCGAGCGCCTGTTTCAGGCGCAGGGTGTGTCGCGCACCTCTTTGCAGGACATCGCTCAGGCAGCAGGTGCCACGCGGGGTGCGATTTACTGGCATTTCAAAGACAAAGCCGACCTGTTCAACGCCATGATGGAGCGTGTGACCTTGCCTCTGGAACAGGCTGGACTGGACACCGAACCCGGCGACACGGCTTCCATACGGCTGCAGCGCCTGGTCTCAGTCGTCCGTAGGGCATTGCACGATACCGTCCACAACCTGCAAACCCGACGGGTGTTTGACATCGCCACACACAAGCTTGAACTCACCGGTGAACTGCAGGAGGTGGCCCGCCGCCGAGAAGAATGTTTGCGCCCGGTCTGCCTCAGGATGAGTCAGGCCCTGGAAGCGCTGGCCTTCGAGCAAGGGCAACCACTACCCATGCCAGCGGAAGTCGCGAGCGTCGGGTTTTTTGCTCTGGTAGATGGGCTGATCGGGCGTTGGCTGCTGACACCGGACGGATTCGATCTGGAAGTAACGGGGCAGCTGGCCATTGAAAATTATCTTCGTGGCTTGGGCGTTAAGCTGGACCCGATCTAGCGGCTCAGGGCGTGCCCTGAGCCGCTAGATCATCCGGAAGCAGGGGCCTTACCCAAGCGGAACCACAGCGCATACAGCGCGGGCACGAACAGCAGCGTGATCACGGTGCCCACCGCCACGCCGCCGATCAGCACGTAGGCCAGCGGCCCCCAGAACAGGTCGAACGTCAGGGGCACGAAAGCGAGCACGGCGGCCAGCGCCGTCAGGATCACGGGGCGGGCCCGCTGCACGGCGGCTTCGACCACGGCGGGCCAGGCTGGCATGCCCGCTTCGAAGTTGTCCTGCACCTGCTGGGTCAGGATCATGGTGTTGCGCATCAGTATGCCCGCCAGCCCGATCAGGCCCAGCAGCGCCACGAAGCCAAACGGCTGGTTGAACAGCAGCAGCGCCACGACGGCGCCGATCAGCCCCAGCGGTGCCGTGGCCACCACCATGAAGGTGCCCGAGAACGAGCGCATCTGCAGCATGACGAAGATCAGCATCAGGGCCACCATCACCGGCTGCAGCTTCTGAATCGAACTGTCGGCCTTGCCAGAGGCCTCGACCGAGCCGCCCACGTCGATGCGGTAACCCGGGGGCAGGGTGGAGCGGACGTCCGCCATCTGACGCCAGAGCGCGTTGGAAACGTCGGGCGGCTGGGCACCGGCCACGTCGGTGTGTACCGCCAGAAAACGTTCGCGGTTGAAGCGCTTGATGACCGGATCTTCGTAGCGCACCGCCACACTGCCGAGTTGCGTCAGGGCGACGCGGCGACCGTCGCGGGTCTGGATTTCGATCTGTTGCGGCAGCAGGGTGGTGCCGCTGCGTTCGGCACGGGCGCGAACTTGCACCGTGCGGATGTCCTGCCGCAGTTCGGTCACGGGGGTGCCATCGAGCTGGAATTGAAGTTGCTGCGCCACATCGCGCGGCGTCAGGCCGATCTGCAGCAGCCGATCGAGGTCGGTATCGAGGTGCAGCACCGGCGCACGCTCATCCCAGTCCAGATGGGTGTTGAAGGTGTGCGGGTGCGCTTCCATGATGACGCGCAACTCGTTGCCGATGCGGCGCAGTTCGGCCGGGTCCGGCCCGACGACACGAAAGCTGACCGGCCACGGCACCGGTGGCCCAAACAGCAGCCGCGTCACCCGGATCCGCGCTTCGGGAAACGCCCCGGCATCGATGCGGGACTCCAGTTCGCTGATGATGCGGTCGCGCGCGGCGGGGTCGTGCCCGATGGCAATCAGCTTGGCAAACGCCGTGTCGGGCTGCTCGGGGTTGGCCGAGATGAAAAAGCGGGGGGCACCCGCGCCGACGTATGCAGACAGGGTGCGCACCTCGGGCATGTCGGCGAGGATGGCTTCCAGCCGACGGACGGTGGCGTCGGTGGTGTGGATGCTACTGCCCTGCGGCAGGTTGACGCTGATCAGCACCTCGGGGCGGTCGGAGCCGGGAAAGAACTGCTTTTGCACCACGTTGACCATGGCCCACACGCTGAGCGCCAGCAGCAGCACGGTACCGATGACCACGGTTTTGCGGTAACGCACACAGGCCGTGATCAACCCGCGCAGACGCCGGTACATGGGTGTCTGGTACAGGCTGCCACTGTCGTGATGGCTGACATTCGGCAGCATTTTCACGCCCAGGTAAGGGGTGAAGGTGACGGCCACCAGCCACGACACGATCAGGGCGAAGGCCAGCACCCAGAAGATGTTGCCCGCATACTCACCCACGCCCGACTGAGCAAAGCCGATCGGCACGAAACCCGCCACCGTGACCAAGGTGCCGAACAGCATGGGCGCGGCCGTCACGTTCCAGGCGTGGGTGGCGGCGCGCACGCGATCCCAGCCCTCTTCCATCTTCACGATCATCATCTCGATGGCAATGATGGCGTCGTCCACCAGCAAGCCCAGCGCAATGATGAGTGCACCCAGTGTGATCCGGTCCAGGTTGACGTTGGTGAGCTTCATGAGCAGGAAGGTCAGACCCAGCGTGAGGGGCACCGCAATGCCCACCACCAGCCCGGCCCGAAAGCCGATGGCCAGCATGCTCACCCCCATGACCACCGCCACCGCCGCGAGGAACTTGACCTGAAACAGGTCCACCGCTTGGGCAATTGCGTCGGTCTGGTTGGTCAGCACGCTGAGTTCCATGCCCAGCGGCAGCGCGGCTTGCTCACGCGCCACGAATGCCGCCAGTTGGCGGCCAAAAGCCAACCCGTTTTCGCCTTTTTGCATCACCACCCCCAGCAGCAGGGCGTCCTGCCCGCGGGCGCGCACGAGGTAGGCCGGGGGGTCTTCGTAGCCGCGGTGGACGGTGGCGATGTCGCTCAGCCGCAGCAGGCGCTGACCGATGCGCAATGGCAGGGCCGCCAGACGATCCGGCTCCGACAAGTCGGCATCCACCCGCATGAAGGCGCGCGGGCCGTCGAGTTCCAGCGCACCGGCCGGGATGAGCTGGTTGCTCGCCTCGATGGCGTCGAACACGGCCTGCGGCGAAATCCCGAGGGACTGCAGGCGCGTCATGTCGAAGTCGATGAACACCCGCTCGGGCCGCTCACCCAGCAGCAGCGCCTTGTTGGTGCCCGGTACGCGCTGCAGCCGGTCGCGGATGGCCTCGGCCTCGCGGGTCAGCTCGCGCATCTCCAGGCCCGGGGCCGTCAGGGCCATGAGCGAGAAAAACACATCGCCAAAGTCGTCGTTCACGAACGGCCCCAGCACCCCCCGCGGCAGGCGTGGCGCTTCATCCGACATGCGTTTGCGCACCTCGTAAAACAACTGGGGCACCATCTCGCTGGGGGTGTGGTCGTGGAACTCGACCTGCAGATCGGCCCGGCCGGGGCGGATGGTGGTTTCGATGCGGTAGAGGTTTTGCACCTCCTGGATGCGCCGCTCCAGCCGGTCCACCACCTGGCTTTGCATTTGCTCGGTGGTGGCCCCCGGCCAGACCGCCGATACCACCATCACGCGCACCGTGAAGGCCGGGTCTTCCGCACGGCCCAGCGACAAAAAGGCAT
The DNA here is from genome assembly GCA_002291945.1 of Tepidimonas sp. UBA997. Classification (GTDB taxonomy): domain Bacteria; phylum Pseudomonadota; class Gammaproteobacteria; order Burkholderiales; family Burkholderiaceae_C; genus UBA997. The sequence goes on from DBAZ01000045.1 coordinate 18,148, forward strand.
ACAGGCCCGCGATGACCGACAAGAGGATGAAAAACAGCGTCACCGCACGCTCGCGGACTGCAAGGGCGGACAGATTGGGAAAACTCACGGTGCCAGCTCCCGCACGGCCATGCCGGGCGTCAGCCGGTGCGTGCCCAGGGCTACGATGCGGTCACCGGCAGCCAGCGGGCTCAGGATCTGGGCATGGGTGCTGCCCAAGGCCACGACGGTGACGGGCACCGGCTCGGCCTGACCGTTGACCACCCGCCACAAGCGAGCGCCCTGGGCACGCTCGTCCAGCGCGGCCAGGGGCACACGCTGGGTGTGGGCAGTGGCCGCTGCGTCGGGTGCCTCCAGCGCCAGTCGCACCACGGCGCCCAGCGGCCATTGCTCGCTGGCCGCTGCCTCGGGCAGGCGGTAGCGGGCCCGCCAGGTGCGGCTTTGCGGGTCTGCCGCACCCGCCACCTCGCGCAGGGTGACGGGCTGGTTCGCCGTGCCCGGGGCCTGTGCCATGCCAGCAGTAGGGGTGGGATGGGGGCGGGGCAGAAAAACTTCCACCTCGCGCCCACCGGCATGGGCCAGCGTGGCCAGGCTCAGGCCAGCCGTCACCACCTGCCCGGCCTCAGCCGTCACCTCCACCACCACGCCGTCGCGGGGTGAGCGCAACTCGGTGTAGCCTTTGTGGTTGCGGGCCAGGGTCGCGCCAGCGCGTGCGGCATCGAGCTGGCTCTGGGTGTTGCGCAGGTTCAGTTGCAGCCGATCCAGCGTCTGCGGGCTGACAAAGCCTTGCGCCACCAGTTGTTTTTGTCGCTCCAGTTCGCGCTCGGCCGTGACCACGGTGGCCTCGGCAGCCGCCAGTTGGGCGACTGCCGACTGTTCGCTGGCAGCCACATCGCGCGGGTCCAGCGCAAACAGCAGTTGCCCGGCCCGAACCGTTTGCCCCGCCGCCACATGGCGACTCAGCACCCGACCCCCCAACTGGAACGCGATCGGGGTTTCGTGCTGTGCTCGCACCACGCCCGACAACACCAGCGGTGGCGCAGACGCGCTGTCGATCGCCACGGTGCGCACCCAAGGCGCAGGCAAGGGAGCCTGGGTATCGAGCGCGGTGGGCGAGTTGCGTGAGCACCCGGACAGCAGCACAAGCAAGGACAACACGGGCACAACGGCCCACACCGACAGGGTTTTCATGGAACGACCGGGGAAGTGAAAGCGATTGAGGCTATTATTGAACAAATCTGTTCATAAATGTGGGGTGCCATCAAAATCACCCCGGCCCTGGGCTGTGACTGGAGGCTTGAGTGCCACGACCTATCGACGCCGCGAAAGACCAGGCCATCCTGGTTGCAGCCACCGAACTGTTGTTCAGCGAGGGGCCGATGGCCTGCTCCATGGACGCGGTGGCCCGACGCGCCCGGGTGTCGAAGGTCACGGTGTACGCCCGCTATGCGAATCGACAGGCCCTGCTGGACGCCGTGGTACAGCAATGCGTGCGTGAACTGTCGGTTGAGCTTGACCGGGCACCGTCTAGTCGATTGGGCGTGCGCGAAGCGCTGGTTGGCTTTGGGGATCGGCTGCTCTGCTTCATCCAGAGCGATGCCTACTGGCGCTTGATCCGTGCCATGGCCAGTCTGCAGGGCTTGACTGAAGCCGAGGCCGCCGCCATCTATCAGCAAGGGCCGCAATCGACCCTGCTGCGTCTGGCCGCCTGGATGCAGGCCGCCGATGCCGCTGGCCTGGGCTATTTTCCCGCTCCCGAAAGGGATGCCGAGCAATTGCTCGGGATGTGGATCGGCCTCGATGTGGTGCGTGCCCTGTATGGCTTGCCGCCCCGCCGCGATGCCCAAGCCGTCCGGCACCATGTGGCCTGTGTGGTCGATGCGTTTTTGTTGATCCACGAGCCTCGGCCCACCATGCCATGATCCCGTTCGGTGCCAGCACTTGCTCCAAACTATGGGGCTTCCTTGCTCAGCCCTTCCGATACCTGTCGGAGCCTGCCCGAACGCGGCCCGGTAAAATGGTGGCCTCGTCTCAAGGAGCGCTGCAGCGGAGCGGGTCGCCATGCCCTTCCGTCAGGCTTGGGGCGTCGCCAGTGTCAACCGCGCTCACCTGATGTCTGCCTGTGCAGGTGAGTCCCGCCCCCATGAATACCGCCCACCCCGTCCCCCCCATGCTGCTGTCCGGCCTGGAGCTGCTGGTCATCGACGACGACAGCCTGTTCGTCAACATCGGCGAGCGCACCAACGTCACCGGCTCGAAAGCGTTTGCGCGCATGATCTTGAATGGCCAGTACGAAGCCGCCTTGGCCGTGGCGCGTCAGCAGGTGGACAACGGGGCCCAGATCGTCGATGTGAACATGGACGAGGCCATGCTCGACAGCCAGGCCGCCATGGTGCGCTTCCTCAACCTCATGGCTTCCGAGCCCGATATTGCCCGCGTGCCGGTGATGATCGACTCGTCCAAATGGAGCGTCATCGAGGCCGGGCTCAAGTGCGTGCAGGGCAAGAGCGTCGTCAACTCGATCTCTATGAAAGAGGGGGTGGAGGAGTTCAAGCGCCAGGCCCGATTGATCAGGCGCTACGGTGCCGCCACGGTGGTGATGGCGTTCGACGAACAGGGCCAGGCCGACACCTACCAGCGCAAGATCGAAATCTGCCAGCGGGCCTACCGCATACTGGTGGACGAGGTTGGCTTCCCCTGCGAAGACATCATCTTCGACCCCAACATCTTCGCCATTGCCACCGGCATCGAGGAGCACGACAACTACGCGGTCGATTTCATCGAGGCCACGCGCTGGATCAAGCAGAACCTGCCCGGAGCCAAGGTCAGTGGTGGCGTGTCCAACGTGTCGTTCAGCTTTCGTGGCAATGAGCCGGTGCGCGAAGCCATCCACACCGTGTTCCTGTACCACGCCATCTTGGCCGGTATGGACATGGGCATTGTGAACGCCGGCATGGTCGGCGTCTATGACGAGCTGGACGCCGAGCTGCGCGAGCGGGTCGAAGACGTGGTGCTGAACCGCCGGCCACGGCTCGCGCCCGGTGCGCCCGAGCAGTCGCCGACCGAGCGCCTGCTGGAGATTGCCGAAAGCGTCAAAGGCGCGGCCAGGGACGATTCGGCCAAGTACGCCTGGCGTGCGCTGCCGGTGCGCGAGCGCCTGTCGCATGCGCTGGTACACGGCAACAACGAATTCATCACCCAAGACACGGAAGAAATGTGGCAGGCCCTGCGGCACAGCGGGGGCCGCCCGCTGCACGTGATCGAAGGCCCGTTGATGGACGGCATGAACGTGGTCGGCGACCTGTTCGGCCAAGGCAAGATGTTCCTGCCCCAGGTGGTCAAAAGCGCCCGCGTGATGAAGCAGGCCGTGGCCCACCTGGTGCCCTACATCGAGGAAGAAAAACGCCAGCTCCAAGCCGCTGGCGGCGACGTACAGGCCAAGGGCAAGATCGTGATTGCCACCGTCAAGGGCGACGTACACGACATCGGCAAGAACATCGTGACCGTGGTGCTGCAGTGCAACAATTTTGACGTGATCAACATGGGCGTGATGGTGCCCTGCCACGAGATTCTGGCCAAGGCCAAGGAGGTGGGTGCCGACATCGTGGGCCTGAGCGGCCTGATCACGCCCAGCCTGGAAGAGATGCAATACGTGGCCGCCGAAATGGAGCGGGACCCGCACTTTCGCGAACGCGGCGTTCCGCTGCTGATCGGCGGCGCGACCTGCAGCCGCGTGCATACCGCCGTCAAGATTGCCCCCCGCTACAGCGGCCCGGTGGTCTATGTGCCCGACGCCTCGCGCAGTGTCGGCGTGGCGCAGAACCTCCTGGGCGCAGCCAAGCCGACCTACCTGGCCGAGCTGCACGCCGATTACGCCCAGGTGCGCACCCAGCACGCCAACAAGAAACAAACCCCGCTGTGGCCGCTGGCCAAGGCGCGAGCCAACAAAGCCGCGCTGGACTGGTCTGCTTACACCCCGGTGGTGCCCAAGTTTCTGGGGCGGCGTGTGTTCAAAAGCGCCGATCTCGGCGAACTGGCGCGCTACATCGACTGGGGCCCCTTCTTCCAGACCTGGGATCTGGCTGGCCCCTACCCTGCCATTCTGGACGACGCGGTGGTGGGCGAGCAGGCGCGCAAGGTGTTGGCCGATGCCCAGGCCATGCTGAAAAAAATCGTCGATGGGCGCTGGCTGACGGCCCATGCCGTGCTCGGCCTGTACCCCGCCAACGCGCTGCATGACGACGACATCGCCCTTTATACCGACGACACCCGCACCGAGGTGGCGCTGACCTGGCACGGCCTGCGCCAGCAGACCGAAAAGCAGGAGATCGACGGCCCGCACGGACAACCCGTGATGCGACCCAGCCGCTGCCTAGCCGACTTCGTGGCCCCGCAAACCTCTGGCGTGGCCGACTACGCCGGTGTGTTTGCCGTGACCGCTGGTTTAGGCGCAGACCAGCGGGCGGCTGCCTTCGAGGCGGCGCAGGACGACTACAACGCCATCCTGCTCAAGGCGCTGGCCGACCGCCTGGCCGAGGCCTTTGCCGAATACCTGCATCAGCGCGTTCGCACCGACTTATGGGGCTACGCCCCGCACGAGCACCTGAGCCATGACGCACTGATCGCAGAAAAATACCAGGGCATCCGGCCGGC
>DBAZ01000049.1:0-21424 GCA_002291945.1 Tepidimonas sp. UBA997
AACGCTGTTTGGCTCACTGAAACGTGAAACGGCTGCATGGAATGCGTTTCGAGACCCGTCGCAAGGCCAAGGACGAGGTTATCGACTGGCTTCTGAAGCGGTGGCCATCGTGGCCGAGCGAGCGATGGGAGGCCACCAGTTGACGCGCATCCTGGATCAGCTCGCCACCACGAGAGGACTTCCCAAGGCAATCCGGACAGATAACGGGAAAGAGTTCTGCGGTCGTGCCATGCTGAACTGGGCCCACGCCAGAGGGGTTCAGCTGTTCCTCATTGAGCCGGGCAAGCCCAACCAGAACGCCTACATCGAATCGTTCAATGGCCGCTTCAGGGAGGAATGCTTGAACGAACACTGGTTCACCAGCCTGGCCCACGCCCGCGTGATCGTCGAGGCCTGGCGGCGGGAGTACAACGAGGAGCGACCCAAGAAGTCCCTCGGCGGACTGACCCCGGCGGCCCATGCTCAAAGGCTGATGCAAAACCCGTTAAATTAACCCCCGGACTCCAAAGCTCAGTGCTACTAAAAACGGGGGGACGTCGCGGCTCTACCGAAAACAGCAAACATGTGACTCAGCTATGGGATTCACATTTCGAGGGCAAGGTCACTACTTCACATCACTTTGAATCGCACCCATCGCTCCCTCTAACGCTGAAGCGGTGTTACCATGACCCATGCTGATGAAGACCGACCACACCATGACCAACGCCACCCAGGACGAGGGCACGCCTGTGTCCGTCAAGATCCGTGAGCGCATCCAGGCGGCGCGCAAGCGTTTTCACTCCAACGACAACATTGCCGACTACATCCGCCCCGGTGAACTCGATGCGCTGCTCGATGAAGTCTCGCACAAGATGCAGGCCGTGCTCGACAGCATGGTGATCGACACCGCCAACGACCACAACACCGAAGACACGGCCCGCCGGGTGGCCAAGATGTACTTGCAAGAGGTGTTCGCTGGGCGCTATGTGCAGGCACCCAAGATCACCGAATTTCCCAACGCCGAGCACCTCAACGAGCTGATGATCGTCGGGCCGATCACGGTGCGCAGTGCCTGCAGCCACCATTTCTGTCCGGTGATCGGCCGCATCTGGATCGGCGTGCTGCCCAACGAACACACCAGCGTGATCGGCCTGAGCAAGTACGCACGGCTGGCCGAATGGGTCATGGGCCGCCCGCAGATTCAGGAGGAGGCGGTGGTGCAACTGGCCGATCTGATCCAGGAAAGGACGCAACCCGATGGCCTGGCCATCGTGATGGAAGCCAGCCACTACTGCATGGCCTGGCGCGGCGTCAAGGACATGGACAGCAAGATGATCAACTCGGTCATGCGTGGCGTGTTCCTCAAGGACAGCAACCTGCGCCGCGAGTTTCTGTCGCTCATTCCCCGGGGGAAATGACATGCTGGTCAGGCTTTTGTACGTCAGTCGGGCAGTGGACACAGACCGCAGCGAAGCGATCGAGTCGATTCTGGCCGCCGCACGCCACCACAACCTGCAACACGGCATCACCGGCATACTGTGCTACGGTGGGGGTATTTTTGTGCAAGCCATCGAAGGTGGGCGCCGGGCCGTTAACGAGTTGTACAACCACATCATCCAAGACCCGCGCCACCAGAACGTGGAACTGCTGCATTACGAGGAAATCACCGAACGCCGCTTCGGCGGCTGGACCATGGGGCAGGTGAATCTGAGCAAACTCAACGCCTCCATCGTGCTCAAGTATTCCGAAAAACCGGAGTTTGATCCGTACAGCGTCTCGGGCAAGGTGTCGCTGGCGCTGCTCGAAGAACTGATGGCCACGGCCAGCATCATCGGTCGCGCCTGAGCCGCACTTAAACTCCGATCACTTTCAGGACAACCACGTTAGGCCCTGGTTGAAAATGGGCTGTGAAGAATGGCGCGGGTTGCTATGATTCCATCGAGCAGCCACACTTTCCTGAGTGGCAGGTGGCAATTCAAGGTACTGAGGCGCAACACATGAAGACGTTTTACGAGTTCTTTGCCGGTGGGGGTATGGCTCGTGCAGGTCTTGGAGCGGATTGGAGTTGCGTGTTTGCCAACGACATATCGGCAAAAAAAGGTCAGGCATACGCCATCAACTGGGGTGCTGACGATCTTCATGTTGGCGACATCTTCGACATCAGGGTGCCTGACTTGCCGGGCCAAGCCGACCTCGCTTGGGCATCGTTCCCATGCCAAGACCTCTCGTTGGCAGGCAATGGTCTTGGGCTAGACGGTGAGCGCAGCGGTGCCTTTTGGGGCTTTTGGAGACTCATCGCAGGTCTGGGCAAGGTCGGGCGCAAGCCCAAGCTCATTGTTCTGGAAAACGTGTACGGCACCTTGACGTCGCATGACGGCAAGGACTTTGAGCAAATCGCCCAGGCTCTCGCTGGTGAAGGCTATACATTCGGTGCCGTCGTCATCGACGCCGTTCACTTTGTGCCTCAATCGAGGCCAAGGCTTTTCATCATTGGCATAGACGATGCGCTGTCGATCCCCGACCACTTGCTTGCGCAAACGGCTGCAGCCGCATGGCATCCTGCTGCTGTGATTCGTGCGCACAACAGACTCGCACAAGCAGTACGCAGCAAGTGGCGGTGGTGGCAGCTACCTATGCCAACGCAACGGGTGCAGACACTCGACGACATCATAGAGCCAGAGCCGCACGGTGTAAGTTGGCACAGCGCCGAAGAGACCGAAAAAATACTCAACATGATGACCGCCCTGCACCGACGCAAGGCGATCGAAGCCCAACGACACCATACGGTGCAAGTCGGCACGATTTACAAGCGCACGCGGCTTGGTGTGCAACGTGCAGAGTTGCGCTTTGATGGCGTTGCAGGCTGCTTGCGTACACCAGCGGGTGGGTCAAGCCGTCAAAGCATCATGGTGGTTGACGGGCCGCAAGTCAGAACGCGGCTGATCTCGCCGCGCGAGATGGCACGACTCATGGGGCTGCCCGAGACCTATCGCTTGCCCGACCGATACAACGATGCATACCACCTGATGGGGGACGGCATCGTAGCTCCCGTTGTGGCCCACCTTGGGCAACATGTGCTGTTGCCGATGTTGCGTGCCAACGAAACCTCATCGGGCGCAAGGTGCCGAGTGGCATGAGCGAACGGGGCTGCATGATGGCGACCGCCCCGGTTGAAGCGGTTGCGGCTGAGCTGAGCTTGACCACGCTGAGCGCGCAAGAGCCACCCTTCGAGACAGCACATCTTCGAGCAGAGCTGACAAAGTTCTTGAACCAAAATTACCCGTTGCCTGATGGTTCTGCCATGCGGCTAGGCTCTGTCAAGTGGGGGGTTTATGCCTTCTACGACTACGACGATGAGCCCCCAGATTTACGTATCGCGAGAAGATCGGCGACTTTGGCAAGGCTTGCCCAAGTCATCAGTGAACGCAAGGTGCAGCAGGGGCTACGTCGGGCCTTGCTCGTGCAGGCGAGGCGGCTCGAAGCCCTAGCCGGGCAGCGCTACCAACACGCCGCAGATACGGGTGACGATGAGGACGGATGAGTTTTGGACGGGATGTGCCGCCACGCTAGGTCTGGCCTGCCCACGCCCCGCTGGCAGGCGCAGTCGAGTCGGCTGCGTGAGCGCACACCGGGCATGCGCTGTGCCGCCCCAGTTGCACCTCGTGCCAAGCCATGCCCAAGCCGTCGAGCATCAGCAGGCGCCCCACCAGCCGGGAGCCGATGCCGCTGAGCAGCTTCAGGGCTTCGGCGGCCTGCACGGTGCCGACGATGCCCACCAACGGCGCAAACACCCCCATCGTCGCGCAACGGGTTTCTTCCAGGCCCTCGGTGTCGGGGAATACGCAGGCATAGCAGGGTGAGGCTGGCTCGCGCGCGTCATAGACCGACAACTGGCCGTCGAAACGGATCGCCGCGCCCGACACCAGCGGCACCCGATGGCGCACACAGGCCCGGTTGATGGCATGACGGGTGGCGAAATTGTCGGTGCAGTCCAGCACCACCTGCACCGTGGGCAGCAGGGCATCGAGCAAAGCGGCATCCGCCCGCTGGATTACCGCGTCGATCCGCACATCCGGGTTGATGGCTTGCATCGCTGCCTGCGCAGAGCGGGCTTTGGCTAGGCCGACCCGGGCCAGGGTGTGGGCAATCTGGCGCTGCAGGTTGGTGGCATCGACCAGGTCATGATCCACTAGGGTGATGCGACCGACCCCGGCGCTGGCCAGGTACAGCGCGACCGGCGAGCCCAGCCCCCCCGCGCCGACGACCAGCGCATGCGCGGCGAGCAAGCGCTCTTGCCCCTCCACGCCCAGCTCGTTGAGCAGAATGTGGCGCGAGTAGCGCAGCAGTTGCTCGTCGTTCATGCGCAACAGCGTCAGTTGCCGACTTTGGTTTCGGTGCGCTCGACCGCCGTCTGGCTTGCCACCACGGGCTTGCCCTGCAACTGATTCAGGGCCTGCCGGAGCTGGAAGTCGTTGGCAGAGCCGAATTCGGGCAACAGTCGCTGGCCGGGGTTGCGGCGCTGTTCTTCTTCCAGGCGCTGGCGGGCCTGTTCACGGGCTTGCTCGCGCTGGCGCTCGGCGGCTCGCTCTTCCGGCGTCAGTTCACGGGCACCATTGCCGCCGAAGCGGTTGTTCAGGTCGGCCTCGCGGGTGCGCAGGGCGGCGAACAGATTGCCTTCGGCGGTTTCGTCGAGCCAGACGTCGGGCACGATGCCGCGCCCCTGGATGGAGCGGCCACTCGGGGTGTAGTAGCGGGCGGTGGTGAGCTTGAGGCCAGTGTCGGGCCCGAGCGGGCGCACCGTTTGCACCGAGCCTTTGCCAAAGGTCTGGCTGCCCATGACGATGGCTCGCTGATGATCCTGCAAGGCCCCCGCCACGATCTCGCTGGCCGAGGCCGAACCTTCGTTGACCAGCACCACCACCGGAATGCGACGCAGGACGCCGTTGGTGTTCTCGGTCAGTTGGCGTATCGGGTCGGTGCCGGCGCGGCGCATGTAGTAGCGCGGAGCCGCCAAGAAGGTGGCCCGGCTCTCGGGCAACTGGCCGTTGGTGGTGACCACCACCACGTTGTCGGGCAGGAAAGCGGCCGAGATGGCGACTGCCGCATCCAGCAGGCCGCCCGGGTCGTTGCGCAGATCGAGCACCAAGCCGCGCAGATTCGGGTCTTCCTGGTAGATCGCCTCGATGCGCCGGGCAAAGTCTTCGACCGTGCGTTCCTGGAATTGTGAGATGCGCAGCCAGCCATAGCCCGGCTCGATCAGGCGACCGCGCACGCTCTGGGTGCGGATCTCCTGGCGGGTGATGGTCACCGTGAAGGTGCGGTTTTCGTCGCGGCGCAGGATGGTCAGGTTGACCTGGGTGTTGGGTTCGCCGCGCATACGGCGCACGGCGTCGCTGATGGTCATGCCGCGCACCGGGGTTTCGTCGATGGTGGTGATCAGGTCGTTCGATTTCAGCCCGGCGCGAAAAGCGGGCGAGTCTTCGATCGGGGTCACCACCCGCACCAGGCCGTCTTCCATCGTGATTTCGATACCCACACCGACGAAGCGGCCCGCAGTGCCGTCGCGGAATTCGCGAAAACTCTGGCGGTCGAAAAACTGCGAGTGGGGGTCGAGGGACGTGACCATCCCAGAGATGGCGTCGTTGATGAGCTCGCGGTCGTCCACCGGGTCCACGTAGTCCGTCTTGATGATGCCAAACACGGTCGCGAGCTGCTGCAATTCCTCCAGCGGCAGAGGCGACAGCGAGCCGCGCGCCACGGCCTGCAACTGCACGGTGGTGAGCGCACCCGCCAAGGCACCAATCGCCAGCCAGCCTGCAATCTTCAATTTCTGACCCATCTCTCTGACCCTTCAGTCGGCAACCCCGAACAATGGCATGCACTATACGCCCGTTGGAGGGACGTGGTGGCCCACGGTTCCCTTCTGGCCCCAAGGCAGGCTCAAGCTTTGCCCTGTTGGGCCACTGCTGCAGCGGCGGCTTCGGCGGCTGCGGCGTCACCCAGGTAGTAGCGGCGCAACGGTTGCATGGCGGCATCAAACTCGTACACCAGCGGAATCCCGTTCGGGATGTTCAGGTGCACGATGTCGGCTTCGGATATGCCGTCGAGGTGCTTGATGAGTGCGCGTATCGAGTTGCCGTGCGCCGCAATCAGGACGCGCTGGCCGGATTGAATGGCGGGCGCCAGCGTCTGGTTCCAGTACGGCAGCACCCGGGCGACCGTGTCTTTCAGGCATTCGGTCAAGGGGATCTGGTCTGCGCTCAGGTGGCTGTAGCGCCGGTCGGCACGCTGGCCGCGCGGGTCTTGCGGTTCCAGCGCGGGCGGCGCGGTGTCGTAGCTGCGGCGCCAGATCAGCACCTGTTCGTCGCCGTATTGCTTGGCCATGTCGGCCTTGTTGAGGCCTTGCAGCGCACCGTAGTGGCGCTCGTTGAGGCGGTAGTCTTTGATCACGGGCAGCCAGGTGCGGTCCATTTCGTCGAGCGCCAGCCACAGGGTGCGGATGGCGCGTTTGAGCACGCTGGTGTAGCAGACGTCGAAGTCCCAGCCTTCGGCTTTGAGCAGGCGGCCAGCGGCGCTGGCCTGGGCGATGCCGGTCGGGGTCAGGTCCACGTCGGTCCAGCCGGTGAAGCGGTTTTCTAGGTTCCAGGTGGATTCGCCGTGGCGAATGAGGACGAGTTTGTGCATGAGTGCGGCGGTTGGGTGACAGAGCGAAAACTTAGATTCTAGAATAGCGGGTTGTTCAACAAGGGGTTGCTGTGGATTTCATTGTTCAAAACTGGGTGCTGATCTCGATTGCCGTGGCTTCGGCGGCCATGTTGATGTGGCCCGCTTTGACGCGGGGCGGCGGTGCCAACAGCCTGACGCCGATGCAGGCGGTGCAACTCATCAACCGCGAAAAAGCGCTGGTGATCGACGTCTGTGCGCCGGAAGAATTTGCCGCAGGCCACGTCAGCAACGCCAAAAACGTGCCGGTGGCCGAACTCGAAACCCGGCTCACACAGGTGGTCAAAAACAAGACCGTGCCGGTGCTGATGGTGTGCGCCTCGGGCATACGCTCCAAGCGGGCCGTGGCCACGGCACGCAAGCTGGGTTATGAAAAAGCCTATTCCTTGGCCGGTGGCATGGGCGCCTGGCGGGCGGCCAACCTGCCGGTCAGCAAGGGCTAGACCGGAGCGGTGCAATGGCCCAAGTCAAGATTTACAGCAGCGACTACTGCCCCTATTGCCAGCGCGCCAAGGCGCTGTTGCGCCAACGCGGCGTTACCGACTGGGAGGAGGTGGTGGTCGATGGCAAGCCCGATGTGCGTGCTGCCATGGCCCAGCTCGTGGGGCGCACCAGCGTGCCGCAGATTTTCATCGATGGCCAGCATGTGGGCGGCTGCGATGACCTGCATGCGCTCGATGCGCGGGGCCAACTCCTTGCCATGCTGACATAATCCAAGAATGCCCATGAGGCGCACCTTCGGTGCTGCTTGAGAAGTCAGCGGGGCATTTGCGGCCATCTCAAGCCCTAATGAACAATCTCGGATAATCAAAGCGTTTTGCGTTTCCCGCCCGCTGCGAGAAGCGTCTCTCGGCGGGCTTTTCTTTGTTCCACCATTCAATCATCATGGCCGACCAGCAGCTCAACCCCGTGTTCCAGATTCAACGCGTCTACCTCAAGGAGGCATCGCTGGAGCAACCCAACTCGCCTGCTATTTTTCTGGAGCAGCAGCAGCCCGCCATCGACATCCAACTGGGCATTGCGGCCGAGACCGTGGCGGATGGCGTGTTCGAAGTCAGCGTCACTTGCACCGTGCAAACCAAGGTGCAGGACAAGACCGTGTTTCTGATCGAGGCCAAGCAGGCCGGCATTTTCGAGATTCGCAACCTGCCGCAGGAACAACTGGGGCCGATCATGGGCATTGCCTGCCCGCAGATCATCTACCCCTACCTGCGTGGCAACGTGGCCGACCTGATCCAGCGTGCCGGCTTCCCGCCGGTGCATCTGGCCGAAATCAACTTCCAGGCCATGTACGAGCAGCAGCAGATGCAGCAAGACGCTGCCGCCTCGCCCATCATCACCCAGTGAAGGGTCAGGGGCCTGCATCCGCCATGAAGATTGCCGTTTTGGGCGCGGGTGCCTGGGGCACTGCGCTGGCGATGGCCGCAGCCCGCGAGGCCGATGGCCGCAACGCGGTGCCGCAGCAGGTGCTGTTGTGGGCCAGAGATGCCCGGCAGGCGCAGGCCATGCAGGCAGAGCGGGTGAATGCCCGTTACCTGCCCGGGGCAGCTTTCCCAGCCGGCTTGCAAGTGGCCGCGTGCCCGCCCGAGCAGTTGCCGTCCCTGCTCGGGGAGCAGGACCTGATCGTCGTGGGCACCCCGATGGCGGCCTTGCGCAGCATGTTGCTGCTGCTGCGCGATGCCCGTGCACCGGTGGTCTGGCTGTGCAAGGGGTTCGAGCAGCCTGCGGCGGGCAGTGACGCGCCGGGCTGGCTGGGGCACGAGATCGCCGCCCAGGTGGCGCCCCAACTGCAGGTCGGCGTCCTGAGTGGTCCCAGTTTTGCCAAAGAGGTGGCCGCCGGCGCCCCCGCCGCGCTGGTCGCCGCCAGCAGCCATGAAGCGGTGCGCCAGTCGCTGGTCGCGGCGTTCCACAGCCGCGTCCTGCGTGTTTATGTGAGCGCCGACGTGGTTGGCGTGGAGGTGGGGGGCGCGGTGAAAAACGTGATGGCGATTGCCACCGGCCTGTCTGACGGCTTGCATTTGGGCCTGAATGCGCGTACCGCTTTGATCACCCGCGGGCTGGCCGAGATGGTCAGGCTGGGCGTGGCGCTGGGCGCACGGCCCGACACGTTCATGGGCCTGAGCGGCTTGGGCGATCTGGTCCTGACCGCGACCGGCGACCTGAGCCGCAACCGCCAGGTGGGGCTGTTGCTGGCGCAAGGGCTGACGCTGGCGCAGGCGGTGCAATCACTCGGGCATGTGGCCGAAGGCGTCTATAGCGCCCGTACCGTGGCCCGGCGTGCCAAGCTGCTGGGCGTGGCGATGCCGATCACCGATGCGGTGGTCGCGCTGCTCGATGGCCAGCTCAAACCGCTGCAAGCGCTGCAGCAACTCATGGATCGCGAGCCCACCACCGAGGCGTGACGCGCCCGCCGCTCGGGCGGCGGCTCGGGGGGGTCTCAGCATTCCCAGTTATCGATCAGCCGGGTGCGGCCCAGTTGGGCGGCACCCAAGGCGACCAGTTGGCCCGGCTGCCAGCCTTCGCCTTGCGGCGGCTGCAAGTCCTGGCGGCGGCGCACGGTCAGGTAATCGACCCGCCAGCCCCGCCGTGCCAGGGCCTGCATGGCGTGCGACTCCAAGGTGTTCAGATCGCGCTGCCCGCCATGGACAGCGGCGGCCAGCGCTTGGAGGGCCCGCGACAACTCAATGGCTTCGGTGCGCTCGCTGGCGCTGAGGTAGATGTTGCGTGAACTCAAGGCCAGTCCGTCGTCGGTGCGTTCGATCGCGCCCCCGTGGATGGTGACGGGTAGGGCGAGTTGGTGCACCATTTGCCGAATCACCATGAGCTGCTGATAGTCCTTCTTGCCGAACACGGCATGCCCTTGCCCGCGTGACTGGCCAAACACGATCTGGAACAGCTTGAGCACCACCGTGCTGACGCTGGTGAAGAAGCCCGGTCGAAAATGCCCTTCCAGCATGTCGGCCAGGCTGGCCGGGGGGTGTACCTTGAAGCCTTGTGGTTCGGGATACAGCTCGGCTTCGCTGGGGGCGAACAGCACGTCACATCCGGCAGCTTGCAGTTTGGCGCAATCGGCCTCCAGGGTGCGCGGGTAGGTGTCGAAGTCTTCGTGGGGCAGGAACTGCAGCCGGTTGACGAAAATGCTCGCCACCGTCACATCACCCAGCGGCTTGGCCTGGCGCACCAGCGACAGATGGCCTGCGTGCAGGTTGCCCATGGTGGGCACAAAGGCGGGGGCATCGAAAGCAGCGAGGTGCTGGCGCAGTTCGCCGATGGTGTGCAAGACGCGCATGGTTTCACCAGCCGTGCAGGGCGTTGTCGGGGAAGGAGCCGTCTTTGACGGCTTGTACATAAGCGGCCATGGCCTGCTTGACGCCGGTCTGGCCAGCCATGAAATTGCGCACGAATTTGGGGGTCTTGCCCAGGTTCACGCCCAGCATGTCGTGCATCACCAGCACCTGGCCAGCGGTGCCATGGCCGGAGCCGATGCCGATGGTGTGGCAGCGCACCAGTTGCTGCGTCACTTCGGTGGCCAGCGCGGCCGGCACCATTTCCAGCACCAGCATGGCGGCACCGGCGTCTTGCAGTTCCAGCGCGTCGCGTTTGAGGCGCAAGGCGTCGGCGTCGCTGCGGCCCTGCACGCGGTAGCCGCCCAGCGCATGCACGGTCTGGGGCGTCAGCCCGAGGTGGGCGCACACCGGGATGCCGCGCTCCACCAGGAAGCGCACCGTCTCGGTGGTCCAGCCGCCGCCTTCGAGCTTGACCATGTGGGCACCGGCGTGCAGCAGGGCCGAGGCGCTGCGGATGCTCTGCTCCTTCGATTCATGGTAGCTGCCAAAGGGCAGGTCGCCGATCACCCAGGCGGTGCCCTGCACCCGGCGCAGACCCCGCGTCACGCTTTCGACGTGGTAGCACATGGTGTCGAGCGTGACGCCGACGGTGCTGCTCAGGCCTTGGCAGACCATGCCGAGCGAATCGCCAACCAGCAGGCACTCCACGCCGGCGCTGTCGGCCACGGCAGCAAAGGTCGCGTCGTAGGCGGTGAGCATGGTGATTTTTTCGCCACGCTCACGCATGTCCTGCAGGCGCGGCAGGCTGACTGGCTTGCGCGGCGGCAAGGGCGATGCCGCGGGCAGGGTGCCGTAGGGCGTGCTGTTCTGAGTCTCGCTCATAAGGTCTGTGGGGCGCTGGGTCTATCAGATGCCGGTGCCCGCAGGCGCCAAACCGGCTCGTGTAGGTGAAGTCTAGTCGATCCCGGCCCGCCATTGGGGAACGCCACCGGGGCCACCACTGGGGGCCACCATTGGGGGGCATGGTGGGCCGCAGGTGGCCACAGGGCGGCGAAGCGTTATGCTTGCGGCCTGTCAACCGTGGAAACGGTAGCCCGAATAGCCCCCATATGACGACTCCAACCCCCAAAGACGCCGCAGAGCTGCAAGCCCTGGCACAGGCCGATGTGGCCCGCGCCCTGCAAGAAGACGTGGGCAGCGGCGACCTCACCGCCGCCCTGGTCAACCCGACCCAGCGGGCGTGTGCGCGCGTGCTGGCGCGTGAGTCGGCGCTGATCTGCGGGCGCCCTTGGGTCGATGCCGCGATACGGCAACTGGAGCCGAATGCGCACATCACCTGGCATGTAGCCGAAGGGGCGCGCTGCCAGCCCAAGCAAGTGGTGTTCGAGGTGCAAGGGCTGGCGCAGCCCCTGCTGACGGTGGAGCGGACGGCGCTCAATTTCCTGCAGACCCTCAGCGCCGTGGCGACCAAGACGGCGCACTATGTGGCGCTGGTGGCAGGCACGCGCGCGCGCATCGTCGATACCCGCAAAACCCTGCCCGGCTTGCGGCTGGCGCAGAAATACGCCGTCAGAACCGGCGGCGGCGTCAATCACCGGCTGGGCTTGTACGACGCGGTGCTGATCAAGGAAAACCACATCGCGGCCGCGGGTGGCGTGACGGCTGTGCTGGAGCGGGTCAGGCAGAGCGCCCCCCGGGCCGCGTTTGTTCAAATCGAAGTCGAAACACTGGCCCAGTTGGCGGAAGCCCTGGATGCGGGTGCCCGCATGCTGCTGCTCGACAATATGGACTTGCCCACCCTGCACGCCGCCGTGCAGCTCAATGCCCGCCATCCCAAAGGGCAGGCCGTGCTGGAAATTTCGGGTGGCGTCAACGAGACCACGGTGCGCACCCTTGCAGAAACCGGGGTGGACCGCATCTCCATCGGGACGCTGACGAAAGACGTGCAGGCGGTGGATTTTTCGATGCGCTTCGAGGCGCTGTGAATGGCTGGGGCCAGGCAAGGAACGGGTATGCAGCAGGTGATCGAGGTCGATGTTGAACAGCCGTCGTGCCGCACGCGCCACGCTTGGGCGCGGGTGCCGGTGGAGCCTACGCCCGACGAGCGGGTGGCCTTGCAAGAGCGCATTCGCCGCCTGCTCAAGCAGAACAACGCAGTCATGGTGTCGCACTACTACGTCCACCCCGATCTGCAGGATTTGGCCGAGGAAACCGGCGGCATCGTGAGCGACAGCCTGGAGATGGCCCGCTTTGGCCGCGACCACAGCGCCCAGACGCTGGTGGTCAGTGGGGTGCGCTTCATGGGTGAAACGGCCAAAATCCTGTCCCCCGAAAAAACCATCCTGATGCCCGATCTGGATGCCACCTGCTCACTCGATCTGGGTTGCCCGGCGGACGATTTCGCCGCCTTCTGCGCCGAGCACCCGGACCGCACCGTGGTGGTGTATGCCAACACCAGCGCCGCCGTCAAGGCGCGTTCCGACTGGCTGGTGACTTCCAGTTGTGCGCTCGACATCGTGCGGGCGCTCAAGGACAAGGGGCACAAAATCCTGTGGGCACCCGACAAGCATCTGGGCGAGTACATCCGGCGCGAAACCGGTGCCGACTTGCTGATGTGGCGCGGCTCCTGCGTGGTACACGACGAGTTCAAGGCCTTCGAGCTGCAGGCGCTGCGGCAGCAGCACCCCGAGGCCAAGGTGCTGGTCCACCCCGAAAGCCCGGCCGATGTGGTGGCGCTGGCCGACGCCGTCGGCTCGACCAGCGCCATTCTGAAAGCGGCGCAGACGCTGGACGCGCCCACCTTCATCGTCGCCACCGACAGCGGCATGCTGCACAAGCTGCGCACCCTGAACCCGGGCAAGGTGTTCATCGAAGCGCCCACGGCGGGCCACAGTGCCACCTGCAAGAGCTGCGCCCATTGCCCGTGGATGGCCATGAACAGCCTGGCTGGCGTGGCCAGAGTGCTGGAGTCCGGGGGCAACGAAATCCATGTTGACCCGGCCCTGATTCCGCGGGCTCGGCTGCCGATCGACCGCATGCTGGCGTTCACGGCGGCGCTCAAAGGCGGACAGGATGCCGGGGCTTTGGTGCCGCACCTGGGCGCGGCCTGACGCCCCTCGATGAACGTGCAGGCCTGGATCGATTTTGCGGCGCCGTCGGTGCAAGGTCGGCGCGTCTGCGCTGCCTTGGACGCGCCCGTGCAGGTGTGGGTGGCCCACCAGTGTGCTGACGTCCTGCCTGTGCTCGACAAGGTGCAGGCCGCTGCGCAAGACGGATACTGGTGCGTCGGGTATGTGCGCTACGAGGCCGCCCCGGCGTTTGATCGCGCCCTCGACACCCACCCGGCCGATGGCCCACTGGCCTGGTTTGGCGTGTTTGCGGCACCTGCTGTGCCTGTTGTGCCTGTTGTGCCTGATGCATCTGCTGCGCCTGCTGCGTCTGCGGCACCGGAGTCCGGCGCGACTGGGGCCGGCGTCGCTCCCGTGGCAGCGTGGGACGAGGGCATGCCCAGACCCGCTTTTGATGCCGCGATGGCCCGGATACACGAGGCGATCGAGGCCGGTCGATACTACCAACTCAACCTCACCCACGGCCTGCGCGGGCGCTTGCTGCAGGGCACGCCCTGGGCCTTATTCCAGGCGCTCAGGCGTGCCCAACCCGGCGGCTACGCCGCTTATGTGGATGCAGGCGATGAGCAGGTGTTGTCGGTCTCCCCCGAGCTGTTTTTTGACTGGGACGGCACCCACCTGCTGACTAGGCCCATGAAAGGCACGGCACCGCGCGGGGCGACGCCCGCAGCCGATGCCGCCTGCGCCGACGCCTTGCGCGACAGCCCCAAGGAGCGTGCCGAGAACGTGATGATCGTTGACTTGCTGCGCAATGACCTGTCGCGCATTGCCGAGCCCCACAGCGTGCGCGTGTCACGCCTGTTTCATTGCCAAGCGCTGCCCAGCGTGTGGCAAATGACCTCCGACATCGCGGCACGAACCCGGCCCGGCATCACCTTGGCCGACATCTTTCGTGCCCTGTTTCCGTGTGGTTCCATCACGGGGGCCCCCAAAGTGGAGGCCATGAGGCACATCCGTGCTCTGGAGCCTGGACCGCGCGGCCCGTATTGTGGATCGGTCGGGGTGGTCAGGCCGGGCGCTCAGCCGGGCACGGTGGCGGCCACGTTCAACGTTGCCATCCGCACCGTGCTGGCCCGCTCGGGGGCCGAGGGCGTGAGCCTGCACTGCGGCATAGGCAGTGGCATCACGAGCGACGCCACGCCCGATGCCGAATGGCAGGAATGGCGACACAAACAGGCGTTTCTGGAGCGTGCCAGCCAGCCTTTTGACTTGCTGGAAACCCTCGGGCTGCGCGACGGTGCGGTGCATCAATCGGCCAGGCATGTGGCACGCATGGCCGCCGCTGCCGCCCACTTTGGCTACCCGTGGCACCCGGGGCGGGCAGCATCCGCCTTGGCCCAAGTGGCGCAGCAGCATGCACAGGGTCACTGGCGTTTGCGTATGCTGTGCAACGCGGCGGGCGAGGTGTCGGTGCAGGCGTTTGCCATGACCAGCACGCCCGAACCGGTGCGGCTGGCACTGGCTGAGCGCTGTTTTGCAGCCGCCGACAGCGAGTTTGTGCGCTACAAAACCACCCGGCGCACCCATTACGAAGCGTTCGAACCCCAGCCAGGCGGCGCGTTCGACACCATACTCTGGAACCGGCACGGCGAATTGACCGAATGCACCCGCGGCAATATCGCCTTGCTGCTGGATGGCCGCTGGCTGACGCCGCCGGTTACGGCCGGGCTGCTCAACGGCATCGGGCGTCAGTACTGGCTGCAACGGGGTCGGCTCGCCGAGGCGGTGCTGCGCGTGTCCGACCTGAAACGCGCGCAAGGGCTGGCCTTCATCAACAGTTTGCGCGGCTGGCTGGACGCGCGGTGGGTGGCCTGACGCATCGGCGTGGCGGCAGGTCGGCCCCGATCAGGCCTGTTGCGTCGCCACCTTGTCGCGCAAATCCACCTGCTGGTTGCGTTCGTTGACGAACACCAGCTTGGGCTTGTGCTGGGCCACTTGGTCTTCATGCACCTGGGCAAAGGCAGCGATGATGAGCAAGTCGCCCACTTGGGCGCGGCGTGCCGCCGAGCCGTTGACCGAAATCAGGCCGGAGCCGCGCTCGCCCTTGATGGCGTAGGTGACGAAGCGCTCGCCGTTGTTGATGTTCCAGATGTGGATTTGCTCGTTTTCGCACAGGTTGGCGGCATCGAGCAGGTCTTCGTCGATGGCGCACGAGCCTTCGTAGTGCAGTTCGGCGTGGGTCGTGGCCACGCGATGGATTTTCGATTTGAGCAGGGTACGGAACATGGCGGTGTCCTCAATCGGGTACGCATTGGGGGCGCATTGTGACAGATCGGGCTGGTGCAGGCACGGGCGGGTGTATCCAGTGGCCGCTGCCTCGTTCGGTGCGGGCTTTGAGGGCGCATTCAAGCCCCAAGTGCAACGGGGTTGATGATGGCTGACCAGCACGCCTGAAAGTCGAAAGATCCCTCTGGCCGGATCACATGCCGAAGTCTTCCCGCAAGGAATTATTCGGGGACGTACCACGAATACCCGCGCACTTGACGAGGTGCAATAGTCGGCGCTGGCGGGACGGCAGATCTTTAGTCGATGAGATTGGTCGCCCAGTCGAGCAACCGGGAGACGACGCCAATCGCCCATTCGCGTGCAATGGCAGGTGCGGCCTCGGCAATACCGTCGTCGTAGCGCAGGGCCGCACCGAACGGCGTCAGGCGGGCAAGCGCGTCGGCATCCGGCGGCGGGGCGATGGCGTGAACGCGCAGCAATTCGACGAGCATCGAAAGGTTGTGGGTGCGAGGGAACTCGACGGCATGTTTCGTCAACACGGCTTTGATGGCCTTTTCGACGGCCTGCTGTGCATGAAAACCGATAATCCAGTCTGGCGCATTGGCATCGGCAGCGAGGGAGCGCACAGCGTAAGCGTCGTCGTGGGCCTTGCCCAGCAGGGTGTGCGCGTAGTCAGTGGGTGAGTTCATACTCGACGCCATGCCGCGCCACACGCCACGCCAGCGTGTTGGGGATGTCCCGCTGGCGACCGAAGGCTTCGCTGCTCATGACAATAACGTCTGCCGGGATGAGTTGCCGCCCCAGGAGCGAAGACAGTCGGATGGTTTCCGCCATGCGGTCGCGGACTTCGGGTTCGATGACGAGGATGTCGATGTCGCTGTCGGCCCGGGCACGCCCCTCGGCATGGGAGCCGAAAACAATCACGCGTGCGCCGACCGGCAGTTCACCAGCCAAATGGTCGAGGGCATGGCGAACGGGCGGTGGAGCGGAGGCAAAATGCGATGGCTTCATGGGGGCATCATAGCCAAAAGTCGGCGCTGGCGGGACGGCGCTGACCGGCGTTTTACGCGACCGCCAGCATTAAGTGGGTGGGTTCGTGAAGGCCTTGTGGATCGGGATATAGAGGTCCCCGCCCGACTCGCGGAACGCGGCGGACTGCATTTGCATGCCCTTTTCGATCGCGCTGTCCTCGCTCACGCCTTGCTGGGCGGCGAAGTCGCGCACGTCCTGCGTGATCTTCATGCTGCAGAAATGCGGCCCGCACATCGAGCAGAAATGCGCCACCTTGGCCGAGTCCTTGGGCAGCGTCTCGTCGTGGAATTCGCGTGCCTTGTCGGGGTCGAGGCCGAGGTTGAACTGGTCTGCCCAGCGGAACTCGAAGCGCGCCTTGGACAGCGCGTTGTCTCGGATCTGTGCGCCCGGGTGGCCCTTGGCCAGGTCGGCGGCGTGGGCGGCCAGCTTGTAGGTGATGATGCCTTCCTTGACGTCCTGCTTGTTGGGCAGGCCCAGGTGTTCTTTGGGCGTGACGTAGCACAGCATGGCGGTGCCATACCAGCCGATGGTGGCCGCGCCGATGCCGCTGGTGATGTGGTCGTAGCCGGGGGCGATGTCGGTCGTCAGCGGGCCCAGGGTGTAGAAGGGCGCTTCGTGGCACTGCGCGAGTTGCAGGTCCATGTTTTCCTTGATCATGTGCATGGGCACGTGGCCCGGGCCTTCGATCATCACCTGCACGTCGTGCTTCCAGGCGATTTGTGTGAGCTCGCCCAGCGTCTTGAGTTCACCCAACTGCGCTTCGTCGTTGGCGTCGTAGATGGAGCCGGGGCGCAGGCCGTCGCCCAAGCTGAAGGCCACGTCGTAGGCCTTCATGATCTGGCAGATGTCCTCGAAATGGGTGTAGAGAAAGCTTTCCTTGTGGTGCGCCAGACACCACTTGGCCATGATCGAGCCGCCCCGGCTGACGATGCCGGTCATGCGGTTGGCCGTCAGCGGGATGTAGCGCAGCAGCACACCGGCGTGGATGGTGAAGTAATCCACACCCTGCTCGGCCTGCTCGATCAGGGTGTCGCGGAAGATTTCCCAAGTCAGGTCCTCGGCCTTGCCGTTGACCTTTTCCAGCGCCTGGTAAATCGGCACGGTGCCGATCGGTACCGGGCTGTTGCGGATGATCCACTCGCGCGTTTCGTGGATGTTCTTGCCGGTGGACAAGTCCATCACCGTGTCGCCGCCCCAGCGGATGGCCCAGGTCATCTTGTCCACTTCCTCGTTGATGGACGAGCCCAGCGCCGAGTTGCCGATGTTGGCGTTGATCTTGACCAGAAAGTTGCGGCCAATGATCATCGGTTCGGTTTCGGGGTGGTTGATGTTGGCCGGGATGATGGCGCGGCCGCGGGCCACCTCGTCGCGCACGAACTCGGGGGTGATTTCGGCCGGGGTGCTGGCACCGAAACTCTGGCCGGGGTGCTGACGACCGATCATGGCGGCCATCTTGTGCCCGGTGGGGCCAGCGGCTTGGAGCGATTGCAGGTACTCGCGGCGGCGCAGGTTCTCGCGGATGGCGATGTATTCCATCTCGGGCGTGACGATGCCGCGGCGGGCGTAGTGCATTTGCGTCACGTTCTGGCCGGGCCGGGCGCGGCGCGGCTGGCGCTGCAGGCCGGGGAAGCGCAGCGCGTCGAGCTTGGGGTCGGCGCTGCGTGCCCGGCCGTATTCGCTGCTCAGGTCGGGCAGCAGCTCGGAGTCCTTGCGCTCGGCTATCCAGGGCTGGCGCAGCGCGGGCAGGCCGTGGCGGATGTCGATCTGTGCCGCCGGGTCGGTGTAGGGGCCCGAGCAGTCATAGACGAACACCGGTGGGTTGGGTTCGGCACCGAAGGCAGCGGGCGTGTCGCTCTGGCGGATTTCGCGCATCGGCACCCGGATGTCTGGGCGTGAACCCTCCACATAGACCTTGCGGGAGTTGGGCAGCGGCTGGATCGCGGCCTGATCGACCTGTGCGGTGGTGGCGAGGAATTTTTCGGCGGGGGCGTTCAAGGGGCGGTCTCCTACGGGGGGTCATTTGCTCCGCAGGTCGCCCGCTGGGGTGGCCCAGCGCCAGCGCCTAGGCCAGCACGGGTGCCCACGCAAGGCGGGTTTCGACAGCTCTTCTTTCGCCGGTATGAGCCGGATCAAGTTCTCGGGTTCGGCGTCGCCATCTCAGCCCACACCCTGTGGACGCCCCGGAGCAAAGGCCAGTATAACGCCGCTCAGGGTATCCGTGCAGGCGTCAACACGGTCGGCAGTGCCACGGGCAGCAGGGCGGGGTAGTCGCGGCTGCAATGCAGGCCCCGGCTTTCCTTGCGCGCTTGGGCGCAGCGCACGATCAGGTCGGCCACTTCGACCAGGTTGCGCAGTTCCAGCAGGTCGCGCGTGACGTGAAAGCGCTGGTAGAACTCCTCGATTTCGGCCTTGAGCAGGGCGATGCGGTGGGCGGCGCGATCGAGCCGCTTGTCGGTGCGCACGATGCCGACGTAATCCCACATGAAGCGGCGCAGTTCGTCCCAGTTGTGCGAGATGACGACGTGCTCGTCGGCGTCGATGACGCGGCTGGCATCCCAGGGGGGGATGGCGGGCATGGGTGCGGCGGGTTGCGCCGCCATGTCGCGCACGGCGGCGCGGGCAAACACCATGCATTCCAGCAGCGAATTGCTGGCCAGCCGGTTGGCACCGTGCAGCCCGGTGTAGCTGGCCTCGCCCACCACGTACA
Source organism: Tepidimonas sp. UBA997 (assembly GCA_002291945.1). Lineage (GTDB taxonomy): Bacteria > Pseudomonadota > Gammaproteobacteria > Burkholderiales > Burkholderiaceae_C > UBA997. The sequence continues at coordinate 19,083 of DBAZ01000049.1, forward strand.
GGCCGGGCAGGTCGGTGCGGGCGTTCAGGTCCGTCACCACGCCGCCGCAGGTGTAGTGGGCCGCAGGCACCACGGGGATGGGTTCCTTGGTGATGTCGATGCCCAGTTCCGCGCAACGCGCCAGGATGTTGGGGAAGTGCTCGCGCAAAAACGCGGGCGGCTGGTGCGCAATGTCGAGGCAGACATGGTCGAGGCCGTGGCGCTTCATCTCGAAGTCGATGGCGCGCGCCACCACGTCGCGCGGGGCCAGTTCGGCGCGCGGGTCGTGCTCGGGCATGAAGCGGTGGCCGCCCAGGTGCGCGGGCAGCTTGAGCAGGCCGCCTTCGCCGCGCACCGCCTCCGTGATCAGGAAGCTCTTGGCCTTGGGGTGGTACAGGCAGGTGGGGTGGAACTGGATGAATTCCATGTTGGCCACCCGGCAACCGGCACGCCAGGCAGCGGCAATGCCGTCGCCGGTGGCGGTGTCGGGGTTGGAGGTGTAGAGATAGACCTTGCCCGCGCCGCCGGTACACAGCACGGTGTGGGGTGCCACAAAAGCTTCTACCTGATCGGCGTCCTCGTTGAGGGCATAGGCACCCAGGCAGCGGCGCGGTGCATGGGTCTGACCGGCGTGTTTGTCGCTCAGGATCAGATCGACCAGGTTGTGGGTTTCGAACACCTGCACGTTGGGTGCCAGCCGCACCCGGTCGATCAGGGTGTGTTGCACCGCAGCGCCGGTGGCGTCGGCGGCGTGTACGATGCGCCGGTGGCTGTGGCCGCCTTCGCGCGTCAGGTGCAGTTCGCCATCGTGCAGGGTGAACTGGGTGCCCATCTGGCGCAGCCAGGCGATGGCCTCGGGCGCGTTTTCCACCGTGAAGCGGGTGGCGGCCGGGTCGCACAGGCCAGCGCCAGCCACCAAGGTGTCGGCCACATGGGCGTCGAAGGTGTCGCCTTCGGCCAGCACGGCGGCAATGCCGCCCTGGGCCCAGCCGCTGGAGCCGTCTTCGATGGTGCGCTTGGTCAGCACCGCCACTGCCAAGTGGGGGGGCAGCAGCAGCGCTGTGCTCAAGCCGGCCAGGCCGCTGCCGACGATGATGACGTCGAACAGGCGGCTGGTGGTACGGGTGGCGCTGGTGGCGCTGATGGCACTGGCGGCGGGTGGGGTGGGGGCGGTCATGTGCAATTCTGGGGTGGCCGGGTCGCCAAAGCGGCGGGCCTCAGGTGGGGGTATGGGCCAGCCGCACGTAAATCGGGGCGTAGGCTTCGGCTTGGGTCAGCTCGATCAGGGCTTCCTTGGCCAGCTCGAGCGTGGCGATGAGGGTGACGACCAGCACCGGCGTCCCTTGGGCGGCGTCGAACAGATCGGCAAACTCGACAAAGCGCCGACCTTGCAGGCGGCGCAGCACCAGGCCCATGTGTTCGCGCACACTCAGGGCCTCGCGGCTGATCTTGTGGTGCTGCACCAGCCGGGCCCGCTGCAGTATGCCGCGCCAGGCGTCGGCCAGGTCTTGCGGCTGCACATCGGGCCAGCGCGGGGTGTGCCACGGCTCGATGGCGGCTTGCGCCCGCAGAAAGTCCCGGCCCAGTTGGGGCAGTTCCTGTATCTGCTGGGCAGCCAGCTTGATCTGCTCGTATTCCAGCAGGCGGCGCACGAGTTCGGCCCGCGGGTCTTGCGCTTCTTGGTCGGGGGCCACTTGTTTGGGTGGCAGCAACATGCGGGATTTGATCTCGATCAGCATGGCGGCCATGAGCAGGTATTCGCCAGCCAGTTCCAGGTTGTGGGCGCGAACCTGCTCGACGTAGCTGAGGTATTGCCGCGTGACCTCGGCCAGCGGGATGTCCAGAATGTTGAAGTTCTGCTTGCGGATCAGGTAGAGCAGCAAATCCAGCGGGCCCTGGAAGGCTTGCAGAAACACCTCCAGGGCATCGGGCGGGATGTAGAGGTCTTGCGGCAGGGCAAACAGGGGTTCGCCATACAGGCGGGCCAGCGCCACCTGATCCACCACGGCCGGCATGCTGTCGGGCAGCAGGTGCGTGCCGGGCCATTCAAGCGGGGCAGCCGGGGTCACGAGCGGTTGCGGCGCAGACCGTCAACGCAGCTTGGGGTCGGTCTGATAGACGTAGGGCTTTTGCTTAACGCTGGCGGCGCGTGCTTCGGCAGACAACTGCCGGTCGATCTGCTTGTCCCACAGCAAGGCCCGCCCTTGGCGCTGTTCGGCTTCCAGCGCCGGGTTTTGCTGCTTGAGCGATTCGATGAACTGGGTCGCGTCGGACGCGTAATGGGGGCGAGCAAACAGGTTCATGGCAGTCGGGAAGGTCGGGGGTGGATGCATTCTAGCCAATGGGCGGGGTCAGTGAATCCG
>DBAZ01000049.1:21763-69085 GCA_002291945.1 Tepidimonas sp. UBA997
GTCAGTGAATCCGCATACCCGGCTCGGCACCGGGCCAAGGGTGCAGCACGTAGATGCCGGGCTGGGCTTTTTCGTCTGCATGGCTGGCGGCCAGCACCATGCCCTCGCTGACGCCGAACTTCATCTTGCGCGGTGCCAGGTTGGCCACCAGCACCGTCAGCTTGCCGACCAGGTCTTGCGGCTGGTACATGCTGGCAATGCCGCTGAACACGTTGCGCCGGATCGGATTCCCCTGCGGGTCGGTGCCTTCGCCCACGTCCAGCGTCAGGCGCAGCAGCTTGGTGGAGCCTTGCACCGGCTCGCAGGCCTCGATGCGGGCGATGCGCAAGTCAACTTTGGCGAAGTCGTCGATGGAGATGGTTGCTGCCACCGGCTCGCCACCGGGTTGCACCAAGGCGCAGTCGGCCCCTGTCGGGGGCAGGGTGGCGCCTGCAGGGGTCTGGTGGCTGACGCCGCCGACCTCGGTTGGCCCGGTTGGTCTGGGTGCTGGCGCTGGCTCGAACAGGGCTTCGAGCTGCTTGCTGTCCACCCGCTGCATCAGGTGCTGGTAAGCGCCGATGGTGTGGCCCGCGCCCAGCGGCGTGGCGGCGTTGGCGTAGTGGAGCGGTGCGCATTGCAAGAAAGCCTCCACCTGCACGGCCAGCGCCGGCAGCACGGGTTTGAGCAGTGCCGTCAGCACGCGGAAGGTCTCGATGCAGGTGGTGCAGACGTCGTGCAGGCGGGCGTCGAGGCCGGGCTGCTTGGCCAGTTCCCAGGGCTTGTTGGCGTCCACGTATTCGTTCACGCGGTCGGCCAGCGCCATGGTTTCGCGGATCGCCTTGCCGTATTCGCGTTCGGCCAGCAGTTCGGCCACGCCGGGCACGGCTTGCTGCAGGTGGTCGAGCAGCGCTTCGCCGTCGGCCGAGATCGCGCCGAGTTGCCCACCGAAGCGCTTGGCGATGAAGCCCGCCGCCCGTGAAGCGATGTTGATGTACTTGCCGATCAGGTCGCTGTTGACGCGGGCGACGAAGTCGTCGGGGTTGAAATCCACATCTTCCACCCGGCTGTTGAGCTTGGCGGCCAGGTAGTAGCGCAGCCATTCGGGGTTCATGCCCAGCCCTAGGTACTTCAGCGGGTCCAGCCCGGTGCCGCGGCTCTTGCTCATTTTTTCGCCGCCATGGACGGTGATGAAGCCGTGTACGTTGACTTGGGTCGGCGTCTTGCGGCCACTGAAATGCAGCATGGCGGGCCAGAACAGGGTGTGGAAGTAGGTGATGTCCTTGCCGATGAAGTGAACCTGCTCCACCGCCGGGTCGGCCACGAAGTCGTCGAAGCTTTGCGCGGTGCGTGACTCCGGGTGCCAGTGGTTGGCTGCCTGGCCCTTGGCAAAATGGTTTTTCAGACTGGCCAGGTAGCCGATCGGGGCGTCTAGCCAGACGTAGAAGTATTTGCCCGGCGCGTCCGGGATCTCGATGCCGAAGTAGGGCGCATCGCGCGAGATGTCCCAGTCGCTCAAGGCTCCTTTGCCGTGCTCGTCGGGCGCGAACCATTCCTTGATCTTGTTGAGCACTTCGGCTTGCAGGCGGCCGGTTTCGCTGGTCCAGTTTTCCAGGAATGCCAGGCAGCGCGGGTCGCTGAGCCTGAAGAAGTAGTGTTCCGAGGTGCGCAGCACCGGCGTGGCACCGGACAGCGCCGAGTAGGGGTTCTTGAGCTCGGTGGGGGCATAGACCGCGCCACAGCTTTCGCAGGAGTCGCCGTACTGGTCTTGGGCGTCGCATTTGGGGCATACGCCCTTGATGAAGCGGTCGGGCAGGAACATGCCCCGGTCGGGGTCGAAGAACTGCTCGATGGTTTGGGTGCTGATCAGGCCGCAGGCCTTGAGGTCGAGGTAGATGCGCTGCGCCAGCTCGTGGTTTTCCGGGCCGTCGGTGCTGTGCCAGTTGTCGAACTTCACATGGAAGCCCTCCAGGTACGGCGCACGCCCGGCAGCGATATCGGCCACGAACTGCTGCGGCGTCTTGCCCGCCTTGTCTGCCGCGATCATGATGGGTGCGCCGTGGGCGTCGTCGGCCCCGACGAAATGCACCTCGTGCCCATGCATGCGCTGCATGCGCACCCAGATGTCGGCCTGGATGTACTCCATGATGTGGCCAATGTGGAAGTGGCCATTGGCGTAGGGCAGGGCGGTGGTGACGAAGAAGCGTCGTGGGGCTGGTGGCATGCGGGCTGCTGGAATGCGTGACGGACAGGCAGTGGATTTTATCGGTTGACCCGGCTATCATGCACACAGCCCACCTTGCCAGCAACCAACCGTTCGAACGCCATGGGATTGCCCGCTGAAAAAATCCGTTTTTCTGCCCCAGACTACCTGCAATGGGAAGCCGGGCAGGCCGAACGCCACGAGTACCAAGATGGCGAGGTGTTTGCCATGGCTGGGGCCGAAGACCGGCATGTGACGGTGTCACTGAACGTGGCCATGGCCCTGCGCCAGCACCTCGCGGGTACCCCTTGCCGCACCTACATGGCCGACATGAAGCTGCGGGTGGAAGCCGCCGACAGTTTCCACTACCCGGACGTGATGGTGACCTGCAGCGCCGCCGATGCCCGCGATCGGCTCGTCAAGCGTGCCCCCCGCTTGCTGGTCGAAGTGCTGTCGGAGTCCACCGCCGGCTACGACCGTGGCGGCAAGTTTGGTCTCTACCGTCTGCTGCCCAGCTTGCAGGAGTACGTGCTGATCGACCCGGTGGACCGCAACACCGACGTGTACCGCAAAGGCCCCGACGGCTTGTGGGTGTTGCACCCCTTTGCTGCTGGCGACACCGTGCGGTTCGAGAGCGTCGAGCTCGATCTGCCGCATGACGTACTTTTTGCCGAACTCGATACCCCGGCGCAGGATTGACCCCTGCCCGTCTGGCCCTATCGCTGCCGATCTCAAGGCTCACGGCTGGCTCTGCGACAATCTGCCTCACCTTCTGAGGAGATGACCTTGGCTATCGAAACACAGGCGTTGCTGCAGGCCCTGCAGGCCGTCACCGACCCCAACACTGGCAACGATTTCGTATCTTCCAAGGCGCTGAAGAACCTGCAGGTGCAGGGCGGCGACGTGTCGTTCGAGGTCGAGTTCGGCTACCCCTGCCAGAGTCAGCACCCGGCCTTGCGCAAGGCGCTGATTGCCGCCGCTCTAACCGTTGCTGGTGTGCAAAACGTGTCGGCTCACTTGTGTACGCGCGTGCTGGCCCACACGGTGCAACGTGGCGTGCAGTTGCTGCCACAGGTCAAGAACATCATTGCCGTGGCTTCGGGCAAAGGCGGCGTCGGCAAGAGCACCACGACCGTCAATCTGGCGCTGGCACTGGCCGCCGAAGGGGCTCGGGTGGGTATTCTGGATGCCGACATCTACGGCCCCAGCCAGCCCATGATGATGGGCATCGACGGCCGCCCCGAAAGCACCGATGGCAAGACCATGGAGCCGCTCGAAAACCACGGCGTGCAAGTGATCTCGATGGGTTTTCTGGTGGACAAGGACGAGGCCATGATCTGGCGCGGCCCGATGGCGACGCAGGCGCTGGAGCAACTGTTGCGCCAGACCAACTGGCAAGGCCTCGACTATCTGCTGGTGGACATGCCGCCCGGCACGGGCGACATCCAGCTCACGCTTGCCCAGCGCGTGCCCATGACGGGTGCCGTGATCGTGACCACGCCGCAAGACATCGCGCTGCTCGACGCCCGCAAAGGCATCAAGATGTTCGAGAAAGTGGGGGTGCCCATTCTCGGCATCGTGGAGAACATGGCGGTCTATTGCTGCCCGAATTGTGGTCATACCGAACATATCTTCGGCAGCGAGGGCGGCAAGCGCATGGCGGCCGAATACGGCATCGACTACCTGGGCGCCCTGCCGCTGAGCCTGCAGATACGCCAGCAGGCCGACAGCGGCTGCCCCACGGTGGTCGCCGATCCAGCGGGCGAGATCGCCGCCATTTACAAGGCTGTTGCCCGGCAGGTGGCCGTTACGGTGGCGGGCAAAGCGAAGGACTTTTCGTCCAGATTCCCCAGCATCAAGATCTCCCAAGACACCTGATGGACGGCCCATGACAACTCCGAATGCTACGTTCTGGTCGATAGGCTGGCGATCGTTGATGCGCGACTGGCGTGCCGGCGAATTGCACGTGCTGGTGCTGGCGATTGCGCTGGCCGTGACGGCCCTGACGGCCGTAGGCTTTTTTGCCGACCGCTTGCAAAATGCCTTGAGTCGGGATGCCCGTCAGTTGATGGGGGGCGATGCGGTGGTGCGCAGCGACCAGCCTGCTCCTGCTGCCTTTGAAGCCGAGGCGCGTGCCCTGGGGCTGGAGGTGACGCAGCACCTGACATTCCCCACCATGGGGCGTGCCGATGACGCGCAGGGCGGAGCCGCTCGGCTGGTGGCGCTCAAGGCGGTGCAGAGCAACTACCCCTTGCGGGGACAATTGCGCGTCAAGCAAGCGCCGGGTGCGCCCGATGCAGCGACGCGCGAAATTCCCCCGATCGGCTCGGCCTGGGTGGACGAGGCCTTGCTGGTCGCCCTCGAGGTCGAGGTCGGGCAGGCGTTGTGGCTGGGCGACCGGTCGTTCCGGATCGACCGCATCATCACCATCGAGCCCGACCGCGGTGCCGGTTTCATGAGCTTTGCCCCACGCGTGATGATTCATGCCGACGACTTGGCCGCCACCGGCTTGGTGCAGCCCGCGAGCCGCCTGAACTATCGGCTGGTGGTGGCGGGGGATGATGCCAGCGTGCGCCGTTACACCCAGTGGGCCGAAGCCGAGATGGTCAAACCCGAGGTGCGGGGCATGGGGCTGGAGTCGTTTGAAAGCGGACGCCCCGAAATGCAGCAAACCCTGGAGCGGGCTGAAAAATTCCTCAATCTGGTGGCTTTGCTGGCGGCCTTGCTCAGTGCGGTGGCTGTGGCGATTGCGGCCCGGGTCTATGCCAGTCGGCACCTCGACGATTGCGCCATGCTGCGCGTGCTGGGCTTGTCACAGGCCACCATGGCCCGGGCGTACATTTTCGCTTTTGTGGTGGTCGGTTTGGTGGCGGGTGTCCTCGGGGTGACTCTGGGTTATCTGGTTCACCACGGTTTCGTTGTTTTGCTGGCTGAACTGGTACAAGCCGACCTGCCTGCGCCGGGTGTCTGGCCCGCCTTGTTCGGCCTCGGTGTAGGACTGACGCTGATGCTGGCCTTTGGCCTGCCACCGGTCTTGCAACTGGCGCGGGTGCCGCCGCTGCGCGTCATCCGGCGCGAGGTCGGCAACCTGAAGCCCGCGTCGCTGGCGGTACTGGGTCTGGGGGCAGCCGGTTTCACGCTGTTGCTGCTGATGGCCAGCCGGGACTTGACGCTGGGCCTGATCGCCGTGGGCGGCTTTGCAGCGGCGGTGGGCCTGTTTGCCGGGGCCGCTTACCTCGCCGTGCGCGTGCTGCGCAAGGTGGTGAATGAATCCTCGGCACCCCGCTGGCTGCGCCTGGCCACCCGTCAGTTGAGTGCCCGTCCGGCCTATGCGGTGGTTCAGGTCAGCGCCTTGTCGGTGGGTTTGCTCGCGCTGGTGCTGCTGGTGCTCTTGCGCACCGACCTGATCAGCAGTTGGCAGCAGGCTACGCCGCCCGATGCACCCAACCGTTTCGTCATCAACATCCAGCCCGAGCAGGCCGAACCCTTCCAGGAGACTTTGCAAAGCCTGGGTGTGTCGCAGTTCGAGTGGTATCCCATGATCCGGGGTCGGCTGGTCGCCATCAATGGCCAGACGATCACGCCGGACGATTTCGAGGGCGACCGTGCCCAGCGGCTGGTGGAGCGTGAATTCAATCTTTCGCACAGCGCAGACGCCCCACCGAACAACCTGGTGGTGGCGGGCCGCTGGCAGCCCGAGGAGGCAGGCGCGATATCGATCGAGGAAGGCCTGGCCGAAACCCTCGGTCTGCGTTTGGGCGACACGCTCACCTTCGACATGGCCGGTGTGACGGTCGAATCGCGCATCACCAGCCTGCGGCGGGTGGACTGGGGTTCGATGCGGCTCAATTTCTTCGCCATGTTCCCCGTGTCGGCCATGGCGGACGTACCCGTGACCTTTGTCACCTCCTACCGGGCCCCTGACACCCCGGGTTTCGACAATGCGGTTGTCCGGGCTTTTCCCAACGTGACCAATGTGGACATGACCAGCACCATCGCTCAGGTCCAGCGCGTACTCGCTCAGGTGATCCGGGCGGTTGAATTCCTCTTTGCCTTCACCTTGGCGGCGGGACTGGTGGTGTTGTTTGCCGCCGTCACGGCCACCCGTGCCGAGCGTGAGCGTGAATACGCCATCTTGCGCGCTGTCGGGGCCCAGGCTTCCCTGCTGCGGCAGGTGCAGCGGGCCGAATTGCTCGGGGTGGGCTTGCTGGCCGGTTTTCTGGCCTCGGTCGTCGCGGTGATCGTGGGGTGGGCGTTGGCCCGGTATGCGTTTGAATTCGACTGGAACGCGTCGCCCTGGGTCCCGCTGGCGGGAGCTCTGGCGGGTGCCTGGCTGGCGCTGGCAGCCGGCTGGTGGGGCCTGCGCGGTGTGCTGCGTACGCCCGTGGTGCAAACGCTACGCAAAGCGGCACAATAGGCCATGCAGATTCAGGAGCCTTCCCCACGTCAGGAGAGCGGACAAGCCCTCACACCTTTTGAATGGATTGGCGGCGAGCCGGGAGTACAAGCGCTGGCGAACCGTTTTTATGACCTGATGGACTTGGAGCCGCAGTATCGCGAACTCCGCGCCAGCCACGGCACCACGCTGGACGAAGCCCGGCAAAAACTGTTCTGGTTTCTGTGTGGCTGGCTGGGCGGACCCCAGCACTACCAGGAGCGCTTCGGGCATCCACGGCTGCGCATGCGCCACATGCCGTTCAAGATCGGCATGCTGGAGCGCGACCAGTGGCTGGCCTGCATGGATCGGGCCATGCTGGACACCGGCGTACCCGCCGACTTGCGAGCCCGTTTGAACCATAGTTTTTTTCAGACTGCCGACTGGATGCGTAACACACCGGCTTGAGTCTTGCCTATGTGATTTCGGCCGATGGCCATTGTCGGACTCCGGCTGATCGAGCATCTCCAGAAGCGCTTGCCATGGGCTACCGGACACCATGAGCAAACGTCGATCGAGCCAGGTTTGTTCGGCAACTGGGCGCAGCACGGCCTCGATGTTGGTGCCCATGACGAAACTCGGTCTCCTAGAGGCTGTGTGCCCTGGATGATGGTCGCAACAACACCACCAAGGCCCCGGCACCGCCTTCAGCCGGGCGTGCCTGCACAAACGCCATCACCTCGGTTTTCTGCACCAGCCAACTGTGTACCTTGCCTTTGAGTACGGGCGTCTTGCCGGGCGAACCCAGGCCTTTGCCATGCACCACCCGCACGCAGCGCAGCCCTTGCCTGTGCGCTTCGCGGATGAATGCGGCCAAGGAGGCTCGCGCCTCCTCGGTGCGCAGGCCGTGCAGATCCACCTGCGCCTGCAGGCTCCATGCCCCGCGGCGCAGTTTGCGCACCACGTCCGGCCCCACCCCGGGGCGACGAAAGCTCAGGTGCTCGTCGGTGTGGAGCAGGGTTTCGACATCGAATGCGTCACTCAGGGCTTCCTGCATCACGGCTTGCTCGTCGCGTTGCCGCTGGGCCGGTATGGGCAGCAGCGGCATGGGCCGCTGCACGTGACGGCCAGGCTGTGTCAGCCGCCGCACGGGGCCGACTGTGCGCTCGAACAGCAGCCGGTCGCGGGGCTGCCGCTCCTGCGTTGCGCACCGGGCGGCTTCTTCAGCGGCCCGGCTCGCGGCTACCTGGGCTGCCACTTGCGCCGCCCGCGCCAGCAGCGCCTTCTTGAGCGATTTCAGATCGGACAGGCGCTGCGCTTTCATGGTCGGTATTGTCGTGCAGGCGGCTGGCCGGTGCAGGTATGGGGTTGCGCCGGGTCGCCGGCACCCCGGCACCCTGACGCCCTTACATCCGGCCCATTTCGGCCATGGAACGGCAGGCGTGGGCGGTGACGATGAAATGGTCCAGCACGCGCACATCCACCAGCGCCAGTGCCGACTTGAGGTTTTGCGTCAGCAGTTCGTCGGCGTGCGACGGCTCGGCCGTGCCGCTGGGGTGGTTGTGGGCCAGCACCACGGCAGCCGCATGGTGGTGCAGGGCACGCAGCACCACTTCGCGCGGATACACGCTGGTCTGCGTGAGCGTGCCGCGAAACAGCTCTTCGAGCGCCAGCAGCTTGTGCTGGCTGTCCAGAAACAGCACCGCAAACACCTCGTGCGGTTTGTGCCCCAGATGCAACTGCAGGTAGTGGCTGACGGCCTGCGGGCTGTCGAACAGCGGTCGTTGCTGGATTTGCTGGGCCAGGGCACGTCGGGCCAGTTCGACCACCGCCAGAATTTCAGCCCGCTTGGCGGGCCCCAGCCCTTTGACGGCTTGCAAGGCGTCGGCACCGCTGTGCAACAAGCCAGCGATGCCGCCAAACCGGTCCACCAGTTCCTGCGCCAGTTGAACGACATTTTTCCCCTGAATGCCGGTGCGCAGCAGCAGCGCCAGCAATTCGGCGTCGCTCAGGGCCGCAGGCCCGCGTTGCAGCAGCTTTTCACGCGGTCGGGTGTCGGGCGGCAGCCCTTTGAGCGGCATGGACGGCGATGCGCCAGCATTCATGCGATTCCTCCCTTTTTTACAATGGTGCTTTTTTGTCTGACCCTCCATCATGCCGCAAGTCGATCAAGGCTCCTTTCTCACCTTGCATTACCGCCTGTCGGGCCCCGACGGGCGCGACTTCATCAACACCTTCGAGGCCCAGCCCGCCACGTTGAGCTTAGGCGGCGGGGAGTTGTCACCGGCCATCGAGCAGCGCTTGCTGGGGCTGCAAGAGGGCACGCACACGGTGATCGAGCTGGCTGCGGGCGTAGCGTTCGGTGAGCGCCAGCCCGAGATGGTGCAGTGGGTGGCGCGCAAACTGCTCAACGAGCTGGGCGATCCGCGCCAGCAGTACGCTGCAGGTGACGTGGTGCAGTTCCCCACCCCCGATGGGCTGGGCAGCTACGCCGGTGCCGTGCGCGAGGTGCGCCCAGACGGTGCCGTGCTGTTCGACTTCAACCACCCGCTGGCTGGCCAGCCGGTTCGGTTTGAAGTGCGCATCATCGGGGTGCTGTGATGGGTACGCTGGCCGAGGTGCTGCTGGCCGAACCGCGTGGCTTTTGCGCCGGGGTGGATCGTGCGATCGAGATCGTCGAGCGTGCGCTGGAAAAATTCGGTCGGCCCATCTATGTGCGGCACGAGATCGTCCACAACACCCATGTGGTGAATGACCTCAAGGCCCGGGGCGCCATCTTCATCGAAGAGCTCGACGAGGTGCCAGCCGGAGCCACCCTGGTGTTCAGCGCCCACGGCGTGAGTCAGGCCATCCAGCGCGAAGCCGAGCGGCGCGGCTTTCGCATCTTCGACGCCACCTGCCCGCTGGTCAGCAAGGTTCACGTGGAGGTGGCCAAGCTGCACAAGGAAGGCTACGAATTCATCATGATCGGCCACAAGGGCCACCCCGAGGTCGAAGGCACCATGGGCCAGCTCGACAGCGGCATCCATCTGGTGGAAGAGGCGGGCGATGTGGCGCGGGTGCAGCCCAGCCAGACCGAAAAACTGGCCGTGGTCACGCAGACCACCCTGAGCGTGGACGATGCCGCCGAGATTGCCGCCGCCATCAAGGCACGTTTTCCCCAGATTCGTGAACCCAAGCAGCAGGACATCTGCTACGCGACCCAGAACCGGCAGGATGCGGTCAAGGTCATGAGCCGGCAGGTCGATGCGGTCGTGGTGGTGGGCAGCCCCACCAGCTCCAACACCAACCGGCTGCGCGAACTGGCCCAGCGGCTGGGCGTGCCCGCCTTCATGGTGGAAGATGCCTCCGAGCTGCAAGACGCATGGTTCGCCGGGCGCTCGCGTATTGGTCTGACGGCAGGGGCCTCCGCGCCGGAAGATCTGGTGCAGGGCGTGCTGCAGCGGCTCAAGGCGCTGGGGGCGGTGTCGGTGCGCAGCCTCGACGGCATCCGGGAAACCACCCATTTCCCGCTGCCCAAGGGCCTGAAACTCGACCCCGGTGGGAAGCCTAGCCCCTAAAATCGGGGCCATCATGCTCGACATCACCTCCCTGCGCAAAGACCTCGACGGCGTCATCGCCCGTCTCCAGACCCGCGAAAACCCACAGCCCTTCCTCGATGTGGTGGCCTTCGAGTCGCTCGAACACGAGCGCAAGGCCCTGCAGGTCAAGACGGAAGAGCTGCAGGCCCGCCGCAACAGCCTGTCCAAGCAGATCGGCATGCTCAAGGGCAAGGGCCAGCACGCCGAGGCCGATGCCGTGATGGCCGAAGTCGGCGCACTCAAGGGTGAGTTGGAGGCTTCGGCCGCACGGCTCGACCAGATTCAGGCCGAGCTGCAGGCGCTGCTGCTGGCGCTGCCCAACCTGCCGCATGAAAGCGTGCCGGTTGGCGCCGATGCGCAGGGCAATGTGGAATTGCGACGCTGGAGTCCGCAAGGCGGGCTGGGGGGCAACCCGCCCGAGCTGGGCTTCACGCCCAAAGACCACGTGGAACTGGCCGAACCGCTGGGGCTGGACTTCGAAACGGGTGCCAAGCTCAGCGGCTCGCGCTTCGTGGTGATGAAGGGCCGCGTGGCCCGCCTGCACCGTGCGCTGGCCCAGTTCATGCTCGACGTGCAGACCCAGCAGCACGGCTACACCGAGTGCTACACCCCCTACATCGTCAACGCCAGCACGCTGCGCGGCACCGGCCAGTTGCCCAAGTTCGCGGCCGACCTGTTCGCCGCCAACAAGGGTGGCCAAGAAAGTGGTCAAGAGGACGGGCAGGCGGGCGGGCATGCGGCTGCTCAGGCGGGTGGCGAGTCGGCCATGTACCTGATTCCCACCAGCGAGGTGACGCTGACCAACTTCGTGCGCGACGCGATCGTGGCCGAGGCCGATTTGCCGATCAAGCTGACGGCGCACACCCCGTGCTTCCGTTCCGAAGCCGGGTCGGCCGGGCGCGACACGCGCGGCCTGATCCGCCAGCATCAGTTCGACAAGGTCGAAATGGTGCAGATCGTCCACCCCGACCAGAGCTACCAGGCGCTGGAAGAAATGACCGGCCACGCCGAGGCCGTGCTGCAGAAGCTGGGCCTGCCGTACCGCGTGCTGGCCCTGTGTACGGGCGACATGGGGTTTGGTGCCACCCGCACGCACGACCTGGAGGTCTGGCTGCCGGGGCAGAACACCTACCGCGAAATCAGCTCCGTCAGCAATTGCGAAGCCTTCCAGGCGCGCCGCCTGCAGGCCCGCTTCAAAAACGCTCAAGGCAAGAACGAACTGGTGCATACCCTCAACGGCTCCGGCTTGGCCGTCGGCCGCACACTGGTGGCGGTGCTGGAAAACTACCAGAACGCCGACGGCCGCATCACCGTGCCCGTGCTGCTGCGGCCCTACCTGGGTGGCTTGGAAGTGCTGTGAGTGCTGAGCGCTCAACCCGCTGACCTGCCAGTTTGAGGAAGGGGCTGGCGCGTCATCCGGTGGCGGCCATGATGATGGTCCGGCTCGCGGTGGTTCAGGCACCAAACTGCCAACGCCAGAGCCACACCTTGTTCAAGGACGCGCTGCTCATTCTGCCGGGCCTTTGGTGACTGTTAGAGTTGACCCTATGGAATTCCTGTTTCCCCTACTTGTGCTGGTCGCGATTTTTCATGTCGTCAAGATACGTGATCAACGGCGTCGCATTCTCCTCTTGGGACGGTATTTGCAGCAATACCAGATCGAAAAGCTGATGGAAACCGTGCTTGAAGGCTATCTGCGCGCCTTGGGCGAAAAAGACGAAGATCGTCGGCAGTCGATCTGGCGCATGCTCGAAGACGCCGAAACCCGACTGAGTGATCAACTGCAGCAACTGGCCAAGGACTTTTCCCAAATCTGGGGCGATCAAGTGCTGGTCAGCACCCTGCCGATTGCCCTGCCGCTGGCCGACAAACTGGCCCCGCAAGCGACATTTGACATGCGCCGGGCCTTGCAACTTCACGCCGACGGCGTTGCTCAGGTAGCCGCCAACGAAGCGGGCCGTTCCGAGCGAGACAAGGCGTTCATGCTGACTGCCGAAATTTTGCTTTTCCAGCACACCTGTCACTGGTTCTGTCGCTCGAAAACCGTGGCGTCTGCCCGCATGCTGGCGCGCCATGCGACCCATTACGGGCAGTTGCTGGAAGCGGTCTCGCCTGTCACTCGGGAAGCCTATCGGCGCCTGTGTCGCTGAGTTCTGTCGCTGAGTTCCTGCGGGCTGGTAAGATTTCACCAAGTCATCCTTTGCACGCAACAGATTTAGCACCATGCACATTCAGCTCAATACCGACGCCAGCATCCATGGGTCCGATTCCATGAATGAATGGGCCACCCGAGAACTCACGGATCGGCTGGCCCGCTTTCGGGATCACATCACCCGCGTGGAAGTGCATCTGACGGACATTAACGGCGCTCGCGGTGGTGAGCTCGACAAACGCTGTGTGCTGGAAGTGCGCCTGGCGGGTCGCCAGCCCCTGGCGGTAACGCATGTGGCCGATCGCGTGGCCGATGCCCTGGTGGGCGCATGCACCAAGCTTCAACACGCACTCGATGCGGCATTGGGCAAAGATCGGGATGCACACCGCCGCGACACCATACGCGGCGGCGCTTGATGGCTGCGTCCTACCGGACGGACACAGCGTCTGTCAGGCGGTAAAAAAAACCCAGTGCGTCATTGGCGAGGACGTGAAAACGCCCCTCCACCACCATGCCTTCCATGGTGTAGCGTATGGGGCTGCGCGCGATCACCTGGATGATGCTTTCCGCGCCGCCAGGCGAGCAGAACGGGCAAGTCAGGGGCACTGATGACAGCAGAAAAGTGGATTGTCGCTCCCCAGGGTCCAGTGGTGCCATGAAGCCCTGCAGCCGAACCTTTTTTTGATGCAATGCCAGGACTTCTGGGGCATACACCGGCACCATGCGCGAGCGCTCCACCCGGTGACTGACTTGCGCCAGGGTGGACCAGGGGATCACATCGTCGCGACGGGGCAGCGGGGCAAAAGCACTCAGAGGGCTGTGGTAGCCGGTCCCGCGCCCCTCTGCCAGAGGGTTGGCACCGGTTCTGTCCTCGGGCATTGAGGGGTTTTGTGCCTGGGCAGGCAAGCTCAGCACAGGCGCAACGCCAGTCGCCGCCAGCCAAGTCAGCCAGCGGCGGCGTTGCATAGCGAACCGATCAGTGGACATGGCGCATGCCGCAATAGCGCCCGATACCCAGACCCCGGCAGGCGGCTTGCAGTTGCTGGTGGCACACGCTTTTTTCTCGTCCGGACTCCAGACACTGTGCGGCCGCTTCGTGGGCGGCGGCCATGGCACGATGGCGGGTAATGTCTTCCTGGATCTGCTGGGGAGTGTGGGCAATGGCCGGCAAACCAAAGACGGCCACACACAGCAGGGTAACAAGGGATTTTTTCATGAGTCAACTCCGGTTGAGCAGGGTGAGAACATCCAGCCGCCAGACCCGCCAGGCGGGCAAGGCGGTGGCCAGCACGGCGACAACACAAGCAGTCACCGCAATCCATGCCAGCGTAGGCGTCCAGTGCCAGGCTTGCACCAGACTGGCCGCGCCGGGTGGCAACCAGAAACCCATGGCCAGCAGCAGGAACTGTGACAACAGCACACCGGCCAAGGCCGTCGGCAGCACCAGGGTCAGGGATTCTGAAAAGAGCAACGACACCGTCAGGCGAGGGCTGGCCCCCAGCATGCGCAACATGGCCAGATCGGCTTGGCGTTCCTGTACCGCCGACCACAGGGCCACAAACACCGACAAGCCAGCCATCAGCAGCAAGACGACACCAAAACCCTGCAGGACTTGGGTGGCGGCGCTAAACAGGACCAGCAGCCGGGTGATTTCTTGCGCAGGGGCGGCCGCCTGCATCGGGGTGGAACTGTTGATGAAGCGCGGGAAAGTGACTGCAGCCAGCGGGGTGGTGTAGCGCACCAGCGCCATCGTGATTTCGCGTTCCGCCTGCAGGTCGGCGCGTTCGGCCGCAGTCATCTCTTCGTAGCCGTGCAGGTCGTCGTGGACTTTCCAGACCGATTCGGTCGAGGTCAGTGCCAGCCGGTCGAGTACGCAGCCGCAAGGTGCCAGTATGCCGGTCACCGCGTAGGGCGCGTAGTCGTGCGCATGCCCACCCGCGCCCAGGCCGTGGATGCCGACAAAGGTTTGCCCGAGTTGCAGGCCGGTGGTGTGTGCCACCTGAGCGCCCAGCACGGCATCCAGGGGGTGATCCCACAACCGGCCTTGGGCGATGGTCGCCCCGTAGTGGGTCACGTAGTCGTGAGTGGTCCCAACAATCCGGTAACCGGCCAGGTTGTCGCCCAGGCTCAGGGGAATGATTTGCTTGACATGCGGATGCTCCCGCAGGGCTTGCACGTCGCTGAGCAGAACGTTGCCGGGGGGCACGTCGAGGTGGAACACCCCGGCCATGATGAGTTGCAAGGGGCTGCCCTTGGCACCAATGACCACGTCGATGCCAGCCAGATCGCGCGTGAAGGCTTGGCCGATCTGGTCACGCGCGGAAAAAACGAAGGCCATGGCTGCGAAGCCCAGCGTCAGCATGAGGGCGTTGAGCGCGGTCGACAAGGGGCGGGACTTCAGGTAGCGCCAGGCCAGTTGCAGGGTGTTCATGGCTGCGCCTCCAGCCAGAGGGTTTGCGCACCGCAAAGTGCCTGGACTGCCCTTTGATCGTGCGTGGCCACGACCAGCGTTCGGCCGCTTTCCCGGGTATGTTCCTGCAAGAGAGCCATGGCCTCGCCTGCAAGGTCGTCATCCAGGCTGGCCGTGGGTTCATCTGCCAGAATCAGGGCCGGTTGAAGCAGCAGGGCTCGGGCCAGTGCGACCCGCAGGGCTTGCCCGCCAGACAATGCATGCGGACGCTGCCGCATCAAACCCTGGAGGCCCAGACGCCGCACGAGCGTGGCCTGATGGTCAGGGTTGGGCGTCCGCCCAGATGCAAAAGCAACCAGGGCCAGGTTGTCCTGCACGTTCAGCGCCGGACTCAAGCGGCCGCCCTGCGGCAAAAACCCAATCGTCATACTGCGCCAAGCATCGCGTTGAGTCTGGGTGAGCCGTGACAGAGGCTGATCGCCGACGATCAATTCCCCCTCGGTGGGCGTGAGCAGGCCGGATACCAGTGCCAGCCAGGTGGATTTGCCGCTGCCTGAAGGGCCGCGTAGTAGCAGGGTCTGGCCCGTCGGCAGTGCGATGTCGGGAAACCGCAGCCGAGCACTGTTCGGCCATGTCATGGAAACGGCATGCGTGGCAATCATGGGGGCGAACTGGCGCAGCCGGCACAGGTGCCGTGAATGGTGAAGTCGAGGCGCTCGGCATGATGACCCATGGCGGCGAGCGCGTTTTGCAAGGTTTGCGCCATTTCGCGTGCCTTGGCTTTGGCTGGCTCCAACGCCACCAGGCGATGGCAGGCGTCGCATTCGAATCGTGGGTGCAATGTGCCCGCAGGTTGATCCCCGATCCAGGCAAACCGCCACACACGGCCCGATGCATCGGCATGGCGTTCCAGCAGTCCGCAGGCCGCGAGTCGGTCGAGCAACCGGTATAGCGTGACACGGTTGATGTCCACGCCGTGCTGATGCAGACGATCGAGGACTTCGGCATGCGAAGGCCCCCAACCTGGGTCGGAAGCAAAAAGCATCAGGACCGAGCGGGTCGCGGCCGTGAACCGAAGCCCGGATTGGTGCAGCCGTTCTGTCCAGCCTGAAAGGGTTGATTCATTCATGGGATGCATGACTGATTGTTGCAACTCTGTTGCGAAAGTTCCTGCATTATGCCGCTGGAAACGCGGTAAGCTCCAACGCATGGAACAAGCTTTTCGTGCGGCAGTGCTCTGGTTTGAAGATGCTGGGGGCGTGCCCACCCTGCGATGGGAAGACGATGGCCTGCTCGTCGTCGGCCCCGGGCTGGCCCCCGATGCAGCCCAGCGGGTGATCGCGGTGGGTGCGTGGTCGGCTTTGTCCTTGGTGTATGAGCATCTGCCTGTCACGTACTGGCCTGGGCGTCTCATGGTGCCAGGCTTTGTCGATCTGCACATACATTACCCGCAGACCGATGTCATCGGCTCACCGGCCGAGGGTTTGCTGTCCTGGCTGGAAAACCACACCTTTGTACACGAATCGCGTTTTCATGACCCGGCCCATGCGACCCAGGTGGCCGAGGTGTTTCTGGACGAATTGCTGCGCCACGGCGTGACCACGGCCCTGACGTTTGCGACGTCTCACCCGGCTTCGGTGGACGCGTTGATGCACGCCGGGCAAACCCGGGGCATCAAATTGGTGGCGGGCAAGGTTCTGCAGGATCGCCATTCCCCCGACGGGGTGCGCGATGAGACCGACCAGAGCCTGATCGATACCGAGCAGCTCATCCAGCGCTGGCATGGCCAGGGGCGTCTGGGGTATGCCATCACGCCCCGGTTCGCGCCCAGTTGCTCGGATGCCCAGATGCGCGGTGCCGCCGAACTGGCGGGCCGCTACCCGGATGTCTGGATTCAGTCGCATGTGGCGGAAAACGTCGATGAAGTCCGCTGGGTGCAATCCCTCTATCCGTCGGCGCGCAGCTACCTGGATGTGTATGCATCGTTGGGGCTGTTGCGCGAACGGGCGGTCTATGCCCACTGCATCCACCTGGACGAAACGGACCGCATGCTGATGCGTGAATCGGGCGCTGTGGCGGCCTTCAGCCCGACCAGCAACCTGTTTCTGGGCAGTGGATTTTTCGATGTGCACAGTGCCGAACGTGTGGGTTTCCGATACGGCCTGGCCAGTGATGTGGGCGGCGGCACCAGCTTTTGCCCCTTTCATACCATGCTGGCGGCGTACTGCGTGGGCCGCGCCAGCGTGACGGGTGGGGGCTTGCCCAAGACGGGCGTCAGTCTGCCGCCCAGTCGCCTGTGGTGGCTGCATACGGCCGGGGCAGCGCAGGCCATGGGGCTGGGCGGCATCGTTGGAAACCTCACTCCGGGCTGCGAGGCGGATTTTGTCGTCATCAACCCGCAAGCCAAGCCCTTGCTGGCCCGCCGCTGGGCGCAGGCTGCATCCCGCGAAGAGGCGCTGTTCGCCCTGATCGTGATGGGCGACGACCGCGTGATCGAGCACGTACACGTGGCCGGTTGAAGGGTTGTTACGGGCGGATGTTGAACTGTCATCCGATTTTGCGACACTATAGAACTCATGCATCTGTATCGTTGGATAGATCTGTCGAGGTGTGGCTGCACACCACCTGTTGTTCGAGTCGGCGTCGTTTGGGCTGGGGCCGTCTTGCTGGGGGCCTGTGCCAGCGCCCCGGTCCCGGTGCAGCCGCTGGCCTTGCCCGAAGCGGTCAGCCGCGTCAACGCTTGGGCTGCGGTGCCTGCGCAGGCCCACACCCAAGCCCACACCCAAGGCCCGACGGCGACCGACTGGTGGCGGGCGTTCAACGACGACACCTTAACGGAGCTGATCCAGCAATCCTTGCGTGTACACACCAGTGTGCGCAGTGCGCAAGCGGCTTTGAGGCAGTCGCGTGCCTCGCGTGACGTGACGCAGGCGGCCACGCTGCCCGGTTTGCGGGCCTCGGCTTCCGCCCAGCGATCGGCTTCGGGCACCGGCAGTTCGAGTCAAACGAATGACGCCAGTCATGTGTTTCGCGCCGGTCTGGATGCCAGTTGGGAGCTGGATGTTTTTGGTGCCCGGCGTCTTGCGCTGCAAGCCAGCGAGGCCGACCTGGTGGCTGCGGCCGCTCAACTCGGTGAGGTGCGCGTCAGTTTGGCGGCTGAAGTCGCGCTTACCTACCTCGAGTGGCTGACGCAGCAACAGCGGCTGCAGGTGGCGCGGCAAAACCTCATCTGGCAGCAAGAGGCCGAGCAAATCACCATCTGGCGCCAGCAAGCCGGTTTGGCGTCGCAACTGGAGGTGGATCAAACCACCGTCGTGGTGGCACAAACGCGGGCCGCCATCGCACCCCTCGAGGCCAGCCTCCAGCAATCCCGCCATGCGCTGGCGGTGCTGCTGGGTTTGCCGCCGCAGGCTGCGCTGGAGCTTCCGGCACGCCCGTCGATTCCTCAGCTCGCAGGTGCATGGGCGCTGGACATTCCCGCCAACACGCTGCGCCAGCGGCCCGACGTTCAGGTGGCGCAAGCGCGCCTGCTGGCCGCTGCGGCGCGGCGCGATCAAGCCACGGCGGCCCAGTACCCCGGCTTCAACCTCGCCGGCTCGTTCGATTGGCGCTCGCCGCGCCTGAGCGATCTGTTCGACGCGGGCGCTTGGACGCGGGCGCTGGTGGCCAGCGTGAGTGCGTCCTTGTTCGACGGCGGTGCCGATCGAGCCCGAGTCCGCGCCCAGTCCGCCGCACTGGAGCAGGCCCGGATCGCCCTCGAGGCCGCCTTGCTCAACGCCTTGCAGGACGTGGAAGCCGCCTTGCTGAGCGTGCAGGCCAGCCAGCAGCGCCTGATCCATCTGAAGCAGGCGGCCACAGCGGCGGCCAGCGCCGAAAACCTGGCCCGTCAGCGTTACAGCGCCGGGCTGATCGACACCCGTGCACTGCTCGATGCCCAGCGCACCCGCTTGAACGCCGAGTCTGAGCAGGTGACTGCCCTGGCCACGCGCAGCGCCGACCATGTGCGCCTGTTCAAGGCACTCGGTGGCGGCTGGAACCGCGAGGTGTTGCAACGAGACATGAAAGCTGCTGCACATGAAGACCACTGACAACGCCGCCAACCTCGCCAACGCCGCCAACGCCGCCAACGCCGCGCTCGACGAGTTGCTGGGCAGCGAACGTCGCCCGCCCTGGTGGAAGCGCCCTTGGGTCTGGAGTCTGCCGATCGGGCTGGCGCTGCTCGTCTGGGCGGTCTGGAGCTGGCAGACCGAGCAAGCCCGGCAGGCAGCGCCGGTGTTCGTCACCGAGCCCTTGTCCCGTGGCAATCTCACGCTCACCGTGTCGGCCAGTGGCACCTTGCAGCCGGTGCGTGCCGTCAATATCGGTAGCGAGCTTTCCGGCACGGTTCGCAGAGTGCATGTGGATGTGAACGATCCGGTGCGGGCCGGGCAGGTGCTGGTGGAACTGGACACGGCCCGGCTGGAGGATCAGGTCATCAATGCCCGCGCCGCGCTGGCCTCGGCCCGTGCGCAGGTGGCGCTGGCCGAGGCCGGGCTGCGTGAGCACCAAGCCGCTGCGCAGGAGTCGGCGGCCCAACTGGCGCGGCAGGAGTCGGTGCATCGGCTCTCCGGCGGGCAGGTGCCGGCGGCGGTGGAATTGGACGCCGCCCGCGCAGCGGCTTTGCGCAGCACGGCAGCCGTGGAGCGGGCCGAGGCCAACATCGTGATCGCCCAAGCGGCGGTGCAACAGGCCCAGGCCAATCTCGCCAGCAGCGAAACCAATCTGGCACGCGCCTTCATACGCTCACCCATCGACGGGGTGGTGCTGTCGCGCACGGTGGAGCCGGGCAACGCCGTGGCGGCTTCATTGCAGGCGGTCACACTGTTGACGATTGCCCGCGACTTGCGCGCATTGAAGCTGGAAGTGAATGTCGATGAAGCCGACATCGGCGTCGTGCAAACCGGCCAGCAGGCCACTTTCACCGTCAGCAGCCAGCCCGCACGCCGCTATCCCGGTGCAGTCCGGCGCGTCGCCTTTGGAGCCTCGCGCACCGACAACGTGGTCACCTACACCACCACGCTCGACGTGGACAACAGCGATCTGAGTTTGCGCCCCGGCATGTCGGCCACGGCGAGTATCGTGGCGGTCGAGCGCACCGATGTCTGGCGCGTGCCCAACACGGCGCTGCGCTTCATGCCGCAACTGCAGGAAGCGCCGGTGCCCACCAATCGGGTGCTGGCCACCTTGATGCCGCGCCCGCCGGCCTCGGCTCCCCGGGCGGTCCGCTTCGACCGTCGGGGCGGTGCCCGGCAGATCTGGGTGCTGCAAGACGGCCAGCCGGTGGCTTTGAGCGTCATCGCCGGCATCACCGACGGCCGCCAGACCGAAATATCGGGTGAAGGCCTGACCGAGGGCCTGCCCATCATCACCGAGCAGCGTCTGGGAGGCAATGGCCGATGAGTGCTCCGCTGGCACCGGCACAGATCACCCTGCGCGGGGTGACCAAGACCTACGGCCAAGGGACGACCGCGTTTCAGGCCCTCAAAGGCGTGGACATGACGATTCAGGCCGGGGAATTCGTCGCCATCATGGGGCCGAGCGGGTCCGGCAAGTCCACTGCCATGAATACCTTGGGTTGTCTGGATCGACCTTCCGGGGGGGAATACGGGTTTCATGGCGTACCCGTGCAAGGTCTGGACCGCGACGGTCTGGCCCGGCTGCGCCGACGTTTTTTTGGCTTTGTGTTTCAGGGCTTTCACCTGTTGCCGCGCACCACCGCACTGGAGAATGTGGAGCTGCCCCTGATTTACCGCGGTGAGAAGTTGGCCAGCCGTCGCGCCGCCGCCCGGCGTGCCCTGCAAGCCGTGGGCTTGTCGGGCTGGGAGCACCATACCCCCGCCGAACTCTCCGGCGGGCAACAGCAGCGTGTGGCCATTGCCCGCGCCATCGTGACCGGGCCACAGGTCTTGCTGGCCGACGAACCCACCGGCAATCTGGATACCCAGCGCAGTCATGAAATCATGGGCTTGATTCAGCGCCTCAACCGGGAGCAAGGCATCACCGTCCTGATGGTGACCCACGAGGCCGATATCGCCGCCTATGCCAGCCGCATCATCCGCTTTCTGGATGGGGTGATCGCCAGCGACCAGCCCAACCCCCATCCGGTCTATGCATCATCCCACCCGGCGGAGGTGCGCTGATGTGGTTCAACACCTTGGTGCTGGCCTTGCGTTCCATCCGGCGCAACCTGCTGCGTTCCTTCCTGACCGTGCTGGGCATCGTGATCGGGGTGGCGGCTGTCATCACCATGGTCACGGTGGGCAACGGCGCCACACTGGCGATCCAGAACCAGATTGCCGGGCTTGGCACCAATCTGTTGCAGGTGCGCCCCGGCCAGCGCATCGGGCCGGGCGGTGCTGGGGCATCGGTGCCCGCCTTCCATGCCGCCGATGCCCAAGCCATTGCCCAGCAGGTGCCAGGCATCCTTGCGGTTGCCCCTGAAGCCCGCACCGGTTCGGTGGTGGTCGCCGGCGGGCGCAATTGGTCGAGCGTCATCACAGGCAGCAGCAACGACTGGTTGGTCACGGGCAACTGGAGTCTGGCCGATGGGCGTGCCTTCACCGACGACGAGCAACGCGCCGGTTCCGCCGTCTGCATCATCGGCG
Organism: Tepidimonas sp. UBA997; assembly: GCA_002291945.1. Classification (GTDB taxonomy): domain Bacteria; phylum Pseudomonadota; class Gammaproteobacteria; order Burkholderiales; family Burkholderiaceae_C; genus UBA997. Next base: position 43,105 of record DBAZ01000049.1, read on the forward strand.
AGACAGTCCGCCGCGAGCTTTTCGGGCCCACCCAGCCGATCGGGGCGAGCTTGCGTGTGCGACAGGTGGCGTGCGAAGTCGTCGGTGTGCTGGCCAGCAAGGGCCAAGGGGCTTTTGGCAACGACCAGGACGACCTGGTTTACATGCCCCTCAACACCTTCCAGCGGCGTGTCGTGGGCCATACCCGTATCGGCACGCTGCAGGTCTCGATGCTCGACGGCGTGAACCCGCAACTGGTCAAGGCGGGCATCGTCGAACTCATGCGTGAGCGACGCCATCTGACCGAAGCCGACGAGGACAATTTCAACGTGCTCGATACCCGCCAACTCGGTGAAACGCTGTCGGGCACGACGCGCATCATGACCTTGCTGCTCGGCGCGGTGGCTGCGGTCAGTCTGCTGGTGGGGGGTATCGGCATCATGAACATCATGCTGGTCAGCGTGACCGAGCGCACCCGTGAAATCGGGCTGCGGCTGGCCATCGGTGCGCTGGAACGCGAGGTGCTGCTGCAGTTCCTGATCGAGGCGGTGGTGCTGGCAGCGCTGGGGGGGCTGATCGGGGTGGTGCTGGCGCTGGGGGCCAGCATGGGGCTGTCGGCCCTGATGGATGTGCCCTATGTGTTCCACCCCGGCGTGAATGCGATGGCGTTCGCGTTTTCGGCGGCAATCGGCGTGCTGTTTGGTTATTTTCCGGCCCGGCGTGCGGCCCGACTGGACCCGATCGAGGCTTTGCGGCACGAATAAGGCGTTTCACTGATAAGGCGCTTCACTGTCCCGCAAACAGGCTACCCCGTATCCGATCGCCAGCCCCTATCCCGCGCTGGGCAAACCAGCCCTGATGCATTTCCAGCACGTAGCGCACCGGTTTGTCGGAGCAGTGGGCGCGGGTGGTCAGGGGTTGCATGTCCGCCAGATTGACGATGATGCCATCGTCGTCGATGAAGGCGGCGGTCAGGGGTAGATAGGTGTTCTGCATCCAGAAGCACTGGCGCTGCGCTTGCTCGAAGACGAACAACATGCCTTCATGGGGCGGCATGTCCTTGCGCCACATCAGGCCGATCGAGCGCTGGGCGGGCGTGCTCGCCACTTGGGCGCTGATCAGATGCATCCCCGCCTGCAACGGGATGCGCGGCAGATTCAACTGCGGTTGCCCGGCCCAGGCCGAAGAAGCCCACCCCAGCGCCAGGATCCACAAAGCCCAGCCAGCGACGCGGTGCCACGCCATGCTGCGGTGCGGGGGGTGGTGGCCCAACCTGAGGGGCGTATGAAATCGGTTCATCGCACGCAATCATGCCACTGGATTGGTGACGTTCGTGCGACGCATCGTGGTTGACGAACAAAGCATGCATGGGCCCAGGCTTATACGTCTTATAGATGACTCATAATATGTGTTCATGTAAGGCAAAATTAATTTCTATATTGTGAAATATGACGCGATTGATTTTGCTCAAACCCAGTCATCAGGAGCCAACATGTCATCCGACAACGCCAACATCATCTACACCTTGACCGACGAAGCCCCACGTCTGGCCACCGCCTCTTTCCTGCCCATCGTTCGCGCCTTCACCCAGCCCGCAGGTATTGCAGTGCGTGAGGCTGACATTTCGGTGGCCAGTCGCATTCTGGGAGAGTTTGCGGAGTTCCTGACCGAGGCCCAGCGGGTGCCCAACACCCTGGCCGAACTGGGCAAGAAGACGCTCCAGCCAGACGCCAACATCATCAAGCTGCCCAATATCAGCGCCTCGGTAGCCCAGTTGGTGGCTGCCATCAAGGAGCTGCAGTCCAAGGGTTATGCGCTGCCCGACTACCCTGAAACCCCCCGGTCGGACGAAGAAAAAGAGATCAAGAAGCGCTACGGCAAGTGCCTGGGTTCGGCCGTCAACCCGGTGCTGCGCGAAGGCAACTCCGACCGTCGTGCCCCGCGTGCCGTGAAGGAATACGTGCGCAAGAACCCGCACACGATGGCCGAGTGGAGCCAGGCGTCGCGCACCCACGTGTCGCACATGCACCATGGCGACTTTTACCATGGCGAGAAGTCCATGACGCTGGACCGCGCCCGCCGCGTCAAGATGGAATTGATCACCCATACTGGCAAGACCCTCGTGCTCAAGCCCGAGGTGCAGTTGCAGGATCGTGAAGTGATCGACAGCATGTTCATGAGCAAGAAGGCGCTGCTGGCTTTCTACGAGAAGGAGATCGAAGACGCCCGCAAGACGGGCGTGATGTTCTCCCTGCACGTCAAGGCCACCATGATGAAGGTCTCGCACCCCATCGTGTTCGGCCACTGCGTCAAGATCTTCTACAAGGACGCTTTTGCCAAGCACGCCCAGACCTTCAAGGAACTGGGCGTCAACGTCAACAACGGCATGGTCGATCTCTACACCAAGATCGAAAAACTCCCGGCTTCCCTGCGCGACGAAATCAAGCGCGATCTGCACGCCTGCCACGAACACCGCCCCGAGCTGGCGATGGTGGATTCGGCCAAGGGTATCACCAACTTTCATTCGCCCAACGACATCATCGTCGACGCTTCCATGCCAGCCATGATCCGCAACGGCGGCAAGATGTGGGGGGCCGATGGTCGCCTGAAGGATGTGAAGGCCGTGATGCCTGAATCCACCTTTGCCCGCATCTACCAGGAGATGATCAACTTCTGCAAATGGCATGGCGCGTTTGACCCCAGAACCATGGGGACCGTGCCCAATGTGGGCCTGATGGCCCAGCAGGCCGAGGAGTACGGATCGCACGACAAGACCTTCGAGATCACCGAAGACGGCGTGGCCAACATCACCGATCTGGACACCGGCGAAGTGCTGCTGAGCCAGAATGTGGAAGAGGGCGACATCTGGCGCATGTGCCAGGTCAAGGACGCCGCCATTCGCGACTGGGTCAAGCTGGCCGTCAACCGTGCGCGTCACTCGGGCATGCCGGTGGTGTTCTGGCTCGACCCCTACCGCCCGCACGAGGCGCAGCTGATCACCAAGGTCAAGATGTATTTGCACGAGCACAACACGTCGGGCCTGGACATCCAGATCATGAGCCAGGTGCGTGCCATGCGCTACACGCTGGAGCGCGTGATTCGTGGCCTCGACACCATCAGCGCCACCGGCAACATCCTGCGCGACTACCTGACCGACCTGTTCCCGATCATGGAGCTGGGCACGTCGGCCAAGATGCTGTCCATCGTGCCCCTGATGGCCGGCGGTGGCATGTACGAAACCGGCGCTGGCGGTTCGGCCCCCAAGCATGTGCAGCAACTGGTGGAAGAAAACCACCTGCGCTGGGATTCCCTGGGCGAATTCCTGGCGCTGGCGGTGTCGCTGGAAGACCTGGGCATCAAGAGCAAGAACCCGCGTGCCAAATTGCTGGCCCGCACGCTCGACGCCGCCACCGGCAAGCTGCTGGACAACAATAAAAACCCCTCGCCCAAGACGGGCCAGTTGGACAACCGCGGCAGCCAGTTCTACCTCGCCCTGTACTGGGCACAAGCGCTGGCGGCACAAACCGAGGATCCCGAAATGGCGGCCCAGTTTGCCCCGCTGGCCCAGGCGCTGACCGAGCAAGAGGTGCGCATCATCGAGGAATTGAGCGCCGTGCAGGGCCGACCGGCCGACATAGGCGGGTATTACCTGCCCGACCCGGCCAAGCTCGACCTGGTGATGCGCCCCAGCGCCACCTTCAATCAGGCGTTGCTCATGATGGCGGCCTGAACTCGCTCGCAACCATCACCCACTCGGGGTTGCCAGCAGGGCCGGGAGCCGGAAGTTGGCAGGTCGCTGGCCCTGCTGCAACGCCTCTGGCTCTCGATAAAATCGCTCGCATGCCCAAGCAACCCGATCTCACGCCGAAACTGCCGGGTGGCGATGGTGCTGTCGTTGTCGAACGGCAGCGTCAGCGCGTCAAGCCGCCCAAAATGTATCAGGTCGTTCTGCTCAACGACGACTACACCCCGATGGAATTCGTGGTGCTGGTGCTGCAGGAGTACTTCAACAAAGACCGCGCAAGCGCCACCCAGATCATGCTCAAGATTCACATCGAGGGCCGGGGGGTCTGTGGGGTGTTCACCCGTGATTTGGCCACCACCAAAGTGGAGCAGGTGTTGCAGGCCGCGCGCCACCACGGCCACCCGCTGCAATGCGTGAGTGAACCCGTTGAATAAACCTGGATTTACCCCATTTGCAACAGACCGGCGGCCCGATTCGCGGTAAATTAGTGTTTCGTTTTAAGGAAGTGCCCCATGATTGCCCAGGAACTTGAAGTCAGTTTGCACATGGCCTTTGTCGAGGCCCGGCAACAACGGCACGAATTCATCACCGTCGAGCACCTGTTGCTCGCCTTGCTCGACAACCCCAGTGCCGCCGAGGTGCTGCGTGCCTGTTCCGCCAACATCGATGATCTGCGCAAGTCCCTGACCCATTTCATCAAGGACAACACCCCGCAGGTGGCGGGCACCGAAGAGGTGGACACTCAGCCCACGCTCGGTTTTCAGCGCGTGATCCAACGCGCCATCATGCACGTGCAAAGCACCGGGAACGGCAAAAAAGAAGTCACCGGCGCGAACGTGCTGGTGGCGATTTTTGGCGAGAAGGACTCGCACGCCGTCTATTACCTGCACCAGCAGGGTGTGACGCGGCTCGATGTGGTCAACTTCATCGCCCACGGCATACGCAAGAGTGAGCCACCGGAACCCACCAAGCCGGCCGAGAGCAGCAGCGCGGCCGACAACGAGGAAGCCGCCGAGGCCAAAGGCAACGAAAAAACCTCGCCGCTGGAGCAGTTCACCCAGAACCTGAACCAGGCCGCGAAAGAGGGCAAGATCGACCCCCTCATCGGGCGCGAATACGAGGTCGAGCGCGTCATTCAGATTCTGTGCCGTCGCCGCAAAAACAATCCGCTGCTGGTGGGCGAAGCGGGCGTGGGCAAGACCGCCATTGCCGAGGGCTTGGCCTGGCGCATCGTGCAGAAGGACGTGCCCGAAATTCTGACCGAAGCCAGCGTCTATTCGCTCGACATGGGTGCCCTGCTGGCGGGAACCAAATACCGGGGCGATTTCGAACAACGCCTCAAAGGCGTGCTCAAGACGCTCAAGGACAAGCCCAACGCCATCCTGTTCATCGACGAAATCCACACGCTGATCGGCGCCGGTGCGGCGTCGGGTGGCACGCTCGATGCGTCCAACCTGCTCAAGCCGGCTTTGTCCAGTGGTCTGCTCAAGTGCATCGGGGCCACCACGTTTACCGAATACCGCGGCATTTTCGAGAAGGACGCCGCGCTCAGTCGCCGTTTCCAGAAAGTGGACGTGGTCGAGCCGACCGTGGAGCAGACGGTGGACATCCTCAAGGGGCTCAAGAGCCGTTTCGAGGAACACCACAGCGTCAAGTACGCCGCTGCGGCCCTGCAGGCGGCGGCCGAACTGAGTGCCAAGTACATCAATGACCGCCACCTGCCCGACAAGGCCATCGACGTGATCGACGAGGCCGGGGCTGCGCAGCGCATTCTGCTGCCGTCCAAGCGCAAAAAAACCATCGGCAAGCCCGAGATCGAGGAAATCGTCGCCAAGATCGCCCGCATTCCCCCGGCCAGCGTCTCCAGCGACGACCGCAGCAAGTTGCAGACGCTGGAGCGCGACCTCAAGGCGGTGGTGTTCGGCCAAGACAAAGCGCTGGAGGTGCTGGCGTCCGCCGTCAAAATGTCACGTTCCGGCCTCGGCAAGCCCGACAAGCCCATCGGTGCCTTCCTGTTCAGCGGCCCGACCGGTGTCGGCAAAACGGAAGCGGCCAAGCAGTTGGCCTACATTCTGGGCATCGAGCTGACCCGCTTCGACATGTCGGAATACATGGAGCGCCACGCCGTCAGTCGCCTGATCGGTGCGCCTCCGGGTTACGTGGGCTTCGACCAAGGCGGGCTGCTGACCGAGGCGGTGACCAAAAAACCGCACTGCGTGCTGTTGCTCGACGAAATCGAAAAAGCCCACCCGGACATTTTCAACGTGCTGCTGCAAGTGATGGACCACGGTGCCCTGACCGACAACAACGGGCGCAAGGCGGATTTCCGCAACGTCATCATCATCATGACGACCAACGCGGGCGCCGAAACCATGAACAAGGCGGTCATCGGTTTCACCACCGAGCGGCAGGCGGGCGACGAGATGGCCGACATCAAGCGCCTGTTCACCCCCGAATTCCGCAACCGCCTGGACGCCACCGTCAGCTTCAAGGCGCTGGACGAAAACGTCATCATGCGGGTGGTGGACAAGTTCCTGCTTCAGCTCGAGCAGCAACTCGCCGAGAAGAAAGTGGAAGTCACCTTCACGGATGATTTGCGCAAATACCTCGCCAAAAAGGGCTTCGATCCGCTCATGGGCGCACGCCCGATGCAGCGCCTGATTCAGGACACCATCCGCCGGGCACTGGCCGACGAGCTGTTGTTTGGCCGCCTCACCGACGGCGGTCGGCTGACTGTCGATATCGATACCTCGGTCGCAGACAAGCCCGACGTCAAGCTCGACATCCACCCTCTGCCGAAGAAAGAGCGTTCGTCCAAAGCCGAACCGGCGGAGCCGGAAGAAGCCACGGCTGGCTGAAGCCGTGGCTTGGGACAGTTAGCGAGTCAGCGAGTCAGCGTGGCCAGGTGAGTACCTGGCCACCCGTGGAGGCTACTGCCACGGCCCGTGCCACACCGAAGCGCGAACACCGCGCAAGCTTCATGGCCGAGTCCGGCAGGTGATGGGGGTCATGCGACCCACTTCCAGTTGGAGTTCATCACCTTGGCCGCGCACGCCATAGGGCCCGTTGGTGTAGTGAAAACCCGAGGCCACGGGCTGCGGATGCAACTCGTGCGTGACCCCTTGGCGAACCAGCACTGCGACGCCTTGCTGCGGAAAAAAGCGCATTTCAATGGTTTCGCCCGTTTCGCAGCCATACATAACCCTGGTCATGGGCGTCGGGGGCATGCCAGCGGGCAGCCAAGGGTCGCTTTCTGGCTCCGATCCGCAGGCGACCAGCAGCAGGCTCATTGCCATGGCGAATGTCGTTCTTTGCATGGGCTCTGAGCATAACCCAACGTACTGCCCACAGGGCCCGGCCAGAGGCACCTTTCGGGTTTAATCAGGGCCATGCACGCACACACTTTTCTTTGGCACGACTACGAAACCTTCGGCGCACAGGCCCGCCTGGATCGCCCGGCGCAGTTCGCCGCCATCCGCACCGATGCCGAGCTCAACCCGATCGGGGAGCCGGTCATGCTGTATTGCCGCCCGCCGCCCGACTACCTGCCCGACCCAGAAAGCTGCCTGATCACCGGCATCACGCCCCAGCACTGTCTGGCGCATGGGGTGAGCGAGCAGGCATTTGCGGCCCGCATCGAGGCCGAGATGGCCCAGCCCGGCACGGTGGGGGTGGGGTACAACACCATCCGCTTCGATGACGAATTCACCCGCTTTCTGTTCTGGCGCAACCTGATCGACCCTTACGCCCGCGAATGGCAGCACGGTTGCGGCCGGTGGGACTTGCTCGATGTCGTCCGGCTGGCTCATGCCTTGCGCCCCGAAGGCATCGAGTGGCCACGCAAGCCCGACGGCAAGCCCAGCTTCAAGCTCGAAGACCTCACCCGAGCCAATGGCTTGGCCCATGAGTCGGCCCACGACGCCTTGTCGGACGTACGCGCCACCATCGCGCTGGCGCGCCTGATCCGCCAGCAGCAGCCGCGCTTGTTCGACTTTGCCTTTTCCCTGCACAAAAAAGATCGGGTGGTGGCTGAAATCGGCTTGCCCGTTGCCCCAGCGCAGGCGCGCCCGTTCCTGCATGTGTCTGGCATGTTCCCGCCCGAGCGGGGTTGCCTGGGCGTGATGTGGCCGCTGACCAGCCAACCATCGAACCGAAACGAATTGCTGGCTTGGGATCTCGCTTTTCATCCGGGTGAACTGGCCGGACTCAACAGCGCGGCGATACGCCAACGGTTGTTCACGCGCCAGGCCGATTTGCCCCCGGGCCTGACCCGACTGCCGATCAAAAGCATCCACCTCAACAAATCCCCGATGGTGGTGGGCCAGCTCAAGACCCTGCGCCCCGAAATGGCCGAGCGCTGGGGCATCGACCTGTCGGCAGCCGTGGCGCACGCCGAGGTGGCAGCCGGGCTGCCCGACATGAGCGAAATCTGGCGCGCGGTGTTCGAGCGCCCCGGCACCTCCACCCGGCCCGACCCCGAACAAGACCTGTATGGCGGTTTTCTGGGTGAGCCGGACCGCCGCCGACTGGCCCATTTGCGCCGCCTGCCCCCGACGGCCCCCGACTGGCAGGCACCGCATTTCGATGACGAGCGGCTGGCGGTGCTGGTTTGGCGCTACCGGGCGCGCAACTTTGCGGATCAACTCGATGCCGCGCAACGGCAGGCATGGCAGACCCACTGCAGGCAATGGCTGACACAGGGCAACGGCGGCGGTGCCATGACGCTGGAGGCTTTTCAGAACAAGGTGGAGGCACTCGCCGAGCAGGCTATGGCAAACGGTGACGAGCGGGCTGAGGCCATTCTGAGTGAGCTGATGGATTATCCGGAACTGCTTTCTGCCGCTTGGTGAAGCAGGAGGCTTATCGACGGCCCCCCATCATCCCCCCCAGCAACCCGCGAACCAGCTGGCGCCCGAGGCTGGAGCCTACAGTCCGGATGGCGGTTTTGGCGATGGTCTGGACCAGGCCATCGGATGAAGCGCCGCGAGGCCCTGTCCGTCCGAAGAGCAGTTCGTTGACCTTGGATGCGTCGGTGGACGAGGGGGCCGTCGATGGCGACGACATTTTCGGGTCGTGACTGGCCATGCGCCCACGTGCAGCGGCATGCTGCCTCAGCATCTCGTGGGCGCTGGCGCGGTCTTCGGCATGGTCGTAAACCCCGGCCACGAGAGACTGTTGCAGAAGCATCTGACGCTGCGGTGCCGTGATGGGACCCATCTGACTGCCCGGCGGAAGAATGTAGGCACGCTCGGTTTCGCACGGGCGCCCTTTGGCATCCAGAAAACTCACCAGCGCTTCGCCAACGGCCAACTCCGTGATGGCCGCTTCCAGATGGAGCCCGGGTTTGGGGCGCATGGTTTGGGCGGCGGCTTTGACGGCTTTCTGGTCTCGGGGAGTGAAGGCGCGAAGGGCATGCTGGACCCGGTTGCCGAGTTGGCCTAACACGCTCTCGGGAATGTCGAGTGGATTTTGCGTCACGAAATACACCCCCACCCCTTTGGAACGGACGAGCCTCACCACGAGTTCGATGCGCTCGATCAGGACTCGGGGGGCCTCATTGAACAGCAGGTGGGCTTCGTCGAAAAAAAAGACCAGCTTGGGTTTTTCCGGGTCACCGATTTCAGGCAGTTGCTCAAACAACTCGCTCAGCAACCACAGAAGAAACGTGCTGTACAGGCGTGGGGCGTTGAGCAACTGGTCAGCCGCCAGAATGTTGATGACGCCCCGCCCATCGGCGGTCTGCATCAAGTCGTGGATGTCGAGCATGGGCTCGCCGAAAAACCGGTCCCCGCCTTGCTGCTCGATGTGCAGCAGACCACGCTGGATGGCGCCCACGCTGGCCGCGCTGATGTGGCCGTATTCGGTCGTGAACTGCTTGGCGTTATCGCCCACATGCTGAAGCATGGACCTCAGGTCTTTCATGTCCAGCAACAGCAGGCCGTTGTCGTCAGCGATCTTGAACACCAGATTGAGCACGCCGGTCTGGGTGTCATTGAGGTCGAGCATGCGAGCCAGCAACAGCGGCCCCATGTCGCTCACGGTGGCACGAACCGGGTGGCCTTGCTCGCCCAAGACGTCCCACAACGTGGTGGGGCAGGCCGCAGGGGCTGGCAACTCGATACCCCGATCCTTCAGTACTTGCGCGAGCTTGCCCGTGATGACCCCGCGCTGGCTGATGCCGGTCAGGTCGCCCTTCACGTCGGCCATGAATACAGGCACCCCGATGCGTGAAAAACCTTCGGCCAGTGTTTGCAGGGTGACGGTTTTCCCCGTCCCTGTGGCCCCGGTGATCAAGCCGTGCCGGTTCGCTTTGTCGGCCAGCAATGTGCAGACGGTGGCAGCGTTTTGGGCGATCCGCAAGGGCTCGGTCATGGTCTGTCCTGTGAAGGGATCTGGAGGGCTGATGGTTGTTACGCAGGGACAAGACGCGTGGTGGCTGCTTGATCCAGGTTGAAGGCCGAGATGGCTTCATCCAGAATGTGAGCTTCCTCACGCAAGCCTGTGGCCGTGCGGTTCGATGCTTCGACCAGTTCCGCATAATCGTGCGCACTCTGGTGGGCTTGCTGGATCGAGGTTTCCATCTGGCCCGCTGTGGTCCGCTGTTGCTCGGTGGCCGCAGCAATGTCTCGCATCCGCTGGCTCAGTTCAGCGACCGATGTGAGCACCATTTGGACCGTCTCGCCGGCGTGGCCAGCGGCCTGGGAGCCGCGTTGCACGCGCTGGGTGGAATTGTCGATCAGCGTCTTGACTTCCTTGGCGGCTTGGGCGCTGCGTTGAGCCAGATTGCGCACCTCTGCGGCCACCACGGCAAATCCGCGGCCCTGTTCACCGGCGCGGGCGGCTTCCACCGCCGCATTCAGCGCCAGGATGTTGGTCTGGAATGCAATGCCATCGATCACGCCGACGATCTCGGCAATACGCCGGGAGGCATCGTCGATCTGCTGCATCTCACTGACCACCTGTTTCACGGCTTCGCCGCTTTGGCTCACCACATTGCCCGCCTGGGCGACCAGCCGGTTCACTTCGTCGGTGGCTTGTGCTGCAGTGACCACGGCCTCGACCATGCTGCGGGTTCCTGCGACCGATTGGTCTATCGCCGCCAATTGCCCTTGGGTGGCGTCTTTGAGCGCCCGGTTGGTGCCGTCCAGTGTGCTGGCTGCCTCGACAATGTGGGTTGAGGCATCCGCAACCCGCCCCACCACGGTGCTCAGCCGCTCCTGCATGTTCACGATCGAGGTGAACAGGCTGCCAAATTCGTCGCCTTCGCGGACGTACACATGCGTATCCAACTGGCCGCCCGCGATCCATTGAGTGACGCTCTGGGCTCGGTCGAAAGCCCCGCGCATCATGCGCATCAGACGCAGGCTGGCAAAGCCGATCAGAATCAGTACGAGCGCCACCACGGTGGCCAGCGCGACCTTCACTTTGAAGGCCGTCTGGCCGGCCTCCGACAAGGCCTGGTTCATCAGTTGGCGCTGCCAGTTCTTTTGTGCCTCGATGTGTTCGAGCTGGCGGTTGCGTGCGGCAACCAAATCCGATTTGAGCAGCGCGAAAGCCTCGGGCACATTGCCGCTCTGGATCAGCCCGACCGTCTGCCCGGCCAGTCGCCAGAACACTTCGTCGGAGGCGCGGATGCTGGCCAGGATTTCCTGCCCTTCAGGGGTGGATAGGTTGTGGTCAATCTCGTTGAGGAGATTGAGCTTTTGCTCGCGGAACTGTCCGATGCGCTGGAAGGTGGCCTGAAGTTCAGCAGGGTCGTCCGCAGCCAGCATCGCATGCCGGGCCTCCAGCGAGATGCGGATCATCAGCATCTCGACTTGGGAAACCCGGCTGACCTGGGGTTCATAGATGTCGATGATGCGCTGCGCCTGCGATTGCAGGTGATTCAGGGTGAACCAGGTGGTGGTCACCGTACCCAGCGCCAGAGCAAAAAGAAGGCCGAAGTTAATCAGCAGCTTGAGCCGGATGGGCATGCGTGCCGGCCGCGATTCTCTTGAAGTCAACGTCATTATTTCCCTCTTGGTGATATGGATTTTCAGCGGTGGGGGTCAATTGGGGCGGGAGGTAGGCAAATCTTTACAATCGGCGTTGTTTTTGACACACATGAGTTTAAGGCGAACCGATGGCAGGGCATTCCAAGTGGGCCAACATTCAGCACCGCAAAGGCCGACAGGACGAAAAGCGCGGCAAGATCTGGACGCGCATCATCCGCGAAATCACCGTGGCGGCGCGCCAGGGTGGCGCTGACCTGAGTGCCAACCCGCGCCTGCGCCTGGCGGTGGACAAGGCCAAGGCGGCCAACATGCCTGCCGACCGCGTGAAGTACAACATCGACAAGGCCACCGGCTCGCTGGACGGTTTGCAGTACGAAGAAATCCGCTACGAAGGCTATGGCATCGGTGGGGCCGCCATCATCGTGGACACCATGACCGACAACCGCGTGCGCACGGTCGCTGAAGTGCGCCATGCCTTGAGCAAGCACGGCGGCAACCTGGGCACCGAAGGCTCGGTGGCGTTTCAGTTCAAGCATTGCGGCCAGTTGGTGTTTGCACCCGGCACCTCAGAGGACCGGCTCATGGAAGCGGCGCTGGAGGCTGGTGCCGAGGATGTGATCACCGCTGACGACGGTGCGATCGAAGTCATCACCGCACCGGCGGAGTTCGAGGCCGTGAAAAACGCGCTCGAAGCGGCTGGTCTGAGGCCCGAAGTGGCCGAAGTGACGCTGCGCGCCGACAATACCATCGAACTGACCGGCGAAGACGCCACCAGAATGCAAAAGCTGCTGGACGTGCTGGAAGACCTGGACGATGTGCAAAACGTGTTTCACAATGCGGATATCAACGAATGACTGACAAGATGAAGGTTCTGGTGCTGGGTGGTGGTGGCCGCGAGCATGCGCTGGCCTGGAAGCTGAAGCAGTCGCCCCGTGTGGAGCAGGTGTTCGTGGCACCGGGCAATGGGGGCACCGCGCTGGATGCGGGTTTGGTCAACCTGCCGATCACCGACTTGCACGCTCTGCGCGCATGGGCGCAGGCCGAGCGGGTGGCGCTGACCGTGGTCGGCCCGGAAGCGCCGCTGGCGGCGGGCGTGGTCGATGCGTTTCGTGCCCACGGCTTGCCGATTTTTGGCCCTACCCAGGCCGCTGCGCAACTGGAAAGCTCGAAGGCGTTTTCCAAGGCCTTCATGCAGCGCCACGGTATTCCCACCGCCGCTTACGACACCTTTGCCGACCCGGCCTTGGCCCATGCCTACGTCGATCGGGTCGGTGCGCCCATCGTCGTCAAGGCCGACGGCCTGGCCGCAGGCAAGGGTGTGGTGGTGGCCATGACGCTGGCCGAGGCCCATGCAGCGATCGACTTCATGCTGCTCGACGACACGCTGGGCGTGACGCACAACGCGGGCGGGGCGCGGGTGGTGATCGAAGCCTTCTTGCAGGGCGAGGAGGCCAGCTTCATCGTCCTGTGCGACGGCCAGACCGTGACGCCGCTGGCCACCAGCCAAGACCACAAACGCCTGCTCGATGCCGACCAAGGGCCGAACACCGGTGGCATGGGTGCTTATTCGCCCGCGCCGGTGGTCACGCCCGAGGTACACCGCCGCGCCATGGACGAGATCATCCTGCCCACGGTGCGCGGCATGGCCGCCGATGGCATACCCTACACCGGCTTCCTCTACGCCGGGCTGATGATCGAGCCCGGTGGCAGCGTGAAAACGCTGGAATTCAACTGCCGCATGGGCGACCCGGAAACCCAGCCCATCCTGATGCGCCTGCAAAGCGACCTGGCCGACGTGCTGCTGGCCGCCGCAGAGCAGCGGCTGGCCGAAGTCACGCTGCGCTGGGACGAGCGCGTGGCGCTGGGCGTGGTGCTGGCTGCGCACGGCTATCCGCTGGCACCGCGCAAGGGCGACGCCATCACCGCCTTGCCCGCCGACAGCGCAGACGCCACGGTGTTTCATGCCGGCACCACGTGGCAAGACGGCCAGTTGCTCACTTCCGGGGGTCGCGTGCTGTGTGCCACGGCACTGGGTGCCGACGTGGCAGCGGCCCAGCGGCGGGCATACCAACTGGTGGATGGGGTGGCCTTTGCGGGCATGCAGTACCGCCGCGACATCGGCTACCGGGCGCTGCAGCGATGAGCCACGCCCCCACCACCGCCATGCGCGAATACCTGCTCGGGTTGCAGCAGCGCATCACGTGCGCGATTTCTGAAATCGACGGCCACGCTTTCCTGTCCGATGGCTGGCAGAAGCAGCCCGGCGAGGCCTTGCAAGGCAACGGCATCACGCAGATTCTGGAAGACGGCCCGGTGTTTGAACGGGCCGGTTGTGGCTTTTCGCATGTGAGTGGCCCCAAGTTGCCGCCGTCGGCCACGCAACACCGCCCGGAACTCTCGGGCGCTCCGTTCGAGGCCTTGGGCGTATCGCTGGTGTTTCACCCGCGCAACCCCTATGTGCCGACGGTACACCTGAATGTGCGCATGATCACCGCCAGCCCTTTGAACGGCGCCGGGCCGGTGAGCTGGTTTGGTGGCGGCATGGACCTCACGCCCTACTACGGCTTCGAAGAGGACGCGATCCACTTCCATCGCACCTGCGCCCAGGCGCTGCAACCGTTTGGCAGCGACAAATACCCCCGCTTCAAGGCCTGGTGCGACGAGTACTTCTGCAACAAGCACCGCAACGAGCAGCGCGGCATAGGCGGCGTGTTTTACGACGACTTTTCCGAGCTGGGTTTCGATGGCGGCTTTGCCATGACCCAGGCCGTGGGCGATGCCTTTTTGCACGCCTATCTGCCCATCGTCCAGCGCCGATTGCACACCGCGTATGGTGAGCGTGAGCGCCAGTTTCAGCTCTATCGCCGTGGCCGCTATGTCGAGTTCAACCTGGTCTGGGATCGGGGGACGCACTTTGGCTTGCAGTCCGGCGGGCGCACTGAATCTATCCTGCTGTCCATGCCTCCGCTGGTGCGCTGGGCCTACAACGAGCGGCCTGCGCCGGGCAGCCCCGAGCAGCGCCTGTACCAGGAGTTTCTGGTCCGGCGGGATTGGTTGTGAGCCTGCCCCAGCCGCTGCGAGTCGGCATGTTTGGGGGCGCGTTCGACCCGCCGCACTGGGCACACCGGGCGCTGGCCGAAACCGCCCTGCAGCAACTGGCGCTCGACGCCCTGCATGTGTTGCCCACCGGGCAGGCCTGGCACAAGGCGCGCGTGCTGTCGGCGGCGGCGCACCGCCTGGCCATGTGCGAGGCCGCTTTCGGCGATCTGGCTCGCGTGCGCATCGACCCGCGTGAAACCCTGCGCGATGGGCCTTCCTACACCGCCGACACCTTGCGCGAGCTGGCCGCCGAGTATCCCGGTGCCCGGCTGTATCTGATTCTGGGGGCGGATCAGTTGATGGCGTTTCGCCACTGGAGCCGATGGCAGGAGGTGTTGCGCTATGCCACCCTGGCCGTGGCCAATCGACCCCTGCACCTCGCAGCCCATGCCGATGCCCCTGAATCGGTCGAGGCCGACCTGAGCACGGTCAACGTGGCGTTTCAACGCCTGCACATGCCCCTGCACCCCACCAGTTCCACCGCCATTCGTGCCCATGTGCATGGCCAAAGCCGTCGCCACCCCGATCTGGATGTGCTGGTGCCCGCGGGCGTTGCGCGTTATATTTCCGACCATCACCTCTACGAAGCGCCTACATGAGCGAAACCGCTGCCAAAAAGAATATCCAGAAACTCCAACGTGCCATCGTCGATGGCCTGGAAGACGTGAAAGCCCAGGACATCCAGGTGTTCAACACAGAAGCGTTGTCGCCCCTGTTCGAGCGCGTCATCGTCGCCAGCGGTACTTCGAATCGGCAGACCAAGGCCTTGGCCGCCAGTGTGCGCGATGCGGTGCGTGAAGTGGGCTTTGACAAACCGCGCACCGAAGGCGAGGACAACGGCGAGTGGATCATCGTCGATTGCGGTGCGGCAGTGGTGCACGTGATGCAGCCCTCGATACGCCAGTACTACCGGCTGGAGGAGATCTGGGGCGACAAGCCGGTGCGCATCAAACATGCGGCTAGGGCCAAGGTCGCTCAGCCGACCGAGAGCCCAGAGAGTCTGGCGCAGAAGCCGGCCCGCAAGCCCCGTGCACCCAAGCCGCAGGCCGAAGTGCCCGCAGTGTCCGCAGTGCCCGCGAAAAAAGTGCGCAACACCGCCGCTGCGACCTTGGCTGCGCAAGTTCCTCTCAAGCCTGAAAAACCTTTGAAGGCCGTGAAGGCAACCCAACCGGCCAACAAATCGGCCAGCAAACCGGCCAGCACAGCCCCAACCAGCGCCCGTAACAAGCCAGTGAAGGTGGTCAAGGTCGGTGCGGAAGTCCAAAAGCCTGCGGCGAAAAAAGCCGCAGCCAGGAAGGCTCCAGTCCGTAAGCCCAAGGCATGAAGCTGGTGATCGTCGCGGTCGGGCAGCGCATGCCCGACTGGGCCCAGACCGCTTACGACGATTACGCCAAGCGCTTTGCGCCCGACTGCCGGGTGGAGGCCAGAACCGTCAAGACCGAGCCGCGCGGCTCCAAATCGCTGGACACGCTGCTGGCCGCCGAGCGTACCCGCATCGAGGCGGCCATACCCAAGGGCGCGCGCGTGGTGGCGCTGGACGAGCGCGGCAGCGCCCTCACCACC
Organism: Tepidimonas sp. UBA997; assembly: GCA_002291945.1. GTDB lineage: Bacteria > Pseudomonadota > Gammaproteobacteria > Burkholderiales > Burkholderiaceae_C > UBA997. The sequence goes on from DBAZ01000049.1 coordinate 59,485, forward strand.
GTGGCGCTGGCGCAACACCTGCAGCAGTGGCAGATGGGCGGTGACGATGTGGCCCTGGTAATCGGCGGGCCGGACGGCTTGGAGCCGGCTTTCAAGGCCGCTGCGCATCTGCGTCTGCGCCTGTCGGACATGACCCTGCCGCACGCGCTGGCGCGGGTGCTGTTGATCGAACAACTCTACCGGGCCTGGTCGGTCAATGCCAACCACCCGTACCACCGGGAATGATGCCGCATGGTTGAGTCGCACCCCAGCCCCTGGGTTTATCTGGCCTCGCAAAGCCCGCGGCGGCGCGATCTGCTGGCGCAGTGGGGGGTGCGCTGCGAACTGCTGCTGCCCGATGCCGACGAGGACGCCGAAGCGCTGGAAGCGGTTCGCCCCAACGAGGCCCCTGCCCGCTATGTGCAGCGGGTGACGCGCCACAAGCTCGACGCTGCGGTGGCCAGACTGGAGCGCCGGGGCTGGCCCGAAGGCCCGGTGTTGTGCGCCGACACCACGGTCGCGCTGGGGCGCGAGATTCTGGGCAAACCGGCGTCGAAGGCCGATGCGCGGCGCATGTTGCAGGCCTTGGCCGGACGCCGGCATCGGGTGCTTACCGCCGTGGCGGTGGCGCACCGGGGGCAGGTCTGGCAGGCGCTCAGCCGTTCCGAGGTCGAGTTTGGCGACTGGTCAAGAGCCGATATCCGCCGCTACGTGGACAGCGGCGAGCCGATGGGCAAGGCGGGGGCTTACGCCATTCAGGGGCTGGCCGGGCTTTTCGTCAAGCGCCTCGGTGGCAGCTACACCGGCATCATGGGCCTGCCCGCCTACGAGACGGCGCAGGTGCTGCGCGCCGCCGGTCTGCGTCTGCTGTAATCACGCCATGGCGCAAGACATTCTCATCAACTGGTCGCCGCAGGAAACCCGGGTCGCGGTGGTGGAGCAGGGCGCGGTGCAGGAAGTACACATCGAGCGCACGCTGGAGCGGGGTCTGGTGGGCAACATCTACCTGGGCAAGGTGTCACGGGTGCTGCCGGGCATGCAGTCGGCGTTCATCGACGTGGGGCTGGACCGCGCTGCCTTTTTGCACGTGGCCGACCTGCTGCCCAACATCACCGCCCGCCATGCGGGCAAGGACAAGGCAACGCTGCTGGCCAGCGGCCTGCCAGCGGCTGAGGGTGCGCCCACGGTCAGCGCTCCGGCCACCGCCAGCGCCCCGGTGCTGCCGATCGAGCGGCAGATCTTCGAGGGTCAGGCGCTGCTGGTGCAGGTGCTCAAGGATCCGATCGGCAGCAAGGGTGCACGCCTGACGGCGCAGATCAGCATTGCCGGGCGCTTGCTGGTGTTCCTGCCCCAGGACCAGCACATCGGCGTGTCGCAAAAAATCCCCTACGCCCAGCGCGAGGCCCTGCGGCAGCGGCTGGTCGCGCTCACCGCCGAAGGCGGCGGCGGGTTCATCCTGCGCACCAACGCCGAAGACGCCAGCGCCGAGGAACTGGCCGAAGACATCGCCTATCTGCGCAAAACCTGGGCCCACATCAAGGCCGCGTCCACCCGCCAGCCGCCCGCTACGCTGCTCTACCAGGACTTGACGCTGCTGCAGCGCGTGCTGCGTGACTTGGTCAGCGCAGCGACCCAGTCCATCCAGGTGGATTCGAAAGAACAGCACGGCCTGCTGCAAGCCTTTGCCCGCGAATACATGCCCGGCACGCTGGGCCGCATCGCGCACTACGGCGGCGAGCGGCCCATTTTCGACCTCTACCAGATCGACGAGGACATTGCGCGGGCGCTGGGTCGGCGCGTCGATTTGAAGTCCGGCGGCTATCTGGTGATCGACCAGACCGAGGCGCTGACCACGGTCGATGTGAACACCGGCGGCTACGTGGGCGCTCGCAATTTCGACGACACGGTGTTTCGCACCAACCTCGAAGCCGCGCAGGCCATCGCCCGCCAGTTGCGCTTGCGCAACCTCGGCGGCATCGTGATCGTGGATTTCATCGACATGGTGCGCGACGACCATCGCGAGGCGGTGCTGGCCGAATTCCGCAAGCAACTGGCGCGTGATCGGGTCAAGACCATGATCGGCGGCTACTCCCAGTTGGGGCTGGTCGAGATGACGCGCAAGCGCAGCCGCGAGTCGCTGGCCCATATGCTGAGCGAGCCTTGCCCGGCCTGCGAGGGCAAGGGCCACGTCAAGACGGCGCGCAGCGTGTGCTACGACATCCTGCGCGAAATCCTGCGCGAGGCGCGTGCCTTCAATCCGCGTCAATTCCGCGTCGTGGCGGCACCACAGGTGGTGGAGTTGTTCCTCGACGAAGAAAGCGCCCACCTGGCAGGCCTGAGCGACTTCATCGGCAAGCCCATTTCGCTGCAGAGCGAAAGCTCGATGACGCAGGAGCAGTACGACATCGTGCTGCTCTGATCACTCGGCCAGCACACCGCCTTGGCTCTGGGCGTGCAGGCGGGCATACACCCCGCCTGCGGCCAGCAGTTCGGCGTGCGTCCCCTGTTCGGCAATCTGCCCCTGCGCCAGCACCACCACCCGATCGGCGTGTTCGATGGTGCTCAGGCGGTGGGCAATCACCAGCGTGGTGCGGCCGCGCATGAGCCGGTTCAGGGCTTCCTGCACCAGCCGTTCGGACTCGTTGTCGAGCGCCGACGTGGCCTCGTCGAGGATCAGGATCGGGGCGTCCTTGTAGATGGCGCGGGCAATCGCCAGCCGCTGCCGCTGGCCACCGGACAGCTCGGTGGCGTTGTGGCCCACCGGCGTGTGGATGCCTTGCGCCAGGCTTAGGATCAATTCGCCCAGGTTGGCGGATTCGAGCGCCGCCCGCACCCTGGCTTCATCGAGCACACCGCCCAGCGCCACGTTGGCGGCCAGGGTGTCGTTGAACATCACCACGTCTTGGCTGACCATGGCAAACTGGCGGCGCAAGCTGCCGAGTTGCCATTCGGTCAAGTCCACCCCGTCGAGCAAGACGCGCCCTTCGGCGGCCTCGACAAAGCGGGGCAGCAGGTTGACGAGCGTGGTCTTGCCCGAGCCGGAAGGCCCGACCAGCGCCAGCACTTCACCGGGGGCGACGTGCAGGTCGATCGGCTGCAGGGCCGGGGCGTCCTTGCCGTCGTAGTGCACGCTCACGTTCTGGAACCGGATCTCGCCCCTTGCCCGCTGCACCGTGTGCTGGCCGTCGCTTTGCAGCGGCGTGTCTTCGATCAGCTCCAGCCCGCGCTCCAGCGCTGCCAGCCCGCGGGTGAGGGTGGCGGCCAGTTCGGCGAGCTGGCGGATCGGGGTGATCAGCATCAGCATGGCCGTCACGAAGCCGACAAACCCGCCCACCGTGACGCCCGTGGTGGCGCTCTGCCACAAGGCGATCGCAATCACGGCCGACAAGGCCGCCGCCGCCATCAACTGGCTCAGGGGGGCCATGGCGGCTGCGGCAACGGTCGATTTCAGCGCCAGTCGGCGCAGCACGTGGCTGAGCTGGTCGAACCGGCGTGCCTGCTGTTCGCTGGCACCGTGCAGACGCACCACCCGCTGGGCCAGCACGTTTTCTTCCACCACATAGGCCAGTTCGTCGGTGGCGTTCTGGCTGACGCGCGTGATGCGGTGCAGGCGCTTGGACAGCACCCGCATGACCCACGCCAGCGGCGGGAACAGCGCCAGCACGATCAGCGTCAGTTGCCAGTTCAGAAAGAGCAGGTAGCCCAGCAGGGCGATGATGGTCAGCACGTCGCGGATCAGCGTCAGTGTGCCACTGACCAGCAAGTTGGCACCGATCTGCACCTCATAGACCACCGTGTTGGAGAGTTTGCTGGCGCTTTGCTCGCTGAACAGCTTCGGATCGGCGTGGTTCAGGCGTTCGAACATGGCCGTTCGCATCGCCAGCACCCCCCCGTTGGCGGTGTAGCTCAGGGCGTATTTGGCGACGAAGGTCGCTACGCCCCGAATCGCGAACAGGCCAATCAGGGCCACGGGCACCAGCCACAAGGGGAAGGTCTGCTCGGTAAAGCCTTGGTCGAGCAGCACCTTGAGCAGCGCCGGGACGGCCGGTTCGGTCGCTGCCGCCACCAGCGAGCCGAAAAAAGCCAGGACCAGGCCGCCCTTGCTGCCCCGGAAGAAAGGCCAGAGCCGTCGAAAGCGCTGCAGCAGCGGGCGCTGGTTGACGGGTGATGAGGAAGAAGGGGCGAGTTCGGTCAAAGCGATCTTGTAAAGCGTGTAACGAAATGTGCCTGGGTGCCCGTGCCTGGAACGAATGAGACAGTAGCCGCCCCATGAAAAACAAGCGATTTGTCCGGTATTATCGGCCTGTCTGTGTGTGGCATTGGCCTGCTGGGGCCAGCGCACGCTTTTTCGATTGCCCATTCACTTTTTCCCCGACGCACAACGCATGATCAGCCGCCGACAATTCGCTGCCCTGACCGGTGCCAGTGGCGTACTGGGCGCTGCAGGCTGGCCTATGCTTGCTTCGGCCCAGTTCCGGGTGGAGGTAACCGGTGTGGGAATGCGGCAGATTCCGGTGGCCATCGCTCCTTTTCGTGTGGCGCCTGGCACCCCTCAGGATGTGGTGTCGATCATCCGCGCCAACCTCGAGCGCAGTGGTCAGTTTCGGAATCTGGACGGGGCCACTGCGATCATCGATGAAATGGCGCGGCCCGACCTCGCGCCCTGGCGTGAGCGCAACGCCGATGCCTTGCTCACCGGCAGCGTGGCCCGTCTGGGTGATGGCCGCTTCGATGTCCGGTTTCGCCTGTGGGATGTGATACGTGCGGAAGATCTCGGTGGCGTCAGTCTGCCTGTGCCTGCTGGCGACTTGCGGTTGGCGGCGCACCGCGTATCCGACTACGTCTATGAAAAACTGATCGGTCACCCCGGCGTTTTCTCGACCCGGATTGTGTACGTGTCCAGGAACAACGATCGCCACAATCTGCTGGTTGCTGACGCCGATGGTGAAAACGCCCAAGCCGCTCTCGCCAGTGCCGAACCCATCATTTCGCCGGCCTGGTCGCCCAATGGAGCGCAGATCGCCTACGTGTCTTTCGAGTCGCGCAAGCCGGTCATCTATACCCATGAGGTGGCTTCGGGTCGTCGCCGACTGCTGGCCAGCTTTAGGGGTTCCAACAGCGCCCCGGCCTGGTCGCCCGATGGCCGTCAACTCCTGGCCACCCTGACCATGGGCGGTTCGTCGCAAATTTACGCGCTCGACCCCACCGGTGGGCAACCGCAGCGCATCACTCAGACCCGCGGCATCGACACCGAGCCTGCGTTTTCGCCCGACGGCCGTCATGTGTACTTTGTGAGCGACCGCGGTGGCTCGCCCCAGATCTATCGCATGACGCCTGCGGGTGCGGAAATCACCCGCATCACTTTCGATGGCCATTACAACGTGTCGCCGAGCATCAGCCCCGATGGGCGCTGGATGGCATTCATTTCACGTATTTCCGGTCAACTCAAGCTCAGATTGATGGAGCTGTCGACAGGGGTGGTGACTCACCTGACCGACACGACCGCCGACGAAAGCCCAAGCTTTGCGCCCAACAGCCGTCTCATCATGTACGCGACCCGGGTGCAGGGGCGTGAAGTACTGATGATCACGACCCTGGACGGACGCATCAAGTCTCGTCTGGCGAGTGCTGCGGGCAGTGTTCTGGAGCCCGACTGGGGCCCCTTTCAGCGTTGATTTTTTCATTTCTCAATCCTCAATAATCATGAAAACTGGCTTTTCCTCCGACATCCGTACCGACTCTGCTCAACAACCATCGGCCAACCGCACTGGATTCGGCTGGCACCACTCTGCAGTGGTCATTGTTGCCGCGCTGGCGCTGGCCGGTTGTGGTTCCAGCGTCAAACTCGATGAGAGCGCACCCGTCACCGACCGTACCGGTGTACCCGCTCAGAGTGCGGCAGCAGCATCAGCCGATGCTCGTAGCGTCGCTCCTGTGCAGGCCGGTGCGGCTCAGCTCGGTGAGCCTCCCGCCACCATCTCTCGTCTGGTGTTTTTCGACTTTGACGAATTCGCCGTGAAGCCTGAATTCATGCCTGTTCTGGAGGCGCACGCTCGCTTCCTGGCGGCCAATCGTGCCCGCACGATTGTGCTGGAGGGCCACACCGATATTCGCGGTACTCGCGAGTACAACCTGGCACTGGGTCAGCGCCGTGCCGAGTCGGTTCGTCGCGCCTTGTCCCTGATGGGCGTGGCGGACGCCCAGATGGAGGCGGTGAGCTTTGGCAAGGAAAAACTGGCCAATCCTGGCATGACTGAAGACGCGCATGCACAAAACCGTCGTGTCGAAATCACCTACCGTCGATGAAAGTGACTCGCCTGCCCTTCGATTGGCGCACCCTCGGCGTCAGTGCGCTGCTCTTGAGCCTGCTGGTGCCGGCGCATGCACAGCTTTTTGGTGGCGACGACGAGGCGCGTCGGGCCATCATCAACTTGCGTGAGCGGGTGGAAGTCAACCACAATCGACTCGATGCCGACATCAAGGCGCTGACCGAAGAGATCGTCCCATTGCGCCGCGGTGTGCTTGATCTGTCTGGCCAACTGGACAGCCTGCGCAGCGAACTGGCCATATTGCGAGGCCAGAACGAGCAGTTGACGCGAGAACTGGCCGTGCAGCGCGAATTGCTGCAGAGCATGGAGCAGCGCCTGCGCCCGCTGGAGCCGCGGCGTGTCAGTCTGGATGGGATTGAATTTTCTGCTCGTGCGGAGGAAGTTCAAGCCTTTGAGCTTGCCATGAATGCGATTCGTGCGTCTGATTTTTCTGGGGCGGCGCGGCTGTTCCAGACGCTGACCACCCAGTTCCCTCACAGTGGCTACGTGCCGACGGCCTTGTATTGGCAGGGTAATGCGTTTTACGCGGCCCGGGAGTATCAGCAAGCGATCGCCAGCTACCAGCGGATGATTCAGGCAGCGCCACGTCACCCCCGTGCTCCGGAAGCCCAACTGGCCATCGCCAATTGCCACCTGGAACTCCGTGATGCCGCTGCCATGCGCAAGGCCCTCCAACAACTGGTGGAGCAATACCCAGAGTCAGAAGCGGCAGCCACCGCACGTGACCGCTTGGCCCGGATACGCTGATTACAATTTGCGCCATGGAACTGGCCGATCTCAACAGCCTGCGTACGCAGGTTCTCTGGGCAACCCTCGCGGTTGCCTTTGTCTTTGGATTCATTGTCCAGCGCACCCACTTCTGCACCATGGGTGCGATCAGTGACATCGTGAACATGGGCGACTGGACCCGCATGCGCATGTGGGCCATGGCGGTCGGCGTGGCCATCATCGGTTTTTATGGCATGGCCTGGCTGGGCTGGATCGATCCCTTGCAAACCATTTATACCGGCGGTCGTGTCGTCTGGCTATCGGCTTTGGTTGGCGGTTGGTTGTTCGGGTTGGGGATGGTGCTCGCCTCCGGCTGCGGCAGCAAAACCCTGGTGCGTATCGGTGGCGGCAGTCTGAAATCCTTGGTCGTGTTCATCGTGATGGGGGTTGCAGCCTACGCCACCCTCAGGGGGCTGACGGCCGTCGTCCGGGTCAATACCGTCGACACCGTGGCGTTCAACTTGACTGGGAGCAGTGCCATCCCGCTCTGGCTGAATGCTGACAGCGGCGGTCAGGGTGCGGTCTCGGTGCTGGCACTGATCCTCGCATTCGGGGTGGCCTTGGGCTTGATTGTCTGGGCGGCATGGAGTCGAGATTTTCGGTCTGCTGCCGACCACTGGTTGGCCGGTGTCGGGATCGGCTCAACGGTCGTGGCCCTATGGTGGGTCACGGGGGTGTTGGGTTTTGTGGAAGAGCATCCCGAGACCTTGGAGTCGGTTTATCTGGCGACGCAGACGGGGCGGATGGAATCCTTCACCTTTTCGGCCCCCATGGCTCATGTGCTGGACTGGGTCATCTACTTCAGTGACGCCTCGGTCGTACTGACGGTTGGGGTGGTCGGCGTTTTCGGTGTGGTCGTCGGCGCTTTTGTGCAGGCCTGGTGGGCCAAGACCTTCCAGTGGGAGGGCTTTCAAAGCACGCAGGACACCGCGCTGCATCTGGCCGGTGCGGTCTGCATGGGGGTGGGAGGGGTGACGGCGCTCGGTTGCACCATAGGGCAAGGCTTGTCCGGCCTGTCCACCCTTAGCCTGACCAGTGTGCTGGCGGTGGCAGGGATCTGGGCGGGTGCCTGGATCGGGTTCAAGTTTCAGATATGGCTGATCGAACGTGACTGATGCCGTGCTGATCGATGTCGAGCGTCGGTTTGGGGGCCTTCGGCGCCTGTATGGGTTCGAGGGGGCACAACGCATTTTTGATGCCCATGTGCTGGTCGTCGGGATCGGCGGGGTCGGGTCATGGGTGGCTGAAGCGCTGGGGCGCAGCGGCGTTGGCTGCCTGAGTCTGGTCGATATGGATCATGTGGCCGAGTCCAACATCAACCGGCAAGTCCATGCCATCACCCCCACGCTGGGGCAGGCCAAGGTCTGTGCGATGCGGGCGCGCATCGAGCACATCAACCCGTTGGCCCGCGTGCAGGCCATGGACGACTTTGTCACGCCAGACAACTGGACGACCCTGTATGCGCAAGCCTGTCTGGCCCAGCCAGTGGACGCTGTGGTCGACGCTTGCGACCAGCAATCAGCCAAAACGGCCATGGCGGCGTGGTCGCTGCATGCCGGAGTTCCATGGATCACCGTTGGTGCTGCAGGTGGAAAAACCCAGGCACACCGGGTGGATCAGGCTGACCTGGCCGATGTCACCCACGATCCCCTGCTGGCACAGTTGCGCTATCGGCTGCGGAAAACGCACGGCATGCCACGGCAAGGCCGCATGGGCGTGACCTGTATATTCAGCCGCGAAGCCGTGAAGCAGCCACAGTCCGGATGCGACCCCACTGACAGCAGCTTGAACTGCCACGGCTATGGTTCCAGCATTGCCGTCACGGCTGCCTTTGGCATGGTCGCGGCCGGGTGGGTGCTCGACGTTCTGGCACGGGGAGGCCAGAAAAAAATGAAACAGATGTAAACCACGTAAAAAAAGACGCTATAATTTGAGGCTTCGCAGGTTACGAAGTAATCAGCAGCAAGTTATCAGTTGGGTCGTTAGCTCAGTTGGTAGAGCAGCGGACTTTTAATCCGTTGGTCGCAGGTTCGAATCCTGCACGACCTACCAAATAAATCAAGCACTTAGAGCAGAAATGCCCAAGTGCTTTTTTCTTGTCCCTCTCCGATGTAACGGCGGATGTAAGCGGATTTCTGGAATCGCCCCAGCCAGAAACCTCCCCGTATCCTTGCCTAAACCTTGTCAGTCCAGCCCCAGCACTTCGGTTGCTGTTTTCGGTTTGGATTGTTTGGCAACTTCAGAAACCCACGGCGGGCCTTGTCACTGCGCCAGCCTCTCATGCCCTCGATGTGCATGAATGCCCCACGCCTCAAGGCGCAGGCTACCCGCGAGGTTCTGCGCGGTTTGCCCTCAGTCGTGTGGTGTCTGGGGTGCGGAATCTGCGGGGGTCTGGGCCAGCTTCGGCGGGTCTGCCCGCTTCAGTGCGTCCAGTGTCTCCCGGTCTTGCCCCTCCAGCGTTTCACCGGCCAGCATCTTGCGCAGCAGGCTTACCCCCTCGGGTGTTTTCCAGATGCGGCGGGCTT
>DBAZ01000001.1:0-369 GCA_002291945.1 Tepidimonas sp. UBA997
GGGGTCGGGGTGGGGCAGCGCGGGGGTGGCCACGTTCAGCCCGACCCCGATGATGGCCAAGCGCTGCGCACCCACGTTGGCGGTTTCCACCAGGATGCCGCCGAGCTTGTGGTCTGCCCACCAGAGGTCGTTTGGCCACTTCAGGCGCACCTCGGGGTGCAGGGCTTCGGCCAGGCTCACCCCTACCGCCAGCGACAGGCCCGACCAGTCGGGCGGCTGCAAAGCCATGCCGAGCGAAAACGTCAGCGACGCCCCCGGCTCGCTCACCCAACCCCGGCCCCGACGCCCGCGTCCGTCCGTCTGCGCCAGCGCCACCAACAGCAGCGGATCGGCCACACCCTGCCGCGCCCGCCGCATCAGTTCGGTGTT
>DBAZ01000001.1:685-2991 GCA_002291945.1 Tepidimonas sp. UBA997
CCCCGGCCGCCCCCGCCGCATCAGTTCGGTGTTGGTGGAATCGATGCGCGGCAGCACTTCCACTGCAAACCCGGGCAACGTGGTCGTGACCGCCTGCCAGACGCTTTCGGCCGCGCTGTGGAGCTCTGCCAAGGCACGTGGCGGTGTGCTCATCGCCTCGAGCGCCGTTTCGGTGCCAGCAGGGTGCCCCGGCAGTCGGCGGCCCCGCACCAGCAGGGGTAGGCGGCCTTCAGTTTTGCCGTATGCGCTTGGTCGATCACCAGGCCGTAGTCGTAAAACAGTTCTTCGCCGACGGCAATCTGGCGCAAGGCCCGGATGAACACCCGCCCGCAGTCGGTTGGTTCGGCTTCGCAATTCGGCGCACAACTGTGGTTGATCCAGCGCGACGAATTGCCCCCGTACTTGGCATCGATCACGCGCCCGTCGTCGATGTGGAAGTAGAAGGTGTGCGTGGGCTGGGCCGGGTCGTGCGGATGACGGCGCAGCGCCTCCGCCCAGGTGATGGACTCGCCGGTGTATTCGATCAGGCGCTCGCCCGCGCACAGGGAGCGCAGGGCATACACCCCTTTGCCGTGTACGCCCGAGCGGCGCACCTGGAGGCGGCGTCCGGAGGCAGGCGGGGCATGATCGGCGGTGTTTGCAGGCACGTGCGGAAATTTGGTAACGTTATTCCATGCATGTGCGCGCAGGTGTGCGCACACCGGTGCGCGTGTACGCGCCCGAGAGTGGATTGTAGAGACGAAACCGACCAACATGAGCAAAACGCTGATCATTGCTGAAAAACCCTCCGTGGCGCAGGACATCGTGCGGGCGCTGACGCCTGCTGCGGGCAAGTTCGAGAAACACGACGACCATTTCGAGAACGACTCTTACGTCGTCACCTCGGCGGTGGGGCATCTGGTCGAAATTGCCGCGCCCGAGGCCTACGACGTGAAGCGGGGCAAATGGAGTTTTGCCCAGTTGCCGGTGATTCCGCCCCACTTCGACCTCAAGCCGATCGACAAAACCAAGTCGCGCTTGAGCGCCGTGGTCAAGCAGGCCAAGCGCAAAGACGTGAGCGCACTGGTCAACGCCTGCGACGCGGGCCGCGAAGGCGAGCTGATTTTTCGCCTGATCGAGCAATATGCCGGGGGCGCCAAAGGGCTGAACAAGCCGGTGCAGCGGCTGTGGCTGCAGTCGATGACGCCACAGGCCATCCGCGACGGGTTTGCGCACTTGCGCAGCGATGCCCAGATGCGCCCGCTGGCCGACGCCGCACGCAGCCGCTCCGAGGCCGACTGGCTGGTCGGCATCAATGGCACCCGCGCCATGACGGCTTTCAACAGCCGCGATGGTGGCTTTTTCCTCACCACCGTGGGCCGGGTGCAGACCCCCACGCTGGCGGTGGTGGTGGAGCGCGAAGAGAAAATCCGCGCCTTCAAAAGCCGCGACTACTGGGAAATCCACGCCACCTTTGCCGCCCAGGCCGGCGAATACCCCGGCAAGTGGTTCGACCCGGCGTTCAAGAAGCCTACGCCCAAGCAGATCGAAGACGGTGCCGATGCCGAACTCAAGGCCGACCGCCTGTGGACGCAAGCCCAGGCGCAGGCGATTGCCCAGGCGGTGCGCGGCCAGCCCGCCACCGTGGCCGAAGAATCCAAGCCCACCACCCAGGCCAGCGGCCTGTTGTACGACCTCACCAGTCTGCAGCGCGAGGCCAACGGGCGTTACGGCTTTTCCGCCAAAACCACGCTGGCGCTGGCGCAGAGCCTGTACGAAAAGCACAAGGCCCTGACCTACCCGCGGACCGACAGCCGCGCCCTGCCCGAGGATTACCTCGGCACCGTGCGGCAGACGTTCGAGATGCTGGCCGACAGCCCGCTCAAGCATCTGGCGCCGCACGCGCTGCAAGCACTCAACCACGACTACATCAAACCCACCAAGCGGGTGTTCGACAACAGCAAGGTGAGCGACCACTTCGCCATCATCCCCACCCTGCAGGCCCCCAGCAGCCTGAGCGAGGCCGAGCAAAAGCTCTACGACTTGGTGGTGCGGCGCTTCATTGCCGTGTTCTACCCGGCGGCCGAATTCATGGTAACTACCCGCATCACCACCGTGGCCGTGCCTGGTGCCCAGCACCGCTTCAAGACCGAAGGCAAGGTGCTGGTGAAGCCGGGCTGGATGGCGGTCTATGGCAAGGAAGCCGCCGCCGATGCAGAAGACGCCAGGGATGGCGACAAGGGCCAGAACCTGGTGGCGGTGCAGCCCGGGGAAGCCGTCCGCACCGACGACGCGCTGGTCAAGGCCCTGAAGAAGATCGGAAGAGC
>DBAZ01000042.1:0-788 GCA_002291945.1 Tepidimonas sp. UBA997
GGCCAAGTCATCCAAGACGCCGCCCAACCCAGATAAACATGCAGACATTCACCGTACACCAAGGGCTGGTCGCGCCCGTGGATCGGGACAATGTGGACACCGACGCCATCATCCCGAAGCAGTTTCTCAAGTCGATCCGTAAAACCGGCTTCGGCCCCAACCTGTTCGATGAATGGCGTTACCTGGATCAGCCGGGCCAACCCGGCGTGCCCGCCAGCGCACGCCAGCCCAACCCCGACTTCGTGCTCAACCAGCCGCGCTACCAGGGGGCCTCGATCCTGCTGGCACGCAAGAATTTTGGCTGTGGTTCCAGCCGCGAGCACGCCCCCTGGGCGATAGAGCAGTACGGCTTTCGCGCCCTGATTGCCCCGAGTTACGCCGACATCTTCTTCAACAACTGCTTCAAGAACGGCCTGCTGCCCATCGTCTTGCCCGAGCCGACGGTGAGCCAGTTGTTCGACGAGGTGCTGGCTTTCCCCGGCTACCGACTGACCATCGACCTGGAGCGGCAGGTGGTGCTGCGCCCACAAGGCGAGGAAATCCCGTTCGAGGTGCAGCCGTTTCGCAAATACTGCCTGCTCAACGGGCTCGACGACATAGGCCTGACGCTGCGCCACAAGGACAAGATTCAGGCCTTCGAGGCACACCGCCTGGCCACCAAACCCTGGCTGGCCCGGACGTTCGTCGGCTAAAGCCCCGTCGTGCCTATCGTCCTCATCGTGCCCACTCACGGCCCTCGCGCAACCATTTCGCGCCCGATTTCGTGGCCTATCTCGCGCCCGATTTCG
>DBAZ01000042.1:1168-18215 GCA_002291945.1 Tepidimonas sp. UBA997
CTCCAAGGCCACTTCCGCAGCCCCCTCACTGGCGCCGTGAGCGCCCCCACCCCAGATGAAAATCGCAGTCCTCCCCGGTGATGGCATAGGTACCGAAATCGTCGCCGAAGCCGTCAAAGTGCTGCAGGCGCTCGACCTGTCGTTCGAGATGGAGCACGCGCTGGTGGGCGGTGTCGCCTACGACGCGCACGGCCACCCGCTACCCGAAGCCACGCTCGAGCTGGCCATGCAAGCCGACGCCGTGCTGTTCGGTGCCGTGGGCGACTGGAAATACGACACGCTGGCCCGCCCCTTGCGCCCGGAGCAAGCCATTCTCGGGCTGCGCAAGCACATGGGGCTGTTCGCCAACTTCCGCCCCGCCATCTGCTACGAGCAACTGGTAGGCGCATCCAGCCTCAAGCCCGAGCTGATCGCGGGCCTAGACATCCTCATCATCCGCGAACTGACTGGCGACATCTACTTCGGCCAACCGCGTGGCCGCCGCACCGCCAGCGACGGCCACTTCCCCGGTGCCGAAGAAGCCTTCGACACCATGCGCTACGCCAGGCCCGAGATCGAACGCATCGCCCACGTCGCCTTCCAAGCCGCCCGCAAGCGCCGGCAGAAAGTGACCAGCGTGGACAAGGCCAATGTGCTGGAGACCTTCCAGTTCTGGAAAGACGTGGTCAGCGACGTACACCAGCAGTACCCGGACGTGGAACTGCAACACATGTACGTTGACAACGCCGCCATGCAACTGGTCAAGGCCCCCAAGGCGTTTGACGTGATCGTGACCGGCAACATGTTCGGCGACATCCTGTCCGACGAAGCCTCGATGCTGACCGGCTCCATCGGCATGCTGCCGTCGGCCAGCCTGAACGCACAAGGCCAAGGCCTGTACGAACCCAGCCACGGCAGCGCCCCCGACATCGCCGGCCAAGGCGTGGCCAATCCGCTGGCCACCATTTTGAGCGCGGCCATGATGCTGCGCTTCAGCCTCAACCAGACCGAAGCCGCCAACCGCATCGAAGCCGCCGTGCAGAAGGTGCTGGCCCAAGGCCTGCGCACGCCCGACATCTACAGCGCGGGCACCAGCAAGGTAGGCACCGCCCAGATGGGCGACGCAGTGGTCGAGGCGCTGGGCTGAGCCATGCGGCGGGCTTGTCAGCCACCGGCAAGCCCCCATGCTTTACAATGCATCGATGTTTGCCGCACCACAGTTCCCGCTGAACACCACCACTGCCGCCTTGGCCGGTGTGGCCGTGTGCGCAATCACCACCACGACCATTAAGAGCTGATCGGCTCCGGTATCGTCGTGCGCCCTTCCTGGCCTTGACGAGCCGGGGCAAACAGGTCTGGTCGGGACTGTTTTTGTTTCACTAGAAAGGGCGTTACTCATGAGCAAGTTGGTAGGTCTGGTTGGCTGGCGCGGCATGGTCGGCTCAGTGTTGATGGATCGCATGGTCGCTGAGGGCGATTTCGAGCACATCGAACCCGTTTTCTTCTCCACATCCAACACCGGGGGGGCTGCCCCGGCGGTGGCCAAAGCGCACCCGACGCTGCAAGACGCCCATGACGTCGCGGCGCTGGCACGATGCGACATCATCATCACCTGCCAAGGTGGCGACTACACCAAAGCGGTTTTCCCCCCACTGCGTGCCAGCGGCTGGCAAGGCCACTGGATCGACGCCGCCTCGGCCCTGCGCATGGAATCCGATGCCGTCATCATCCTGGACCCGGTCAACGACGGCCTGATCCGCCAAACGCTGGCTGCGGGCGGCAAGAACTGGATCGGCGGCAACTGCACCAACTCCATCATGCTGATGGGTTTGGGCGGGCTGTTCCGCGCAGGGCTGGTGGAGTGGGTCAGCTCCATGACCTACCAAGCGGCTTCCGGTGGCGGTGCCAACCACATGCGCGAACTGCTCAAGGGCATGGGCGTGGTACACGCTGCGGTGGCCGACGAACTCGCCACCCCGGCCTCCGCCATTCTGGAGATAGACCGCAAGGTTGCCCAGACCATCCGCGAGGACGTGCCGACCGAGTTCTTCGGTGCCCCCCTGGCCGGTGGCCTGATCCCCTGGATCGACGCCCAATTGCCCAACGGCCAGTCGAAAGAGGAATGGAAGGGCCAAGCCGAAGTCAACAAGATTTTGGGCACCGCCCAGACCATACCGGTGGATGGCCTGTGTGTGCGCATCGGTGCCATGCGCTGCCACAGCCTGGCGCTGACGCTCAAGCTCAAGCAAGACCTGCCGCTGGAGCAGATCGAGGCCATCATCAAGAGCGGCAACCCGTGGGTGAAATGGGTCCCCAACGAGCGCGCCCTGACGGTCAAAGAACTGACGCCGGCCGCCATCACGGGTGGGCTGGGCGTGGGCGTGGGCCGGGTGCGCAAGCTCAACATGGGCCCGGACTATGTGTCGGCTTTTGTCATCGGCGACCAGTTGCTGTGGGGCGCTGCCGAGCCGCTGCGCCGCATGCTGCGCATCTTGCTGGGCGCTTGAGGTTATATTCTGAGCCTTGCAGGTCGATCTCGTTGTCTCGTTGCAACAGATTGCCCTCATGCAGGGTTGGAACCGGCCGCTTCTAGGACTGAAGCGGCTTCTGAGCTTGTCACCGTAAACTATTGATGTTAAGGTGAAATCTCGCTATTAATGGTAGAGGTTTGTGTGCAGCACAAGAAGAGCAATGGCCTAGGCACTGGGGCGGCCTTGGTGGCCCCTAAAAATCGCTCGATGAACGCCATCGCGGCGGCCGTCGCCGTGGCGTCACTGCTGACGGCGGGGCATGCATGGGCGTTATCCTTGGGCCGGGTCACGATTCAGTCCCAGTTGGGGGAGCCTTTGCGTGCCGAAATCGACGTGCCCCGCATCACGCCGGAAGAAGCCAGCTCCTTGCAAATCGGCGTTGCGCCGGCCGACCGGTTTCGCGCCGCCAGCATGGAATTCAACCCGCTGTTGAACGAGGTCCGTTTCGAGCTGGTGCAGCGCCCGGACGGCCAGTTCACGATCCGCCTGAGCAGTGACCGCCTCGTGACGGAACCGTTCCTCGACATCGTGGTGCAGGCCAACTGGGCCAACGGGCAACTGCTGCGCGGCTACACCTTGCTGTTCGACCCGCCGAATCTGCGGCCTGCCCCGGCCCCACTGCTGCCTGCGGCACCGCCACCGCCAGTCGTTTCTGATGTCCGCCCCGCCATGCCGGTGCCAGTCCCGGCCACACCGGTCACGCCTACAGCCCCGCCACGGATTGCGCCTGCGGCGGTGCCTGCAAGCGCTCCTGCCCCGGCAGACCCCGTTTCCCAGGTCGAAGTGCGACGGGGCGATACCGCCAGCGGCATCGTGCTCAATCAGTTGCCAAGGGGTGTTTCCCTCGACCAAATGCTGATTGCTCTTCTGCGGGCCAATCCGGAGGCATTCATCAACAACAACGTCAACCGCCTCAAGGCGGGTGCCATCCTCGAAATCCCTGATGCTGCCCAGGCATCGTCCATTCCTGTTTCTGAAGCCCGCCAGTTGATCCAGGCCCAGAGCCGGGACTTCAACGAATTCCGCAGACGCCTGGCGGGCATGGCACCTGCACAGGCAACCGCTGCGCCCACTCGTCAAGCGGCGGGCGCGATCCAGACCGAGGTGGCCGATCAGCAGCTCGCCACGACCGCCCAAGACCGGCTCACATTGGCTCAAGGGGCTACTGCAGCGCCAGAAGCTCAACAGATCGCCCAGGCACGCCAGCAAGAAGCGACCCAACAGCGGGCCGACGAGCTCAGCCGCAACCTGCAAGAGCTTGAACAACTCCGTGACGCGGTGGCCACGCCGCCAGCGGCCGAAGCTGTGCCGCCATCCGCCGTCGAACCCACTGTCAAACCCACAGTCGAACCCACTACCGCGCCTGCTCTGACGGTCGAGGCCACCCCGCCGGCTGCACCTGATCCAGTTACCCCGCCGCCCGCTCCTGAACCATCTCCGGCGCCCCCTCCTGCTCCCGCCAGTAGCGGTGCGATCATTCAAAGCCTGACCGAGCATCCGCTGGTGCTGCCCGCCGGTGGCGTACTGGTCGCCTTGCTGGGTTTGCTGGCACTGCTGCGCCTGCGCCAACGCAAAGCCACTGCCAATCATGACGACAGTCCTGCCAAGCAAGATCGTCAGGAACTGGCCGAAGGTCAGACGGTGGACACCAACGAAGATCCGCCCGTGTCATCCATGATGTATTCGCCCAGTCAGCTCGATGCCGGGGGCGATGTCGATCCGGTGGCCGAGGCCGATGTCTACCTAGCGTATGGTCGGGAAAAGCAGGCCGAAGAAATCCTGCTCGAAGCCATCCGTCTGCATCCCGACAAGCTGTCGGCCCGACTCAAACTGCTCGAAATCTATGCAGGCCGCCAGGATGTAGCGGCCTTCCATGCAGGCGCACAGGATTTGCATGCGCTCACGGACGGTGAAGGCGACGAATGGCAGCAGGCCCGCAACCTGGGGCAACAGCTTGACCCCGATAACCCGCTGTACCTTCATTTCCCCTCGAATGCCGCCTCTGTGCAGGACGCTGCGCCATCCACCCCACCCGACATCGATCTGAATTTTGATAACGACCCGGACGAGCTGGATCGGTTGCTGCAGCCCGACAGGGTCGAACGCGAGCCTGCGCAAACGCCGGACACCTTCGCGTTTGATCTGGATACCGACACCAAGCCAGAACCGTCCTCAGCCCCGACTCGGAACGCCGCCGCAGACGATCAAAGCGCCACCCTCGACTTTGATCTGGATCTGACGGCTCTGGAACCTGAAACCTCAGCCCGGGCACCATCGGCGTCCACCTTGCCCCCTGAGATCAAAGACCTGTCGCTGGACTTGGATTTCGATGTCGATGACGCGCCTGCGAGCAATCAGGCCGCTGCGCCCAAGGTGCCCGCACAGCCTTCAGGCACCGACCCGCTGGACGACCTCGACCTGGACGACAGCCTGGGCAGCAGCAATGACCCGCTGCAAACCAAGCTTTCGCTGGCCGAAGAATTTGATGCCATAGGCGACACCGACGGTGCCCGTTCGCTGGCCGAAGAAGTGGAAGCCGAAGCGAGCGGTGAACTCAAGCAACGTGCGCGCGCCTTCTTGGCTCGTTTGTCCTGATCGGTGCCCGTTACACCGGCAGCTCAGCCTTGAGGATCGCGCTCGGCATCAGCTACTTGGGCAGCGCCTACCAAGGCTGGCAAAGTCAGCCCAGCGGGCAGACGGTGCAAGACCACCTGGAGCGGGCGCTGGCCCAGTTCGCCGACGTGCCAGCCATCAGCACCCTGTGCGCCGGCCGTACCGACGCCGGTGTGCATGGCTTGGGTCAGGTGGTGCATTTCGACACCGACATCAATCGGGCCATGCATGCTTGGGTGCGCGGCAGCAACCGCTATCTGCCAGCCGATATCGCCGTGCAATGGGCACGAGAAGTACCTGCGGCCTTTCACGCCCGTGCCAGTGCCACGGCGCGGCGTTATGCCTATGTGCTGCTGGAATCAGCCGTCAGGCCGAGCCTGGAAACGGGGCGTGTCGGCTGGGTGTTTCGCCCTCTCGATCAGGCCGCCATGCAGGCCGCCGCCGCCCACCTGATCGGCGAGCACGATTTCACCTCCTTTCGTGCCGCACAATGCCAAGCGATCACGCCGGTCAAGCACCTGCAGCGCCTCGAGATACGCCGTCGCGGGGCCTACTGGCGCTTGGACTTCGAGGCCAATGCCTTTTTGCATCACATGATCCGCAACCTGATGGGTTGCCTGGTGGCCGTGGGCCAGGGCTTGCGCCCCCCCGACTGGATGGCCGACGTGCTGGCGGCCCGCAGCCGTGCGGTGGCGGCACCCACCTTTGCCCCCGATGGTCTGTACTTCCTCGGGCCGGTCTATGCAGCCCACTGGGGTCTGCCCGTTGAGGTACCCAGCTTTGACTGGTTGCCATAATCGCGCCATGCAGCGCACCCGAATCAAGATCTGTGGCCTGACACGCGAGTCCGACGTGGGCCATGCCGTCCAAGCTGGTGCCGATGCCATCGGCTTTGTGCTCTACCCGCCCAGCCCCCGGGCGGTAAGCGCCCAACGTGCGGGTGAACTGGCGCAAGGGCTGCCCCCGTTCGTCACGCCGGTGCTGCTGTTCGTCAACGCCAGTGCGCAGGAGGTGCAGGCCGGGCTGGCAGCCGTGCCCCACGCTCTGCTGCAGTTCCACGGCGATGAAACCCCAAGCCAGTGTGCGGCTCCGGGCCGACCCTACATCCGGGCCGCCCGGGTACCCACCGGCGACGGCGCGGCGGGCTTCGATCTTCTAAAATACGCTCAGGATTTTTCTGATGCTCAAGCCGTCTTGCTCGATGCCCATGTACCAGGCTACGGCGGTGGCGGCGTCGCTTTCGACTGGACAGCCTTCCCTTGGTCACACCCGCTACTAAGCGCCAGCGCTCGCCTCGTTTTGTCTGGTGGACTCACACCTGCCAATGTGATCGATGGCATCCGTCTCGTTCGCCCCTGGGCGGTTGACGTGAGTTCGGGCGTGGAAAGCGCCAAAGGCATCAAAAGCCCGGAACTGATCGACCGCTTCGTGGGGGCCGTGCGCCAAGCCGACGCCCTGCTTGATCCGGGTTGATTCCGCCCACCTCCCCTCCGAACCCTGAGCCGATTCCCATGTACGCTTACCAGCAACCCGACGCCTGCGGCCACTTTGGCCCCTACGGCGGCAGCTTCATCAGCGAAACCCTCACGCACGCCATCAGCGAACTGCGCACGGCCTACGCCACCTACCAGCACGACCCCGAATTCCTGCGCGAATTCCGCTACGAGCTGGCGCACTTCGTGGGCCGCCCCTCGCCCATCTACCACGCCGCACGCAGCAGCCGCGAACTGGGCGGGGCGCAGATTTTCTTCAAGCGCGAAGACCTCAACCACACCGGCGCCCACAAAATCAACAACGTGATCGGCCAGGCCATGCTGGCCAGGCGGATGGGCAAGCCGCGCATCATTGCCGAAACCGGAGCCGGCCAGCACGGCGTGGCCACCGCCACCATCTGCGCCCGCTACGGGCTGGATTGCATCGTCTATATGGGTGCCGAGGACGTGAAGCGCCAGAGCCCCAACGTCTATCGCATGAAGCTGCTGGGGGCCACGGTGGTGCCGGTGCAAAGCGGCAGCCAGACGCTGAAAGACGCACTCAACGAGGCCATGCGCGACTGGGTGACCAACGTGGAGAACACCTTCTACATCATCGGCACCGTGGCCGGGCCGCACCCCTACCCGATGATGGTGCGCGACTTCCAGAGCGTGATCGGCGAGGAATGCTGCAAGCAGATGCCCGAGATGCTGGCCGACCTGAAGCTGCCGGGCAACGGCACTGAGCGCCAGCCCGACGCCGTGATTGCGTGCGTGGGCGGCGGCAGCAACGCCATGGGCATTTTCTACCCCTATATCGCGCACCCAGCGACCCGCCTGATAGGCGTCGAAGCCGCCGGTGAGGGGCTGGACAGCGGCAAACACTCGGCCTCGCTGCAAAAAGGCCAGCCCGGCGTGCTGCACGGCAACCGCACCTACATCCTGCAAGACGACAACGGCCAGATCACTGAAACCCACAGCATCAGCGCGGGCTTGGACTACCCCGGCGTAGGCCCCGAACACGCGTGGCTCAAAGACATCGGCCGCGCCGAGTACGTCGGCGTGACCGACCAGGAAGCGCTGCACGCCTTCCACCACCTGTGCCGCACCGAAGGCATCATCCCGGCGCTGGAATCGAGCCATGCGATTGCCTATGCCATGAAGCTGGCCCCAACGATGCGGCCAGACCAGTCGATACTGGTCAACCTCTCGGGCCGGGGCGACAAGGACATCGGCACCGTGGCCGATCTGTCGAACGCCGACTTTTATTGCCGGCCGAGTTGCCGTGGGCAGTCCGTCAAGGGCAGCATGGAGCCACCCCAGACATGGATCCCCGCCGGGCCGCCCCAAGGAGCGCTGCCCCCCTCGGGGGGCAGCGCCGCACACGAAGTGGCAAGCCTGGGGGTCCGTCCATGAGCCGCATTGCATCCACCCTCCAGCAGCGCAAGGCACAAGGGCGCAAGGCGCTGATTCCCTACGTCATGGCTGGCTTTCCCTACCCCGACGTGACGCCTGAACTCATGCACGCCTTGGTGCAAGGCGGTGCCGACATCATCGAGCTGGGGGTACCGTTCTCCGACCCCATGGCCGACGGCCCGGTGATCCAGCAAGCGGGCGAAAAAGCGCTGACCTTCGGCATCGGCCTGAGCCAGGTGCTCGACATGGTGCGCACCTTTCGCCAGACCGACGCCACCACCCCGGTGGTGCTGATGGGCTACGCCAACCCGGTGGAGCGCTACGAGTTGAAGCACGGTGCCAGCCGCTTTGCCCAAGACGCCGCTGCAGCGGGAGTCGATGGCGTGCTAATCGTGGACTACCCGCCCGAGGAGTGCGAGGCTTTTGCCGCGACCCTCAAAGCCAACCGGCTGGACTTGATCTTCCTGCTCGCCCCCACCAGCACCGACGAACGCATGGCGCAGGTGGGGCGTGTGGCCAGCGGCTACGTCTATTACGTCGCGCTCAAGGGCGTGACCGGCGCGGGCCACCTGGACACCGATGCGGTGCAAGCCATGCTGCCGCGCATCCGTCAGCATGTCCAGACACCCGTCGGGGTGGGCTTTGGCATCCGCGATGCGGCCACCGCCTGCGCCGTGGGGAAAACCGCCGATGCCGTGGTGATCGGCAGTCGGTTGATACAGCTCATCGAACATCAGCCACGGCCACAAGTGGCCCCCGCCGCCGCCGCTTTCCTGCAGGGCATCCGGCAGGCGCTGGATACTCTGGCCTCGTGAGTCGATGCAGCTCTGCGCCATAATCCTTCCTTGACTTGCGACGCGCGAACAACCATGTCCTGGCTTGAAAAACTGCTCCCCCCCAAAATCACCAGCACCGCCTCGGCGAGCCGACGCTCCATCCCCGAAGGCCTGTGGATCAAGTGCCCCAGTTGCGAAGCGGTGTTGTACAAGAACGACCTGGAAAAAAACCAGAACGTCTGCCCGCACTGTGGGCACCACCACCGCATCAGTGCCCGGGCCCGGCTGAACGCCTTTCTGGACGGCGAAGGCCAGTACGAGATCGGCCAAGAGATCCTCCCGGTGGACGCCCTCAAGTTCAAGGACAGCCGCAAATACCCCGATCGGCTCAAAGAAGCGCTGGAGACCACCGGCGAAACCGATGCCCTGATCGTGATCGGTGGCTCGGTCATGAGCATCGAGCTGGTAGTGGCGTGCTTCGAGTTCGATTTCATGGGCGGCTCCATGGGCTCGGTGGTGGGTGAACGCTTCGTGCGCGGCGTCGAAGCCGCCATCGAGCAGAAAGTGCCTTTCGTCTGCTTCACCGCCACCGGTGGTGCCCGCATGCAAGAAGGCCTGCTAAGCCTGATGCAGATGGCCAAGACCAATGCCGCCCTGACGCGCCTGGCCAAAAAGGGGCTGCCCTACATCAGCGTGCTGACCGACCCGACCATGGGCGGCGTGAGTGCCGGTTTTGCCTTTGTGGGCGACGTGGTGATTGCCGAGCCCAGGGCCCTGATCGGCTTTGCCGGCCCGCGTGTGATCGAAAACACCGTGCGCGTGAAGCTGCCCGAGGGCTTCCAGCGCGCCGAGTTTCTGCAGACCAAGGGCGCGGTCGATTTCATCTGCGACCGGCGCGACCTGCGCGGGACGGTAGCCAGCGTGCTGGCGATGCTGCAACGGCAAAGCGCCGAAGCGGTGGCGTGAGGGAGGCACCTATCCGGACTCGTTTCCGCTGAAGACGGTGCGGCTTTCGAGCCACACCTGACCTTGCCCCTGAAAGACGAATCCCTTGCTGAGTGTTTCAATCCAGGCAAGGAGAGACGGAATGACGAAGACGGTGAGGTCGCGTTACACGCTGGAGTTCAAGCAAGAGGCGGTGCGGCTGGTGCAATCTGGGCAGAGCATGGCGGCGGTTTCGCGCAGCCTTGGGCTGGTGGAGCAGACCTTGTTTAACTGGGTCAAGGCCAGCCGTGAAGGTCGGCTGACAGGGGCTGACAGCAAGCCGGTGAGTGCTCAGCAGATGGAAATCAGTCGGCTTCGAGCAGAGCTGGCCCGGGTCCAGATGGAGCGTGACATCTTAAAAAAGGCCACGGCGTACTTCGCGAAAGAGTCGCTGTGAAGTACGCGTTCATCCAGCGACAGCGTAGCCGCTGGCCGGTCTCGGTGATGTGCGAGGTACTGGGCTGATTCAGGAGGCTGCCATCAAGGGCGCTCAACACGTGGGCGATGCGTTGGTGGTGTGGCCGTTTAAACATGGCTCGCCCGCTTGCCAAACGCTTGTTGCAGCGCTTCCCATAAGGCTTGCTCCTGTGCCGACATGGATGGCCTATTCAGGTGCCGCGCATTTCGCTCGTAAATGTCAAAGGCTTCGACCAGGGTCAGGAAATCTGTGCCATGGACTTGCCAGGCCACAGCCTTGAGCTGCGGGTAATCAGCCAGCGCGATACGTACAGGCCACCAACCTGGCAGTGGGGTGACAGGGGCAGCTTCGGCGGTTTGTGATGCTTGCAGTTGCAGTTGCATGTCCAGGGCAGCGATGACGTTGCTCCAGGCGCCCATGGTGACGGAGGGTTCGCCTTTTTCTATGCGGTGCAACGTGACTCGAGACAGGCCTGAGGCTTCGGCCACCACAGTAGCGTTGACGCCCAAGGCCTTGCGCCTGGCGCCAATCTGCTCACCCAGTTGGCGAAGCTTGGCTAACGTGAACTCGTTCAGAGGGGGGGATTTTTTAGGCATGATGTTTCTTATTATTGACGATCAGGATGATTTGTCAATAATGAGAAGCATTGAGGATTTTCCCGCTCGAACTTTGCACTGATGCTGTAAGTGCCCGTGTCAACGACTTCAAGGCACTTCGGGTGTAAGTTAACATATAATTGCACATATATTTTCTTGTTCAGGCTGGGAGTTTCACCATGTCGCAAATCACGCTGTACCTCGATGAGGCCACCCAAGCACTTGTGGAGCAGGCGGCCAAGGCGCACGGGTTGTCCAAAAGCCGTTGGGTGGCCGAGCTGATACGCAAGCACGCAGCCCATGAGTGGCCCCACAATTGCCTTGCCCTGGCTGGCCGCTTTGCCGATTTCCCGTTGCGCGAAGTGGACGATCCTCAGGGCGCTGTTGCGGATACACCGAGGCTGGGGTTTTGAGCATGCTGGTTCTGGACAGCAACACCATCAGTTACTACTTCAGAGGCGATCCGGCGGTGGTGCCGCGCTTGCAGGCGCTGCGTCCCGCCGATCTGGGCGTGCCCACCATTGTGGAATACGAACTGCGCTACGGCCTACTGCGCTTGCCGGTTGAGGCCGCTGCGCCCCGCCTGGCCGCACTGGCGGAGCTGCTGGCTCCGATGCAGTTGCTGCCGTTCGACAGCGCCTGCGCCGCAGCGGCGGCCCGTGTGCGTGCCAAACTGGAGCCGGCAGGCACACCCATTGGCCCACACGACACGCTGGTTGCCGCCACCGCCTTGCGCTACCAGGCCACGCTGGTGACGCGCAACGAGCGCGAGTTTGCCCGCGTACCGGGTTTGCAGTGGGTGAACTGGCACCACGAGACTTGAATATGAGCGACTTCAGGGCAATGCGGCTGCGGCCAGCATGCCTCGCTGTTCAATGAAGCGGATGACGTTCTGCACGCCGTCCAGCGTCTTGAGGTTGGTCATGACCCAGGGGCGGCGCTGTGCGTCGGGGCGCATGCGGGCGGTGTCAGCGGCCATGACGTCGAGGTTGGCGCCCACGTGCGGGGCGAGGTCGGTCTTGTTGATGACGAACAGGTCGCTCTTGGTGATGCCAGGGCCGCCTTTGCGGGGGATTTTCTCGCCAGCGGCCACGTCGATCACGTAGATGGTGAGGTCGCTCAGTTCGGGGCTGAAGGTAGCGGCCAGGTTGTCGCCGCCGCTTTCCACGAACACCACGTCGGCGTTGGGGAATTCGGCCAGCATGCGGTCGATGGCTTCGAGGTTGATGGAGCAGTCTTCGCGGATGGCGGTGTGTGGGCAGCCGCCGGTTTCCACGCCCAGAATGCGTTCGGCAGGCAGCGCGCCGCTGACGGTGAGCAAGCGCTGGTCTTCCTTGGTGTAGATGTCGTTGGTGATGGCCACCAAGTCGTAGCGCTCGCGCATGGCTTTGCAGAGCATTTCGAGCAGGGTGGTTTTGCCGGAGCCGACCGGGCCGCCGATGCCGACGCGCAGCGGGGGCAGGGCCTTGGTGCGGCCGGGAATGTGGTGCATGGCAGGAGCGTTCATGAGCGGAAGATGCGGGAGTACTGGGTTTCGTGCCGGGCCGAGAGGATGGCCAGCATGGGGCTGAAGGATTGCCGGGTGGCGTCGGTCACGGCCAGGGCGGCGTCGATGGCGGCGGGCAGTTCGCGGCACAGCCGTGCCACGATGCGCTGCCCGGCGCTCTGGCCCAGCGGCACGGACTTGATGGCGGCTTGCACCATGTTTTCGGCCCAGGCGAAGCCTGCGGCCAGCACGGCGTCGCGCACCGGGGCGCCCACCGGCCATTGCAGCGAGAGGGCCAACGCATAGGCAACCGGGTAGGTGGGCTGGCGCAGGGCGGCGGGCACGGCAGACAGGTCAAATGTGGCGTCCTGCAGGGACTTGGCCCATTCCATGAGGGAGCGGCCCATCTGCTCGGTTTGCAGGCGCAGTTCGGCGCTTTCGCGGGTGTGGCGCACCCAGTCGTCCAGCGCCTGCAGGCGGGCCCAGTGGTGCTGGTGCCAGGCGGGCAGGGCCTGGGCGATGACGGGCAGGTCTGATCGCGCTTGCGACTGCCACAGCTGGCCCACAATCCAGTCGCTGGCGCTGGCTTCGTCGTGCACCAGGCTGCTGTGAACGGCGGCTTCCAGCCCTTCGGAATAGGAAAACCCGCCAATCGGCAAGGTGGGGGAGGCCAGCCAGAGCAGCGAGAGGAGCGGCGCGCCTGTGGGGGTGTCAGTGGGCGTGGTCGTGTGCATGCGAATGGTCGTGGCCGTGGTGGCCCCCGTGTGCGCCGTGCCCCCCGTAGGCCCCGGACTCGGGCTCAAACGGTTCGCGAACCTCGCTCACGATCAGGTGCATCTGGCGCAGCATGTCGGCCAGCACGTGGTCGGGCTCGATCTTGAGGTGGTCGGGCTGGAGTTCGATGGGCACGTGCCGGTTGCCCAGGTGATAGGCGGCGCGGGTGAGGTCGAATGGCGAGCCGTGGGCTTGGCAAGGGGTGATGCGCAGTACCGCCTGCGGGGCGGCCACCACCTTGAGCAGCGAGCCGTCGTGGGTCAGCAGCACGTCGCCGCCGCGCACCACGGTGCCGCGTGGCAGGAGCACACCGATGCGGCGACCCTGCGTGTCTTCGCAGTCAAAGCGGCTTTTCTGGCGCAGGTCCCAGTCCAGGGTGACGGTGGCCGCCCGGTTGAGCAGCACCGTGGCCAAGCCCTGACCTTGGGGAATGCAGCGGGTGGCGTGGAGCATGTCGGTCATTGGTTCAGAAGAGGCAATAGCGCTGGGCCAGCGGCAGCTCAGCGGCGGGTTCGCAGACCAGCAGCAGGCCGTCGGCCCGCACGTGGTAGTTTTGAGCGTCGATTTCCATCACGGGCGCGTAGTCGTTGAGCACCATGTCGCGCTTGCCGATGGTGCGGCAGCCCTTGACGGCCACCAGCGTTTTCTGCAGGCCGAACCGTTCACCGATGCCCGCGTTCATGCCGGTCTGCGAGATGAAGGTGAGTGACGTTTTGTGCATGGCCCCGCCAAAACTGCCGAACATGGGCCGGTAGTGCACTGGCTGCGGCGTGGGGATGGAGGCGTTCGGGTCGCCCATGGCGGCAGCGGCGATCATGCCGCCTTTGAGGATGACGGCAGGCTTGATGCCGAAGAAAGCGGGTTTCCACAACACCAGGTCGGCCCACTTGCCCACTTCCACCGACCCCACGAGGTGACTGACACCGTGGGTGATGGCTGGGTTGAGGGTGTATTTGGCGATGTAGCGCTTGACGCGGAAGTTGTCATTGCGGTCGCTTTGTTCCACCTTGTCCGAGCGGCCGGGCGTGGGCACCAGCCAGCCGCGTTGCACCTTCATCTTGTGGGCGGTCTGCCAGGTACGGCAGATGACCTCACCCACCCGGCCCATGGCCTGGCTGTCGCTGCTCATGATGCTGATGGCACCCAGGTCGTGCAGGATGTCTTCAGCGGCGATGGTTTCCTTGCGGATGCGGCTTTCGGCGAAGGCCAGGTCTTCGGCGATGGAAGAATCCAGGTGGTGGCACACCATCAGCATGTCCACGTGCTCTTCCAGCGTGTTGACGGTGTAGGGGCGCGTGGGGTTGGTCGAGCTGGGCAGCACATTGGCTTCGCCCACCACTTTCAGGATGTCGGGTGCGTGGCCGCCGCCCGCGCCTTCGCAGTGGAAGGTGTGGATGGTGCGGCCCTTGAACGCGGCGATGGAGTCTTCCACAAAGCCGCTTTCGTTGAGCGTGTCGGTGTGGATGCAGATCTGGGTGTCGGTGTTTTCTGCCACGTCGAGGCAGGCGTCGATGGCGGCGGGGGTGGTGCCCCAGTCCTCGTGCAGCTTCATGCCGATGGCCCCGGCCTCGATCTGATCCACCAACCCCTGCGGCTGGCTGCCGTTGCCCTTGCCCAGAAAGCCCAGGTTCATGGGGAAGGCGTCGGCCGCTTGGAGCATGCGCTCCATGTACCAGGGGCCGGGCGTGCAGGTGGTGGCGTTGGTGCCCGTGGCCGGGCCGGTGCCCCCACCCGTCATGGTGGTGATGCCGGACATGAGCGCCTCTTCGATCTGCTGCGGGCAGATGAAGTGGATGTGGCTGTCGTAACCCCCGGCGGTGACGATCATGCCCTCGCCAGCCAGAACTTCTGTTCCAGGGCCTATGATGATGTCGATACCGGGCTGCACGTCGGGGTTGCCGGCCTTGCCGATGCCCACGATGCGGCTGTCCTTGACGCCGATGTCGGCCTTGACGATGCCCCAGTGGTCCACGATAAGGGCGTTGGTGATGACCAGATCGACCGCGCCTTGCGCGCGGCTGCGCTGGCCCTGACCCATGCCGTCGCGGATGGTCTTGCCGCCGCCGAATTTCACTTCCTCGCCATAGCCACCGGCCCGCAGGGTGTAGTCCTGCTCGACTTCAATGACCAGTGCGGTGTCGGCCAGGCGCACGCGGTCACCCACGGTGGGGCCGAACATTTCGGCGTAGGCTTGTCGGGAAACGGTGGCCATCAGAGTGCTCCTTGAACCAGGCCACGAAAGCCGTACACCTCGCGGCTGCCCGCGTAGTCCACCAGCTCGATGGTGCGCTGCTGGCCGGGCTCGAATCGCACGGCAGTGCCGCTGGCGATGTTGAGCCGCATGCCGTGTGCCGCTGCGCGGTCGAACGACAGGGCGGCGTTGGTTTCGGCAAAGTGGTAGTGCGAGCCCACCTGGATGGGCCGCTCCGCCGTGTTGACCACCACCAGAGAAAGGGTGCGCCGCCCCGGGTTGAGCACGTGCTCGCCGGGTTCGATGAGGAGTTCGCCGGGGGTCATGGCCACTGCCTCACTTGCGACCGAACCAGATGACCGCGGCGACCACAGCAGCCACCGCGACAAAGCCCAACACATCGGTGGCGTGCCAATGGGAGCCCGACAGGCCATGCCCTTCATGGGCCACGGCAGATGTGGCCAGAAAAGCCAAAGAAGTGGTCAGCAGGGCGTGGGGTAGGGAAAGTCTGCGCATGGGGAGTCCAGTCAGGGAAGGGTTCAGACGATAGGCTGATGCACGGTGACGAGCTTGGTGCCGTCGGGGAAGGTGGCTTCGACCTGAATGTCGGCAATCATGTCGGCCACGCCGTCCATGACGTCGGCGCGGGTGAGTACGGTTCGGCCCTCGCTCATGAGCTCAGCCACGGTTTTGCCATCGCGTGCGCCCTCCATGACAGCAGCACTGATGAGGGCCACCGCTTCAGGGTAGTTGAGCTTGAGCCCACGGGCCTTGCGGCGCTCGGCCAGCAGGGCGGCGGTGAAGGTGAGCAGCTTGTCTTTGTCGCGCGGGGAGAGTTCCATGCGTAGCCCTGTGCAATAACCATGCCGTGTGGACACCCGTTTGTACCGCAGTTTGTGCGCCAGATGGCGTACAACTTGCTGCATGGCATGAAAGCTGCTGAATCTTGGCGTGAATCCTGAGGCCACCGAAACCGCTGTTCCGATCCAGCGCATCGTCAAGGTGCGGCGGGACTACAACAGCTGGGTGGCCAGTGAAACCATGGAAGACTACGCCCTGCGCTACACGCCGCAGCGGTTTCGCAAGTGGTCAGAGTGGAGGGTGGCGAATACGGCATTCGGGGTGGCTTCTTTCCTGATCCTGGAAGCCGTGGGTGCCACACTGCTGGTGCAGTATGGCTTTCTGAATGCGTTCTGGGCCATTCTGGCCACGGGCCTGCTGATTTTTGTCGCGGGTCTGCCCATCAGCGTCTATGCCGCCCGCTACGGGGTAGACATGGACCTGCTGACCCGGGGGGCCGGCTTTGGCTATATCGGCTCCACCATCACATCGTTGATTTACGCGACCTTCACTTTCATCTTCTTTGCGCTGGAAGCGGCCGTGATGGCCTATGCGCTGGAACTGGCGCTGGGCATTCCGCCGGCTTGGGGCTATCTGATTTGTGCGGTGGTGGTGATTCCGCTGGTCACACACGGGGTGTCGGTCATCAGCCGTTTTCAGGTATGGACGCAGCCACTGTGGCTGGTCATGATGGTCATTCCCTTTGTGGCCGTGGCGGTGCTGGACCCCGGTGTGTTTGCCCAAGTGGTGCACTATGCCGGTGCAAATGGCGAAGGGGGGACGTTCCAGTGGCCCCTTTTTGGTGCGGCATTGACCGTGGGGATTGCGCTGATCACCCAGATGGGTGAGCAGGCGGATTATCTGCGTTTCATGCCGCCCGAAAAACCGGGGCGACGCGGGCACTGGTGGGCCGGGGTGGTGATGGGCGGGCCGGGCTGGGTGGACATGGGGGAGGTCAAGATAGATCGGAA
>DBAZ01000082.1:0-6002 GCA_002291945.1 Tepidimonas sp. UBA997
ACCGAGGCGCAGAAGCAGCGCTGGCTGCTGCCCTTGGCCCAGGGGGCGATGCTGGGTGGCTTCTGCCTGACCGAGCCGCATGTGGGCTCGGATGCCTCAGCCCTGCGCACCACCGCCACGCGGGACGGCGACCACTACGTGCTCAACGGCGTCAAGCAGTTCATCACCAGCGGCAAATATGGCGACGTGATGATCGTCATCGCCGTGACCGACAAGGCAGTCGGCAAGAAAGGCATGAGCGCCTTCATCGTGCCCACCAACGCGCCGGGCTATGTGGTGGCACGGCTGGAGGACAAGCTGGGCCAGCACAGCAGCGACACGGCGCAGATCAACTTCGATCAATGCCGCATTCCCGTCGAAAACCTCATTGGCGAGGTGGGCGAGGGCTACAAGATCGCGCTGAGTGCGTTGGAAGGCGGACGCATCGGGATTGCGGCGCAAAGTGTCGGCATGGCCCGCAGTGCGCTGGAAGTCGCGATCACTTATGCCAAGCAGCGCGTGAGCTTTGGCCAGCCAATTTTCAACCACCAAGCGGTGGGTTTTCGGCTGGCCGAATGCGCCACGCAACTGGAAGCGGCGCGCCAACTCATCTGGCACGCGGCCAGCCTGCGCGATGCCGGGCGGCCCTGCCTGAAGGAGGCCGCGATGGCCAAGCTGTTTGCCAGCGAGGTGGCCGAACAAGTCTGCTCCGTTGCCATCCAGACGCTGGGCGGCTATGGTGTGGTCAACGATTTTCCGGTCGAGCGCATCTACCGCGACGTGCGCGTGTGCCAGATCTACGAGGGCACCAGCGACGTGCAGAAAATCCTGATCCAGCGCTCGCTCTGAAGCGCCAGCGCCCGCGTGGGCGGTCGGTGTGGCAGCAGGCCGTGTCAGGCAGGCCGGCAACACGGCGCATAATCCGCACCATGTATGCCCAACAACCTCTGCATCGGGTTGGCAGCGGGTGTGGGGCGCGATCAGGTAAATCATGAACATCATCATTCTGGGGGCTGGCCGCGTGGGTGAAAGCGTGGCCGAAAGCCTGGTTTCTGAGCAGAACGACATCACCGTGATCGACCACGAACCAGCCCGCCTGCGCTTGCTGGAAGATCGGCTGGACCTGCGCGGCGTGGTCGGCAACGGCATCCAGCCGTCGGTGCTGCGCGACGCCGGCGCCAAGGACGCCGACATGGTGATCGCCTGCGCCGGCTCCGATGAGTCCAACCTCGTGGTGTGCAAGGTGGCCCACGAGGTGTTCAACGTGCCCACCACGATTGCCCGCCTGCGCTCACCCGAGTTCGTGGAGGGCGACGCGCTGATGTCCAGAACCGGCTTTGCCGTCGATCGGGTGATCTGCCCGGAAGAGTCGGTGATGCGCTACATCCATCAACTGATCGACTACCCCGAGGCCTTGCAGGTGCTGGAATTTGCCGAGGGCTTGGTGTGTCTGGTCGCGGTGCGGGCCACGGTGGGCGGGGCGCTGGTCGGGCATACCATCGGCGAGTTCCGGGAACGCTTTCCGCACACCGAAATGCGCGTGGTGGCGCTGTACCGGTTGGACACCGAAATGGAGGCCACCAAAAGCACCCGCATCCTGCCCGGCGATGAAATTTTTGTGCTGGCCTCCAAAGAGCGCATCCGCTACGTGCTGGCCGCCATCCACAACATCGACAAACCGGTGCAGCGGGTGATGATTGCTGGCGGCGGCAAGGTGGGCCTGCGGCTGGCGCGCAGCTTGGTGGGGCAATGCCACGTCAAGCTCATCGAGTACAACCCCAAGCGTTGCGAATACCTCGCCAGCCAGTTGCCGTCGAGCGTGCTGGTGCTGCACGGCGACGCGGTGGAGGAAGACCTGCTGCTGGAAGAAAACGTGTCCGAGATGGACTTGTTCGTCGCCGTGACCAGCGATGACGAGGACAACATCATGGCTGCGATGCTGGCCAAGCGGCTGGGTGCCCGGCGCGTCATGTCCATCATCAACCGACGCGCCTATGCCGACATGATGCAGGGCGGTGCCATCGACATTGCGATTTCGCCGGCGCAGACGGTGATCGGCGAACTGCTGGCGCACATCCGGCGTGGCGACGTGGTGGCGGTACACAGCCTGCGCCGTGGAGCGGCCGAGGCGCTCGAGGGCATAGCCCGTGGCGACCTGAAAACTTCGCGGCTGGTCGGGCGCCGGGTGGAGGAAGTCAAGCTGCCCAAGGGGGCCCGCTTCGGCGCGATCGTGCGTGGCGAGGGGCGCAAGGCCGAGGTGCTGATGCCGCATCACGACACCTTGATCGAGGTCAATGACCACATCGTCATTTTCATTCCCAACAAGCGGCTGGTGCGCGAAGTGGAAAAACTGTTTCAGGTGAGCGCCACCTTTTTCGGATGATGATGCACATCTTTGGCCCCGCGCTGGCCTTGCTCTCGCGCATCATCATGGCGTTTGCTTTCGCCCATCTGGTGCCACTGGCCTGGGCTTGGTTCGAGGACGACGAAGCGCTGCGCGTGGTCTGGGCGGCGTCGTTTGCCTTCACCTTCGTCGGTGGCCTGCTGCTCTGGTGGGCCACCCGGGCCCACAACCGCGAACTGACGGTGCGCGACGGCTTTTTGCTGGTCAATCTGGTCTGGCTGGTGCTGACCGCTTTTGCCGCCGTGCCGCTGATGTTCACCGTGCCCGACATCACCTGGAGCAAGGCCTACTTCGAGGCCATGAGCGGCCTGACCGCCACCGGTGCCACGGCCTTCTCGGGGCTGGATCAGTTGCCGGTGTCGGTCAACATCTGGCGTTGTTTTTTGCAACTGATCGGCGGGCTGGGCATCGTGCTGCTGGTGGTGGCGGTGCTGCCCTTGCTGGGGTTGGGTGGGGTGCAGTTGTACAAGGCCGAAACCCCCGGCCCCATGAAGGACACCAAGTTCACGCCGCGCATTGCCGAAACCGCACGCGGCCTGTGGCTGGTGTACTTCGTGCTCTCGGTTGCCTGCATGCTGGCCTACCGCTGGGCCGGCATGAGCTGGGCCGATGCCTTCATGCACATGTGTACCACCATGAGTCTGGGTGGCTTTTCCTCCCACGACGCCAGCTTCGGCTACTGGGACTCGGCCGCCATTGAAATGGTGGCGATCGTCTTCATGACGCTGGCCGGCATCAGTTTTCTGCGCTATTTCGTGGTTTTGCGTTCGCTCACGCTGCGCCCCATCACGAGCGACCGCGAAATCCTGAGCTACTTCCTGGTGCTGGCGTTTTCGGTGCTGCTGGTCACGCTGCTGCTGACCTGGCACCGGGTGGATGAGGATTTCTGGGTCGCCTTGCGCCGCAGCGCGTTCCATGTGCTGTCCCTGGCCACCACCACCGGCTACGCAGCCGAAGACTACGCCCTGTGGCCGGTCTTCATTCCGGTCTATCTGATGTTTCTGGGCTGTTTTGTGTCGTGTGCGGGCTCCACCGGCGGTGGCATCAAGATGGTGCGCATGGTGCTGTTGATCAAGCAGGGGCGGCGCGAGCTGGTGCGCATCATCCACCCGCGGGTGGTCAACCCGGTGACTTTGGGCAGGCAGACGTTGCCCTCCTCGACCATGACCACCGTGCTGGGCTTCATGCTGATCTACGGTGCCGCCACCATGGGGCTGACCTTTTTGATGCTGATCTCGGGGCTGGACGTGGTGACGGCGTTTTCTGCCGTGGTGGCCACCATCAACAACATCGGCCCTGGCCTGGGCGAGGTGGGGCCGGCGAGCAACTACGGCGGGCTCAATGCCTTTCAACTGGGTTTGCTGAGCTTTGCCATGCTGCTGGGCCGACTGGAACTGCTGACGGTGCTGGTGCTGTTGACCAGCCACTTCTGGCGGCGCTGAGGCCTTGACCAGCCTTGACCAGCCACCCGCCACGCCCCAAACGGCGGGCGCTGGAGCGGCCGGGTTGCCCGGTGACTTGCGCAGCCCCATACACCCTCTTGGTCGCTCTGGCTGATGCGGGTTTTCCCTGGGATAAGTCATGAGTCCTCAATCTCATGAAATGGGCCGTATGGCTGTACACTGAAACTGGTTGATAAAAATTAGGAGAACCTCATGCCATCAAAGAACATCCGTCGCGCGGCCGTCGCCGCTCTGCTGACCGGTCTGGCCAGCGCCGCTCTGGCTCATCCGGGCCACGGCACCCACAGCCTGATGGCGGGCTTGGTTCACCCCTTCGGCCTCGATCACCTGCTGGCCATGGTGGCGGTGGGCGTCTGGTCGATTTCGGCGCTGCCGCGCGACAAGGCCTGGCAAGGCCCGGCGGTGTTTTTGCTGGCGCTGATCGCCAGTGCCACCTTGGGCCTGCAGGGCTTGACCCTGCCCTTCCTGGAGCACGGCGTATCGCTGTCGGTGCTGCTGATGGGCCTGCTGCTGGTCGCCGCCACCCGGCCGCTGCCGCCTGCCGTCGGTCTCGGGCTGATTGCCGTGGCCTCGTCGATGCATGGTCTGGCCCACGGCTCGGAAGCGCCTGCCACCGGCTTTGCTGCCTATGCAGTCGGCTTCCTCGTGACCACGACTGCACTGCACATCGGCGGCGTGGGCATCGGCTTGGGTATCAAACGCTGGCTGGGCCAGCACCGCGGCAAGGCGCTGGGTGGCTTGGGCACGGCCCTCGGTGCCTCCGGTGCCTACCTGTTTAGCCAGTTGGCGGTCTGAGCGCTACGCCCGTTGCACAGGAGCTAACCATGTCGTCCAACCTGTCTGCAGAAGAACTGGCCCGTCAGCGCTTGGCTGCGCGGGCATCAAGCCTGGCGCTCTAAAGCCAAGTGTGCGTCGAGGCTGTGTCTTCCTTGGTCGGCACCACGAAGATGATCCGGTGCTACACCAACCGACGAAGAGTGCTTTTGCTCGCCTCGCGGAACGGCAAATGCTCGTCCCATTGCTGCTAATCGGTTTCCAGCCGCAGGACGACATCGAGCTGCCAACGGTGCATGATGGCGGAGTGGAGGCACAACATGCATGAACTGAGTCTGGCCGGTGGTGTGCTGCAACTGGTGGAAGACACGGCGCGGCGCGAAGGTTTTGCACGCCTGCTGGAATTGCGGCTCGAGGCCGGCCAGCTCGCGGGCGTGGATGTGCGTGCGCTGCGCTTTGCGCTCGAAAGCCTGGCTCCCGGCACGCTGCTGGAGGGCGCACGCATCGAGATCGACGAACCGCCCGGCCAGGCGTGGTGCATGGCTTGTGCGCAGAGCGTCGCCCTGGCCCAGCGCGGCGACGCCTGCCCGGCTTGCGGTGGCTACCAACTGCAAGCCACGGGCGGCATGGCCTTGCGCGTACTCGACATGCAAGTCAGTGATGATGCATAGGAATCACCCCCTGCGCCGCTTCGCGTCTTCTCCCTCTCTCGCCTTCGGCGGGAGAGGGACGCACCCTGTGGCCTGGCAAAGCCAGTTCCACAGGTGCCCAAGGGCGCGTGCCCGCAGTTGTGCTTTTGAAGAAACCTGGATGGACATTAGCAAGGAGACCGATCATGTGTGTCGTGTGTGGGTGCAGTAACAACAGCCCGGCCCATGTCCGGCCAGATGTGAAGCCCGGCGAGCACGAGGCCGCTGGGGTCGCCGTGGCCAGCGTGGCAGTGGTGAATCCGGCCAACGGCGACCTGCACTTCGGTGCCGGTGCCGCACGTGTCTCGGTGCCCGGCATGAGCCAGGAGCGCGCCATCAAGCTGGAGACCGACATCCTAGGCGCCAACAACCGGGTTGCGCAGCAGAACCGGGCGCACTTCGCGTCGCATGGCGTGACCGCGCTCAATGTCGTCTCCAGCCCGGGCTCCGGCAAGACCACGCTGCTGTGCGCCACCATCGAGGCGCTCAAAGCCAGACAGCCCGTCCTGCACGTGGCCGTGATCGAAGGCGACCAGCAAACCAGTTTCGATGCCGACCGCATCCGCGCCACCGGTGCGCCCGCCATCCAGGTCAACACCGGCAAGGGTTGCCACCTCGACGCGCCCATGGTGGCCGAGGCGTTTGCACGCCTGCACAGCCACCGCCACCCGCACGAGCACGGCCATGCCCATG
>DBAZ01000082.1:6341-10046 GCA_002291945.1 Tepidimonas sp. UBA997
GCACGGCCATGCCCATGCCCATGCCCACGAGCACCACCATCACCCCCACGGCGACGGTCACAGCCTGCTGTTCATCGAGAACGTCGGCAACCTGGTCTGCCCCGCCGTGTGGGACTTGGGCGAGGCGGCCAAGGTGGCCATCCTCTCGGTGACCGAGGGCGAGGACAAGCCGCTGAAATACCCCGACATGTTCGCCGCCGCGCAGCTCATGATCCTGAACAAGATCGACCTGCTGCCGCACGTGCAGTTCGATCTGGCGCGGTGCATCGATCTGGCCCGGCGCGTCAACCCGGCCATCGAGGTGATCCAGCTCTCGGCCACCACCGGCGCAGGCATGGACGACTGGCTGCACTGGCTGGAGCACAAGGTCGGCACCCCGCACCACCACGAAGCGGCGGCGCAAGCGGCTGCGCTGCGCGACCGGGTGGCGCAGTTGGAAGCCGATCTGGCCCAAGCCAAGGCGGCCTTGGCCAGCGGGTCGTCGAGCTGACGGATGCTGCGTGATGAGCCCCAGCGTACTGCTGCGCACTCAACGGCACACCCAAAGGCACGCCCAACGGCACACCAGCGTGCTCGCCGTCGGTGCCTGGCTCAAGAACGCGGCCTGCCTCGTGCTGGATGGTCGTGCGCACTGGTCGCCGCTACACGGCGACCTGAGCGATCCGGCGGCCTGCACCGCCCTCGGAACCTCGGTGCAGGCGCTGCTGGCACAGGCCGACGCGGCGGGTGCGCCGGTGCAGGCGCTCGCGCACGATCTGCACCCCGACTTCTTCAGCACCCGACTGGCCCTTGCCACTGCCGCCGAGCTGGGCGTACCCGCCATCGGCGTGCAGCACCACCACGCGCACCTGGCGGCGGTGGTGGCCGAACACGGCCTCGACGGCCCGGTGGTCGGACTCGCGCTCGACGGGGTCGGCCTCGGAACGGACGGCACGCCCTGGGGCGGCGAACTGCTGTGGCTCGATGGCCCGCACTGGCACCGCCTGGGCCACCTGCAGCCGCTGGCCCTGCCCGGTGGCGACCGCGCCGCACGCGAACCCTGGCGCATGGCGGCCAGTGCCCTGCACGCGCTGGGCCGGGCCGATGAGATCGTGCCGCGTTTCGGTTTGGTGGCCAGCGAAGCGGTGGCCGCCGGTGTGCGCCAGATGCTGGACCAGGGCCTGAACTGCCCCCTGAGCAGCAGCGCCGGCCGCTGGTTCGACGCCGCCGCTGGCGCACTGGGCCTGTGCCACCATCAGCACGACGAGGCCCAAGCCGCGCTCGCGCTGGAGCGAGCCGCTGCACAGGCCTTGTCGGTGCGCCCCGATCTGCCGCCGCTGGCCGGTGCGGTGCTGCATGCCGATGGCCGCATCGACCTGCTGCCGGTGCTGGCCCAGTTGTTCGATGCTCCCGATGCCGATGTGGCGGCGGCCGGTTTCCACCTGGCGCTGGCCGACGCGCTGGCCCAAGCCCTGGTGGCTGCGGCGCAGGCACGCGGCACCCAACAAGCCGTGCTCGGTGGCGGCTGTTTTTTCAACCGCATCCTGCTCGAACGCACGCAACAAGCGGTGCGGGCTGCGGGTCTGCGGGTTTTTCAGGCTGGCTCCAAGGGTTGCGGCGACGCCGGGCTGGCGATCGGGCAGGCTTGGGTGGCCGCTCAACAACTCAGGGGCACGACAGCCGTGCCCCACTGCAAGGAGACCGTCACATGTGCCTAGCCATACCTGCGCGGCTGGTTGAAAAGCGCGACCACGACCAGGCCGTGGTCGAACTGGGTGGCATCCGCAAGCCGATTTCGATTGCGCTGGTGCCCGAGGCCGAGGTGGGGGACTACGTGATCGTGCACGTGGGCCACGCCATCGGCATGATCGACCCCGCAGAAGCCGAAAAGACGCTGGCGCTGTTTGCCGAGTTGCAGGCGGCGCAAGCAGGCGGGGCAGACGTGCGACCCAGCGCCGGGCCACCCCAAGCTGGGTCAGCCCCTGGACCCGACGAAGACCGGGGCCCTTCCCAGTCTCGGGGCAGCGAACCACACGAAGTGGGGAGCGTGGGGGTCCTATGAAATACATCGACGAGTTCCGCGATGGCGAACTGGCGCAGCAGATCGGCCAACGCATCCACGACGAGGCTGACCCGCAGCGATGCTACAACTTCATGGAATTCTGCGGCGGCCATACCCACGCCATCAGCCGCTACGGCGTGCTGGAGCTGTTGCCCGCCAACGTGCGCATGGTTCATGGTCCGGGCTGCCCGGTCTGCGTGCTGCCCATAGGCCGCATCGATCTGGCGATCCGCCTTGCGCTGGAGCAGGGTGCCATCGTCTGCACCTATGGCGACACCATGCGCGTGCCGGCGTCCGAAAGCCTTTCACTGATCCGGGCCAAGGCGCGTGGCGGCGACATCCGCATGGTCTATTCCGCCGCCGATGCGCTGGCCATCGCCCGCGCCAACCCGCAGCGCGAGGTGGTGTTCTTCGCCATCGGCTTCGAGACCACCACGCCGCCCACGGCGCTGGCCATCCGCGACGCGCAGCGCGAAGGCCTGGCCAACTTCAGCGTGCTGTGCTGCCACGTGCTCACGCCCTCGGCCATCACCCACATCCTCGAATCGCCCGAGGTGCGCCAGTTGGGCACCGTGCCCATCGACGGCTTCGTCGGCCCGGCGCATGTGAGCATCGTGATCGGCTCCGCGCCCTACGAGCACTTCGCCGAGGAATACCGCAAGCCGGTGGTGATCGCGGGCTTCGAGCCGCTGGACGTGATGCAGGCCATCCTGATGCTGGTGCGCCAAGTCAACCGGGGGGCCGCCCAGGTAGAAAACGAGTTCACCCGCGCCGTCACGCCCGAGGGCAACCTGCGCGCCCAGGCGCTGGTGTCCGAGGTGTTCGAGCTGCGCCCCAGCTTCGAGTGGCGTGGGCTGGGCGAGGTGCCCTACAGCGCACTCAAGATCCGCGAGGCCTACGCGGCTTTCGACGCCGAGCGCCGCTTCGACCTCGCCTACCGCTCGGTGCCCGACAACAAGGCCTGCGAGTGCGGTGCCATCCTGCGTGGCGTCAAGAAGCCAACCGACTGCAAGATTTTCGGCACCGTTTGTACGCCCGAGAACCCGGTCGGCTCCTGCATGGTGTCGAGCGAAGGCGCCTGCGCCGCGCACTACACCTACGGTCGCTTCCGCGATGCACAGCCTGCCACCCCCCGCGCTGCTACGTGCGCCTTGCAGGCCGCGCCATCGCCAGAGGCGATGTCTGTTCGTCCCGTCCAAGCCTGCGCAGCCAGGCTTGAGAGCTGCGGGCCTCAGCCCCTTCTCTCGCCTGCGGCGGGAGGGGGACGGCACCAGAGGCCCGGCGAAGCCAGTTCCTCGGTGCCCCTAGATGGCGCTCTTGCGGTACTGGAACGCTGACATGAAGAAAAACTACATCCGACCGCTGGACATCAAGCACGGTCGCATCGACATGGGCCACGGTGCGGGTGGCAAGGCGGCAGCGCAACTGATTGAGGAGCTGTTCCTGCCCGCTTTCGACAACCCGTTCCTGCGCCAAGGCGACGACGGTGCGGTGCTGGCGCTGCCAGCTTTCGACCCCGCCGAAGGGCGGCTGGTGATGGCGACCGACGGCCACGTGATCTCGCCGCTGTTCTTCCCCGGTGGCGACATCGGCTGTCTGTCGGTACACGGCACGGTC
The DNA here is from genome assembly GCA_002291945.1 of Tepidimonas sp. UBA997. GTDB lineage: Bacteria > Pseudomonadota > Gammaproteobacteria > Burkholderiales > Burkholderiaceae_C > UBA997. The sequence continues at coordinate 10,000 of DBAZ01000082.1, forward strand.
AACGACGTGGCCATGTCGGGGGCGCGGCCCCTGTACCTGAGCGCGAG